>JAIXUU010000158.1 GCA_027483405.1 Planctomyces sp. | reverse complement strand
GTGGCGTGTTTGTTGGTCAACAGCAATTGTGGATCGGGCTGATTTCATGCGAAGAACGAAAATGGTTCAGTGTTCGGTGCTCAAACCTCCGTTGTCTGCAGCAAAAGGGAAGCTGGCGGGCGAGCAACTGGTACCACACTTTGAGAGATAAAGCCGGTTTATCTCTCAAAGCATCGATTGGCGAGTTTTTTTTCAGTCGTTCAGATGATGAATTTAAGCCATGCCGAGCAGGGGTAGACCTTTTGGTAACCACCTGGTTTTCTGATCAACCAACTCCGCCTCGCCTACTTTGTATTCGCCCAACTCGCCCTGCCGGATCAATCGGCGTTACCGGCTTTACAGAACAACCGGGCTTCGCTCTGGCCCGCAGATCGTTAACATATTGCGAGGCGAGCAATTGTGTGCAAGCTGTCAACGTGCAAAGGTGTGGTTCGATGATCCTTCGATTCTTGCTGGCAATTCCTGCCTTGCTGCTGGTCGCTGGAATGGCGGATGCCCGGCCGAAGGATTTCCTAAAAAAGAGCAATTCCTGGTTCGCGGGAGACGAGGCACAGCGAATCGCCCACAATATTCTTTCGTTCCAGAGTGAAACCGGAGGCTGGCCCAAGAATGTGGATACGACGGCCGCCCCCTATACGGGCGATCGCTCGCAACTCAAAGGAACCTACGACAACGGAGCGACGACCGATGAATTGCGATTTCTGGCACGAATTTATGCAGCCACAAAAGATCCGCAGTACCAACAGGCATTTGACCGTGGCCTCGACTATATCCTGAAAGGGCAATACCAGAACGGCGGCTGGCCCCAATTCTCACCGCCGGGGACTGGCTATCATCGCCATATCACATTCAATGACGGTGCGATGGTGCGTCTGCTCGAATTCCTGCGGGAAGTCGTGACAGCAGATCAATACGACTTCGTCGATGATAATCGTCGCCAGGCGGCTAAAGCTGCTGTGAGCCGGGGGATCGAGTGCATCCTCAAGTGCCAGATTCGAGTCGATGGCATACTGACAGTCTGGTGCGCGCAGCACGACGAGATCGACTTTCGCCCGCGATCCGCCCGTACGTTTGAATTGGCAACGCTCAGCGGGTGCGAATCGGCGGGGATTACCCGCTTTCTGATGAGCATTGATGATCCATCGCCGGAAATTGTGCAGTCTATCGATGCCGCTGCTGCTTGGTTTGAGAAGTCAAAACTTAAAGGCATTCGAGTAGCCACCGAGAAAGACAAGAAAGGCCCCGAGGGTATCAATCGAGTGGTGGTGGCAGATGAACATGCTCCACCCCTTTGGGCTCGTTTCTATAAGATCGAGACAAATCAGCCAGTCTTCGTTGATCGTGACGGGATTCCCAAAGCCACGCTGGCTGAGATTGGCTACGAACGACGCAATGGCTACGCCTGGTACGGCACCTGGCCGCAAAAACTCTTGAGCGACGACTACCCCAAATGGAAGCGGAAAATCTCACTCAAGGTGAGTCCATCATAGCTAGATATCTATTGAATATCGGATTTGCTATTCATGGATAATTTTCATCAATCGCTATCTGGGGAAGTTTGGCGCCGTAATAGACCGCTCGGTGGCGGTTATCGTCGTAAGCAAAATGGAGATAACCATCCGGGCTGACAAACCCGTCGGGATAATTCAGTCGCCCCTGCGGGCCATCCGACGATTCCTTCACCAGCACTCTTCGATAAGGCCATGTTTTCATCCCGTCATAGCTGACCCATAAGGAAAGGGGGCTGCGATGACTGGAATTGGGATTATGCAGCATGGCGACACCATTATCGAGCAGCTTGTAAATGGTCGCCTTCGAGCCAGGATTCGGGATCTCGGTCTTTTGAGCAAAATCTGGCCAGGTCTTGCCACCATCTGTTGATTCGGCCATGTATAGCACACCACCCAGTCGATCCCCACGAATGATCATTTTGATCGTACCGTCGTCCAGCTCGACGATATTGTTCTCAGCCCAGCCATGGTAGCGATCATCAGTGGTGAGACGGATATTGCCGTATTCTGTCCAGGTTTTCCCCTGATCACTGCTGATGAGCACTCCGTTGCGGGGGTTGCTCACATAATGGAAAAGAGCCTTATGCCAGGGCCGGTCTTCTGCAGGTGGTGGAGAAACGTCTTGCTCCGGCCCTTCATAATGCTGGAAGGGAACCATGATACGCCCGTCCTTCGTGACGATGTGGTTGCGAATGAATGTGAACTGGCCCAATCGTCCCGGCAGCAATCTGGGTTTGCTCCAGGCCCGGCCCTGATTGGGACTGGTCATGATCCATGATTGCCAGTTGCGGCCCCAGGTCTCAGAGTGCGTCGAAAAGAACATGGTCAACTGGCCGCGATGCACCATCACCTCGGTCGCTCCTTGTCCACTGGTGAGACCACTGCGCGGCAGACCGGTGGGAACCTCCTGGATTGCAGACCAGGTCTTTCCCTGATCCAGACTTTTGACGACGCCGATGTAATTCCCCGGCGAAGGTTCGATGTCGTCACCCGCCAGCAGGTAGAGTGCCCACGATTTGTCCGGCAACTGACGCAGTGTCGTATCGCAGACCAATTTGTTCGGTGTGATACCATCATAGGCAATCGTCGTACGGTCGAGTTTCGCGTTCTGCAGAGCTTTGTCTTTCCATCGACCCTGCGAACCTTCGACCATGGCGAGAAGCTTCACGTCAATGGGCTGCGCCGGGGGGTCTTTTTTCACGCCGGGCAATTTTGATTCGAGAAGCCCGCCCATGGCCTTGGTGATCACTCCCCGCAGGCGTGCATCGTGTGAAACAATCTTTCCGGCTGCCACATCCGCTTCCCGAAAAACCGCCAGCAAAACTTCCCGCTCTTTCGCCCGCTCGCGGTCATACGAAATGTAAATTCTTCCATCGGGAGCCTGAAAACCATCCGGGTAGGAAACTCCTCCCCGGTCATCGAGCATCAGTCCGCCGCTCCAAGTTTGGCCCTCATCATCTGAGAGGAATGCCATCAGTCGTGTCCGAAGTTTTGTACGTTCATCCACCTGGCCATGCCTGACCAGCAGCAGCTTGCCAGAAGCCAACCGGCGGACATGAAATCTCGTCGGGATATGCGGCATCGCGAGCTGTGGTGAGCTCCAGGTCTTTCCCTGATCTTGCGAGAGGCTTTCAAACATCCCTTCGGTGGTGCGGGCCAGCATCCAGAGTGTGCCATCCTTGCGTTCGACAATCATGTGTTCGTCAAACTGCGGGCCAGGAAAAGCGACGCCACCACGATAGTTCCACGTCTTTCCTTGATCCTGGGAAACGAGGACATTGGCCTTGCGGTAAGGGTCGAGTTCTGGAGCAGCGGTTTTGAGTTCCGCAGGACCGATCTTGCCGCGATCCCATAATGAAACGGGAAGCATCCATTCCCCCGACTTGAGGACAGTCGGTTTATTGAGCGTGCAACCATCCCAGATCCGGCGTGGAGCCGACCAGACAGGAGATGCAGCATCAGGGTCATCGCACGTGATCGCCCAGTTCCCGGCACGACCATCAAAATAGCCCATCGATTGATCGAAAAAGAGCCAGAGTCTGCCGGTGGGATCAGTCCATAAATTTCCGACAAGAATCCGACGCTTCAAACCTGTGGGTGCTTCGGGTGGATCAATGACCAGTTTTGGCGACTTCCAGGTCTGGCCATCGTCATCACTCAGGCCCAGCACAAAAAAACCTTTCTCGCTGTCTCCACCCGCCACCCAGGCGGCCCACAATCGTCCTTTGGGCGTGCGTTCCATCCCGATAGTCATGGAGTAGTCAAGCTGCTCGGGCGAATATTCGGGCCCGGGATGGGTCTGAATCACCGGTGGAACCAGTGAGAGATCCAGAATCTCGCGTCCGGGCAAAGTTTCTGCCCCCAGAATCACTTGCCCTCCCAGAAAGAAGCACACTCCTCCCAGGAATAACAAACTCAGACAGCGGGTGAACTCTTTGAGGTTCGCAGAAACAATAATGCATACAGCGCGCGACCGAGGCATGAGCACGTGCCTTTCTCGCTGAAAAGGAGGAGATGTCAATCCGTGGTGTCAAACAAACCCAGGTGCCGAACAAACTCAGGTGGCAAAGAGCAATGTCATTGCCCGGTAGAAACTTCTTTGTAACGACTTGCCCGGCTCAAGGACAGAGGCCACAAGGCTCCCCAAAAGCAAGAAACTTGAGAATCACCACGACCTCTTCGTCATGAACGACACAGGATGATTTGAACGAAATGCCGGAGAAACATTTTCATCTATGCAGACTCTCTTCTGGCGAATTCTAAGATTTCCCCCTTATGGCAACGCTTTTCTTGATGATGATAAACGCGAATTGCATCTGACTGTCACAGGACAGTCAAACAAGGTCTTTCTGATAGAACTGAAAAAATCATGAGACTTTACTGAACCTTTTTCCGTGAAGCAGGGAATCAAAGGGCATGGAAGGCAATCGCACTTATTCCGAAAGCGAACTGATTCGCCGCATACAGGCGGGGGAGTCAGGTCTTTTTCAAGAACTTGCCCGCCGGCACTCAGAGTCGTTGCTGCGTTGTGCTTTCACTCTTTGCCGAGACCAGCAGTCCTCAGAGGATCTGGCACAGGAGGCATTACTGGAAGGGTGGCGTTTCATCGGTCGATTCGATGGCCGGTGCCAGTTTTCCACCTGGTTGTACGGAATTTTAAGGCATCGATTTTTGAAATCGCTCAGACAGAAGTCGCTGCAAGAACCGCATTCGTGGCTTCTCGATGCAGCTCCTCTCATGACGGCTGAAACGATTGATCCTGTTCACCAATTACAACTGAACGAAGACGCATCACAACTGCGTCAGGCGGTGGCTTTGCTTCCCGATGAACACCGGCAGGTGATCGAGCTTCGATTTTTTGCCGAAGCGTCCCTCGAAGACATTGCGGCAGCACTCGATGTTCCGTTGGGCACAGTCAAATCGAGACTTCACAACGGCCTGGAAAAACTGCGGCAACAAAAAATCACTGTGAACCTTTTCTCGAACACCCGGGAATCAGGAGTGAAATCATAATGCACAATTCATTCACACCTTGTGAAACTCGCCTTGAGGAGATCAGCCTGCACGCTGCTGGCTGTCTGACGGAAAGCGAATCCCGCGAACTCCGGGAGCATCTTGGTCAATGCACAGGATGCCAGGAGCGTTTTGTGGAATTGCAGAATCTCACAGGGGCCTTAAGGACTGCAAAACCTGAAGTTGATTCAGCCCGTGTGGCCCTCATCGAACAAACCCTTATTTCGTTGAAGTCGGAGATACCCAGGAGAAAGCGATACTCTGTCACAGTGTTCATGAGTGTCATGCTGGTAGCTGCCGGTATTCTGGTGATGATGGGTCTTTTTAGCCCATTTTTCTCACGAGCAAGTCAGCCTTCAGTAGCGAGATCTGTCGATTTGATCCCGCTTGCTCCTTCACCAGTGGTCTCCGAAGCACCAGTCATCGTTGCGGATGCCTCCATTTCCCGGTCAGTGCCAACATTGATGGCACTTCGTCGAGCAGCTTCTGAGTCAGAGGAGTCCCTCGACAAACTTCTCGCTCAATGTTCGGAACATGTCTTTAACGATTCATCTCAACCTCCCTCTGTATGGCAAGGAAATGTACAATGAGACGAATAACAACCCTGCTGATTCTGGGATTACTGATATCTGGCGGAACTTCGTCACATCTCCGTGCTGAAGTCGTTCCTCAATCAACGCCAGTTGTCAAAATGGCGACTGCTCCCAACGCGGCTGTTATCTACTGGCAGGCCTTTTATGCGATCCCGAATCTGACTGAAGAGCAGAAGAAGGTTCTCGAAGCTGCCATTTCCAGCGACGAAGCACCAGTTTCTGATCAGCTAAAACCAATTTTTGCTCAATACCGTATTGCCTTGCATGAAATGCAGCGTGCCCGCCAGGTGACTCCTTGTGACTGGCAACTGGACATGAGTGCTGGCCCCGAATTACTGCTACCGCACGTCCAGAAATTGCGAGAACTCAGTCGCGTTAGTCTTCTCAGGGCTCGACAGCGGTTTGCTGAGAGTGAGAACGATGCAGCGGTCGATGATGTTCTGGCAACTCTGAAAATGGCGCGGGATTGTGCCAGTAGTCCCCTTCTGATTTCGATTTTGGTCGATGCCTCGATTGAAAAAGCCGCCATTGACCTTCTGGCCCGCCAACTTCCGGCGTTAACAAAAGATCAACGGGATCGTCTTGAAGAAGAACTTGCACTGCTGCCACCAACTGTCACTGTTGCCACTGCCATGCAATGGGAAGGCGAGATTTTTGGTACCTGGTTGAAACGAAAACTCGAAGCCGAAATTCGAAAGCAGGGCAATTCTCCCTCAATCGAAAAACTGTTTGCAGCGCTTTGTCTGTCGATCGGTGTCCCCTGCAATTTGGATCCCAAGCCAGAGGATCGTGAGGGACAGCGTCAGGCCGAGTTAATCAGAACTTTGTCAATTGCTGATATTCATGCACAAATTGAGCAATTGAGCGATGATTTCAACACTCTGGCCCAAATCGCCGGCCTGCCGATCGATCAGCGAAAGGCAAAAGTCGACGCCTTTGTAAAGTCGATTGAAGCTGCCAAACAGTTAAAGGACAAGGCCGATTTAAGACGCTGCCTGACCATCACAGCTCTGCCATCAATTGGAAATGTCATCACTCGTGAAGAGCAACTGCATATTCGTCGTCAATTACTGGAGCAGGCCTTACGAGTTCTCCGTGAAGGTGAAAATTCATTGACACCAATCGACGGGAAAATAGTTCGATATCAGAAAATGGCCCATGGATTTGAACTCCATTTATCAAGCAGCTCTGGTGATGTCATCTTGAAAGTTGGCGCTGAGGGTTAGACTCATCGTTCCAGGGAAATCAAGGTGATGTTCCATAACGATTGATCGGACGTCGCCTTGATTTTCCTCGTTGGTCTGACACTGATACTGATGACGTAGTATTATTACTGCTTCAAAACGCTCAATACCTCTCATGCAGTACCTCTCCAGAGTCCCCCCATGAAATTGACACGCCGCCTGCTGCTGAAGATTGCCCCTGTGGTTCTGTTGGGACAGTCTTGTATTTCCCGCGCTTTTGCTGCTGCCGTGCCACCGTTTGGAGAGAAGTATCCCAACCTGGAATCGCTGACGACCGGCGAGTGGTGGAACAAAGGGGCGCTGGCGGCAACTCCGAATGCTAACAAGAACGCGAAGGGCAAGGCCAAAGCGGCTGGCGGGCCATCGGCACCTCCTTCGATGAATGTGCCGCGAGATGAGGTTGTCTGCTTCGCGTATTACACGCAACAAAATGGCGTGCTGAAGCTGAGTGCCCAGCTCTTCCCGCTAAAGCCCGATGAGGAGCGTGTCGCCCGGCTCGAAGTCAGACCCGAAGGCGAAGACTGGAAGGAGATTGCCAGAACTGAGGTGTTTTATCCGGGATGGGATGCTCACTTTCGCATCGAGGGCTGGGATGGTACGAAGAACGTTCCCTACCGAGTTCGTCACGGCGAGAAGGCCATGTTCGAAGGCCTGATTCGTCGCGATCCTGTCGAGAAAGCGGTGATTGTTGTCGCCAACATGAGCTGTAACAGCAGTCGCACCATCGGACCACGCACAGAGATCGTCGATAACCTCCGCGCTCAGGATCCTGATGTTCTTTTCTTCGGTGGTGATCAGACCTATCGCCATACCGAACACACTGCCGGCTGGATTGAATTTGGCTTGCAGTTCCGCGACATCATCCGCGACCGGCCCACGGTCTGTATTCCCGACGATCACGATGTCGGCCATCCGAATCTCTGGGGAGAAGAAGGTGGCCAATCGCACATCGAAGGAGATGCCGACGGTGGTTATCGGTACCCGGTCTCATATGTCAACCAGGTGCAGCGGCAGCAATCGTGGCATCTGCCCGATGCACCCGATCCCGCACCAGTCAACCGGGATATTTCGGTCTATTTCACGCGAATGACTGTGGGTGGCATCGACTTTGCCATTCTCGAAGATCGAAAGTTCAAGACCGGTCCTGCGGGAACAATCCCGCAGATGGGGCCGCGTCCTGACCATATCAATGACCCCTCGTATGACCCGAAGAGTATTGACCTTCCTGGTCTCGAACTGCTTGGCCCGCGACAAGAGAAGTTTCTGCACGAGTGGTCGCAGGATTACAGCGGCGGTGCCGAGATGAAATGTGTCCTCTCTGCGACGGCCTTTTGCGGAGCCGTCCATATGCACGGCGGTCCGAATAGCCGACTGCTCGCCGATCTCGACTGCAATGGCTGGCCGCAAAGTGGTCGCAATCGCGCACTCCGGGAAATTCGTCGCGCGTGGGCTCCGCATCTCTGCGGCGACCAGCATCTGGCGGTCGTCGTCAAACATGGCATTGAGACGTTCGGCGACGGCCCGTTTGGCTTCACCAGTCCGGCCCTTGTGAACACGATCTACGGTCGCTGGTGGCATCCACTCGATGAGCAGGCCGGGCCGAATCCCGTTCCGAACAGCCCATTACCGTGGACTGGTGATTTCAAAGATGGACTTGGCAATCCGATCAGCATGCTGGCCTATGCCAACCCCGAGAACATCCAGAACGAACAACAAAGGGCCGATGGCTACGGCCTGATCCGTTTCGATAAGAAGTCGCGAAAGATCACCTTTGAATGCTGGCCTCGATTTTCAAAGGTCAGCGAAGGAGACAAAGCCCAGTTCCCCGGCTGGCCAGTGACCATTGCACTCGATGCCAACGATGGTCGTGCGATTCAAGGCTGGCTGCCGGAACTGATCTTCGAGGGAGTCGAGAATCCTGTGGTCCAGGTGATCGAGGAAGCGACGGCAGATATTCTCTACACGGTCCGCGTGCAGGGAACCCGCTTTCAGCCGCGGGTCTATTCGACTGGTAAGCACACGGTCAAAGTGGGTCGCAACCGACCGGACGTTCAGTCCATCGAAGGATTGGAACCACAGCCAAAAGATGCTGCAGGAAGTCGCCAGGTCAAATTCTAAACGGTTGTGAGTCGGCCATGAGGATTCAAGCCACACACATTTTGCATGTATGGATGAGACACTAAGCTGAGAATTTGATTTCTGAGAGTGCGACATCACGTTGCTGTTCAGGTTTTTGAACAGATGTCGATGCCAGCGTCTTGCGGGTGATTGATCCACTTCCCTAGAATACGCGTTAGCTCGAACAGGCTTGTCTGCCTGATCAGATGATGTGTGGCGGCTCCCGTTCGAATCAAGCTCTTTCTTTCAGCGAAACCCAGGGAAAACCTTTATGAATGAGATCATCACGGCTCTGATCATCGTGGGAGTGATCTTCCTCGCGATCATTGGCATCATTCTCTTCATCGCCCTGGCTTCGTACTTCAATCTGTGGTTGCGGGCCTCCTTTGCCGGTGTGCGGATCAATCCTTTCTCGCTGCTTTTCATGTCGCTGCGAAAGATCAATCCTCCGCAGATTGTCGATGCACTCATCATGTCCACCCAGTCGGGAATTTCCGGCATCACACGCTCCAAACTCGAAGCTCACATGCTGGCGGGCGGGAATATCAATACCGTTGTGCGTGCCCTGATTGTGGCTCACCGGGCGAATATTGACCTCGACTGGGATACCGCTTCGGCGATTGATCTCGCGGGCCGCAATGTGCTGGAAGCTGTTCGCACGAGTGTCGATCCCAAGGTGATTGACTGCCCCGATCCGGCTCACTTCGGCCGCACCACACTCGATGGCGTCGCTCGCAACGGGATTCAACTCAAGGCCAAGGCCCGCGTCACTGTGCGGACCAATATTTCGCAACTGGTCGGTGGTGCGACTGAAGACACGGTGATTGCCCGCGTGGGTGAAGGGATCGTCTCGGCAATTGGCTCGTGCCAGACCCATTACGATGTCCTCTCGAATCCTTCGCTGATCGCCAAGGCTGTGCTGGATAAGGGTCTCGATTCGCAGACCGCTTACGAGATCGTCTCGATCGACATTGCGGATATCGACGTGGGTGACAACATTGGTGCCCGTCTCCAGGCCGATCAGGCAGAAGCCGATAAGCGGATTGCCCGTGCCAAGGCCGAAGAACGCCGAGCTCGGGCTGTTGCTGCCGAACAGGAAATGCGGGCACTCACCGTCGAGAACCAGGCGAAAGTAGTGCTGGCCGAAGCCCAGATTCCACTGGCCATGGCAGCGGCGTATCGCAATGGTTCACTCCGTGCAAATCCAAAGTAGTGCGGACAGATCATCCTGCCGGTGATCCATCACCCGCTTGACAACAACTGTGTTGTAAATCACCAGTGACTCCCCAGCGATAGAGCAACCTCCATGTCCATGGACGAAGAACAACTGCAGGTTGTCCAGAACGTTTACGGAGTCGAAAACTGGTCTGCGGGATACTTCGATATCAATTCGAAGGGTCACCTGATTGCGAGGCCAGCCGCCGATGACCCACGATCGCTCGATCTGTTCGAGCTGGTCAACTCTTTGCGCGATGAACGGAAGCTGCACACTCCACTGCTCCTGCGATTCCCGCAGATTCTGACCAATCAGCTTAAAAAGCTGGCCACATCTTACATTCAGGCCATCGAAGAATACGGCTATCAGGGCCGACATTTTCCGGTCTTCCCGATGAAGGTGAATCCTCGTCGAGAAGTTGTCGAGGAATTTCTCAAAGACTCAGCCCGCTTCAACGTGGGTCTGGAATGTGGTTCCAAGCCCGAACTTTATGCCGGCCTGGCTCAGGTGCAGCATCCCAATTCGCTCCTGATCTGTAATGGTTTTAAGGATGATTCGTTTATTCGCCTCGCCATGCTGGGGGTCGAAGCAGGTAAGAACGTGGTCATCGTGATTGAAAAGCTCAGCGAGTTGATCACCACGCTCAATCTGGCAGACGAAACCGGCGTCATGCCCATGATCGGCCTCAGGTCAAAACTGTATTCCCGCGGCTCCGGCAAATGGGCCTCTTCAGGCGGTGATTCGGCCAAGTTTGGTCTCACTACCTCTGAACTGCTCGATTGTGTCCGGCTGCTTAAAGATCGTGGTCGACTCAGTTCACTTAAGCTTCTGCACTCGCACATCGGCTCACAGATCACTGAGATCAAACGTGTTAAAATGGCGATGAAGGAAGCCGCCCGCGTTTACGCCAAACTCCGGCAACTTGGCACTCCCATCGATACCATGGATATCGGTGGCGGTCTGGGCGTTGATTACGATGGCTCGAAGACCCGCTTTGAATCCTCCATGAACTACACCGTTCAGGAGTTTGCGAACGATGTGGTCTACACGATCAAATCGGTCTGCGATGAAGAGAATGTGCCGCATCCTCATCTGGTGACCGAGAGTGGCCGCATGATGACGGCGTATCATGCTGTCCTGATTACCAGCATTCGCGATGAGATTGAAACCTTTGCCGATGATAAACCCGAAGTGACTGTTGATGATGACGACCCGCAGGTGATCGTCGAGCTGAAGGCATTGTGCGACGGGATCAATCGCAAGAACTTCACTGAGTTTTATCACGACGCACTCGAGCACAAAGACGAACTGCACACGCAGTTCAATCTGGGGCTGATCAGTCTGGAAGATCGAGCCAAAGGGGAAGTCCTTTTCTGGGAAACGTGTGCGCGGGCGCTGAAAGAAGCCGATGGTGTCAAATCGCCACCTGAAGAGTTCGAAGACTTACGGCGTATTCTGGCTGCCAAGTACCTGTGTAATTTTTCGCTCTTTCGCTCGGTCCCTGATAGCTGGGCCATCGGGCAACTCTTCCCGATTATGCCCATTCATCGGCTCAACGAACCTTTGACCGATTTTGCGACACTCGTCGATGTCACCTGCGATTCGGATGGGCGGATTGACAAATTTGTCGATCTGAAAGATGTGCGGGAAGTTCTTGAGCTTCACAAATGGAAACCGGAAGAGCCTTATTATCTCGGGATTTTTCTGGTGGGTGCCTATCAGGAAGTGATGGGAAGTTTCCACAATCTGTTCGGGCTTCCCAATGAGGCGCATGTCGTCATGGATGCCGAAGGACGCTGGCACATCACCAAGCTGATTCAAGGGAGCAAGCTGGGAGAGATGGTGGCCTTTGCCCGTTACGACCGGGCACAGCTGCTGGCCAATTACAAGCAGCAGCTCGAGATTCGCAGGCAGGCTGGCAACCTTTCCGAAGAACGCCTGGATCAACTGGCTCAAGCTTATGAGGCCATGATTTCTGATACCACTTATCTTTCACGTTGAGAAATTTCCTGGTGGCTCCATGAAAGATTTCTCGGCGGCCAGTTCCTCAGCTTCATTCGAAGTGATGAGTCCTCAGGAAGCATGAAAGTCATCCTCATTCGACCCGCGTGAACTCAGTCGCCCCAGAGACTACAATCGCACACAGATGAGGACATTCTTCATCCTGCCGATTTGTCTATCGATCAAGTGACCTTCCATGAATCATCCAGCTCCCCAGCGCGATCTTCCGCCACCTTCAGCCATTCTCCGCGAAGGCTGGCACTGCCTGCACATCTACTATCAGGTCAATCAGGCCCATTATGCCCGTCTGACAGACAGCCAGCGGGCGAGCGGCCGTGAAGAGCTTCTGGAACTGCTCCGGCCCGATGCCCCTGAGGCTCCTGTCCGTTTACAGACGTCTGTCGTGGCGGGGCATCGTGCTGATCTGTCGCTCATGCTGATGGATGCCGACCCCTTCAAGATTGAACGGCTGCGGCAGAAGATCCGGGCCAGTACCTTGGGTGTGGCACTCGAGCCAACTTACTCGTTTGTTTCAATTACGGAAGTTTCAGAGTACGTTCCCACCGTCGAGCAGTTCGCTGAACGACTGATTCGTGAAGGTGGCAATCCCGAAGAACCGGCCTTTCAAGCCCGGGTCAATGGCTATCGCCAGCGACTCCCCATGATGAATCAGCAGCGTCTCTGCCCGGATTTCCCCGCCTGGCCCGTGATGTGTTTTTACCCGATGAATAAGGCCCGGCATCCGCTCGCCAACTGGTATGAAGAGCCATTCAGTGTACGCAGTGCCTTGATGGCCGAACATGCCACCAGTGGCATTGCTTTCGCAGGGAAAGTCTCGCAGCTCATCACCGCTTCCACAGGCTTGGATGACTGGGAGTGGGGTGTCACTCTCTGGGGACGAACTCCGGAATATCTCAAGGAGATCGTCTACACCATGCGGTTCGACCATGCCTCGGCTCACTATGCCGAGTTTGGACCATTCTATACGAGCTACATTCTCGATCCGAAAGACGCACTCGATCATATCCGCCTGTAACGATTCTAAGGGTTGTTTGCTGCCACTTGAAAGCAGCAAACCCCGAGACAAGTACAGAGTTCTGTTCACTTTTGAGTAAACAGGGAGTTTCCGTCTTGCGAACGCTCCACAGGTGGCGGGAGAATCCTGACGGACGCACGGTTGTTATTGATCGTGCAATTTTTGACGTTGAGATTTTCAATCTCCTTTCACGCAGGTGGTAATCCGTGGCTGCGACAGTACTCGTCACCGGTGGTGCAGGTTTTGTGGGAAGTCATATTTGTGACCGTCTCATTGAGCGAGGTGACAAAGTCATCTGCCTCGACAACTTCTTCACAGGCCGCATGGCCAACATTGCTCACCTGAAGGATCATCCTCAGTTTCAACTGGTTGATCACGATATTGTCCATCCGATCACACTTGATGCCGATCGCATTTACAACATGGCTTGCCCTGCTTCGCCAGTGGCTTATCAGTACAACCCCATCAAGACGATCAAGACCTCGACATTGGGGATGATCAACATGCTGGGTCTGGCCAAGCGCTGCAAAGCCCGCATTCTGCAGGCCAGCACTTCGGAAGTTTATGGCGACCCGGTGGTGCATCCTCAAACCGAAGATTACTGGGGGCATGTCAATCCCTTAGGGCCACGCAGTTGCTATGACGAAGGGAAGCGCGTTGCTGAATCGCTGTGCATGAACTATCACCTGGCTCATCAGCTCGAGATTCGCATTGTCCGCATCTTTAATACTTATGGCCCGCGCATGGATCCCAACGACGGGCGGGTGATTTCGAACTTTATCACACAAGCTCTCAAAGGGGAGCCACTCACTGTCTATGGTGATGGCAGCCAGACCCGTTCCTTCTGCTATGTCGATGATCTCGTGCGCGGCATCATGGCACTGATGGATCAGGGGATTCATACTGGCCCGGTGAATATCGGAAATCCTGGCGAATACACCATGCTGGAACTGGCTGAGCAGGTTCTCAAAGCCACGGGTTCAAAGAGCACCATCGACTTCCGCCCCCTGCCTCAAGATGACCCGAAGCAGCGCTGCCCGGATATCACCCGCGCGAAAGCCATGCTGAAGTGGGAGCCGCAGATTCCACTGGCGGAAGGTCTCGAAAAGACCGTTCATTATTATCGACAGCAACTGGGCATCGAGTAGTTTCGAGCGCATGGATTGACCAGATCAAGCCACCTTTTCAGTCCCTGCTGGAATGATCCCCAAAGCAGTGCAAATCGCATCCACCTGCACCGTAGACAATGGTCCCAGACCTTCCAGGAAGTCGTTGAGCTGTGCGGAAGTGATGCCTGCTGACTGACACAGCCGTTCCAGGGGGACTTCTCGACGGTCATGAATTTGCCGACGCAGCCAGCCTGAGTGTGTCGGCTCACCAGCGGCCTTCATGGCACGAACCAACCCGGCACTGTCTTCGACTCGACCAGCCTGAGCTGCTTGTTGTTTTGCCCGGAGTTCTTCCGGGCTGATTTGGATTTCTTTCATCATTCCTCCGTTGGCTCATAAGCGGTGACTGGCAAAACTGTCATGGTGTCGATCATCTCGTAAACACAAATCAGCCACCGCCCTGTCTGATCATATCCTTTTGCTACAGTGTTTTCTGAGTTGGAATGACTGAATTCGCGAACCACTGATGTCATGACGACGTATTCGAATTGTTCCACAGTGACACCATGTTCAGCAACATGTTGTTCGATCTCGGGCGTCCAGAAAAATTCAAACCAGGGCATACGTTTCGTCTTTCCTGCTGATGTTCGTTGATCTTATCAACGAAATCGTCAGGTCAATCGAGTAAATCGATGAAAAGCAATCTGCTAAAAATCAGAACCTCTCGCGGTGTCCGAGCGGATGCCGGCTATCCATCACAGTCAGCCACCGCCCCATGAATGGGCACGTGGTACCGTGATCGCCACCTGTAGTCCGTCTTTCGCCTTTTTAATTGTATTGATACGACGAGCCAGGCTGTGGACAGGTTTCGGAAATGCGTGTTCGCAATTTTTCAGGCGTGCGGCGATAATGCAACCCACACGCAAGCATGCGATACAACTTGAGCAGCGCTCCTGAGAACCGGTTATCACTTCCTTGAGTGGTCTCAAGAGTGATTGCCGATCACCTTGAATAACTTCTTCCGGGATCTTTCATGTCCGTAGTTATCACACCGCAAACCCTCACGGAACTGGCACTCTTCGATACCCCCACGATCTGCAATGCGGTCGAGCTTTGGGATCTCCGGCCTCGCAATGAAGGCTACATGAATTCGTCCATCCGGGCCTGCTTCCCGGATCTTCCACCGATGGTCGGCTTTGCTCTCACCAGTACCTTCCGCAGCCAGAAGCCACCCCGTGGCGGAGATGCTTACGGCAGCATGGGTGCACAAGTTGAAGCCATGGCCAGTATTCCCGGCCCGCCCGTGATCGTTTTTCAGGATCTGGATGAGCCCGTCGCTTCTGCGACGTTCGGCGAAGTGATGTGTACGACCTATCAAAGTTTTGGTGCCAAAGGCATCATCACCTCTGGTGCCGGTCGCGATCTCGATCAGGTGGCTCCCCTCAAGTTTCCCGCTTTCACCAGTGGCTCCATCGCCGCCCATGGATATTGCCATATTCTCGCGATCAACGTCCCTGTCACAGTGGGTGGCATCACCATCTATCCCGGCGATCTGCTCCATGGAGATCGCAATGGAGTGAGTACCATACCGCCAGAAATCGCGAGCGAAGTGCCCGATGTCTGCCGTGAACTCGCGAAAGCTGAAGCCATTGTTCTCGGTTATCTCAAGGACCCTGCTCGAACAGTGGAAGGCTTTAACGAAGCCCGCAAAGCCTGTGCGGCTCACATTGCTGAGGTCAGGTCACGATTGCTCAAATCTCATACGCTTTCCATGAAATGATAGCGCTCTGTGTGCCATGCTTGCAGCTCTGGGCAAGCATGTTTTCGCAACCAACAACGCGCTGTTATCTCCTGAGAAACTTATCATTAGGACTGACGAGCAGCCTGATTCCGTAAGCGATGCACAGTGCGGGCAATGATGGAAGCCGCACTCACGATTTCCTCGCGCGTGGTAAATCGCCCCAGGCTCAATCGAATCGAGCACTTGGCGAGTTCGGGCTGCACCCCCATGGCCAGCAGTATGGGTGAAGGCTCCATCGAACCACTGGCACAAGTGCTGCCAGCCGAACAGGCGATGCCTGCCAGATCCAGATTCACCAGAAGTGCCTCTGCCGGCACATTTTCGAAGGCGACTTGAATGGTATTGGGCAAGCGGCGGGAAGCCTCGTTTCCAAACACATGGGCCGGGGCAGAACTGCCGAGAAGATGATCCTCGAGCAGTTTTCTCAACTCGATCATGCGCTGATATGCGGTTATCCCCTCCCGGGCAAACAATTCCAGGGCCGTCGCCATGCCCGCAACCATGGGTGTGAACTCTGTCCCCGCCCGCCGATCTCGTTCCTGGTGCCCGCCCGTGAGCAGGGGTGTTAACCGCGCTGCTGGTGAAAGGAGCAAACCCCCAATTCCGCGCGGGCCATGAAACTTATGGCCGGCAAAACTGATGGCGGTCGCACCGGTCTTTCGAAACGACACTTCCTCCAGTGGCATTTTGCCAATCATCTGCACGGCATCCAGATGCAACGGAATGTTTCGCTCGCGGCAGGCATGGCTCCATGGATCAATCGGTTGAATCACACCAGTTTCATTATGCCCCCAGAGAATCGTCACCAGTCGGACATCATCCCAGGGAATCTCGCACTGGTCGGGTGTGCTCAACTCACCTTGAGAATTGACAGGAATTTCGAGCAGCTTGTGACCTTGCACCATGGCCAGCCAGCGGCAGGTTTCTACGGTGGCAGGATGTTCTCCCGAGCCCATCACAATGACGCCGGGCCGGGTTCCCACAAGACCTCGCAGCGCCAGATTGATTGATTCCGTTCCTCCTGATGTGAAGATCAATTCCTCAGGAGAGGCGCCGAGCAGGCTCGAAATGGATTCCCGACTGTCATCCAGAACTCGTCTGGCACGGCGGCCCATGGCATGGCGCGAACCCGGATTGGCCCAGGCTTCCTGCTGACAGTTCGAAACCACTTCGACCACCTCAGGGAGTGGTTTCGTCGTGGCATTGTGGTCGAGATAAATCATGCCTTGATCATTACCATTGCCAACTCGCTTGTCGAAGCCATTCGTCGCCACCTCGTTCTAGCCCAGGTTTTGAGAGAACAAGGTCTCATGAATCTGACGAGATCACACATTGTCGAAAGAGATCACTTCTGCAGGTTCGCTTTGAAAAAGGCAGTCACTCTCTGGGGCGTGTCATTTTCCCGGACATCGTGCTGCTTCCCCTTCGCAATATGATAGGTCACATCGCCACCATTGGCTTTGAGTGCGTTCACCAGAAGCTCGCTGTGTTTGATGGGAACGATGTTGTCGCGATCGCCATGCACAATCAGAAAAGCGGGAAGCTGGTCTTTGCGGATATAACTCAGCGGATTGGCTGCCTTCACTTTGGCAGCATTGTTCTGAATCGGTCCGCCGATCAGCCTTCCCAAAGTGTCATCGGCCTTGGATTGGCCATAGAGCGAAAGATCGGTCGGCCCGCAGAAATCCACCACGGCTTGTACGTTACTCTTGGTCTCCAGAAGAGCACCCACATCAAAGATCGAATCGGCCCCGGTGGTTCCTACCAGACTTGCGAGGTGACCGCCGGCGGATTGACCCCAGACACCGACACGTTCGGGATTGTAGCCGAACCTGGGGGCCTGCTTTTTCAACCAGCGAATTGCAGCCTTGCAGTCCTGAATCTGTGCCGGAAAGGGAGCATCCGTCGACAGCCGGTAGCCAATACTCGCTACTGCAAACCCTTCATTCACGAGAAAACGCGCTGGTGAATAGTCATGATTTCCATTTTCCCAGCCGCCACCATGAATCCAGATCACGAGTGGCCAGTTCTTTCCGGTCGCTGGCAGGTAGACGTGCAGTCGTTGCCTCTGATGGCCATTTTCGACATAGGCCACATTTCGGGCTGCGGGTGTCTCTGGCCCCGTCTGTGCTTCGGCAACACCGCTGGAGACGATCACGCCTGTCAGCACCATGCAAAGAGTCGTCAACGCATGGAGGGGGTGCAGCAGAAAAACCCAATCGCGATTCCGTCCAAGCCCAGTTGGCATCTGATTGTCCTGAAATGGGAAATGCTTTTCCACGGGAAGTAACGCTCTGATCAACCTCGTAAGTTATCCAGGAAACAACAGCACGTTGTGACTTGCGAAGGCATGCTTGCCCAGAGCCGCAAGCATGGCACATAGCACACATCACATAGAACGCTGTCAGGTCATAGAAAACGTATCAGGGATTGCCCGCGATGGCCTCGATTTTGACATGCCATCCACACGATGAGCAAGCCCCTGATTTCGGGCCTGATCCCCTGTGTGGTTCAAATACCTGCCACAACAAACCTTGCTCAACAGATCTCGCAGATCCATTCAGAAGACTTTTCACACCCGATTCTTGAGGTCAGGCCTCAAATGGGCCATAGTGAAACGCTACTGTGATCGGAGTCATTGTTAGTTTTCTGAGAGGGATTGTCATCATGAAGTTGTCATGCTGGGGCACGAATCGACCCCGTTTTGCCAGAGTCGCCATGATCAGTTGTGCCGTGCTGATCGCCGGGGCGGGCATCGTGAGTTCTGGCGAATGGGTGAGCGGAATTCGCTGGGCTGAACCTGTTGTCGTGACACCTGGCACAAATCCTGGTGAACCTCCTTGCGATGCTTACGTATTGTTCGACGGCAAAAACCTCGATGAGTTCGCAGGTGGCGAGAAGTGGGTCATTGAAAATGGCTATGCCATTGCTAAGGGTGGGGGGATTTCATCGAAAGAAAGTTTTGGTGACTGCCAGCTCCATATCGAATGGGCGACCCCCGAAAAGGTCGAAGGCAAAGGCCAGGGTCGAGGCAACAGTGGTGTCTATCTGATGGGTCAGTACGAGATTCAGATTCTCGATTCTTTCGAGAACCCGACTTACTTCGATGGCCAGGCCGGTTCGCTCTATAAGACCAAGCCACCTCTGGTCAATGCCTCCCGCAAACCCGGCGAGTGGCAAAGTTACGACATCATTTTCAATGCACCTCGATTCAGTGCCGAAGGTGTTCTGCTCAAACCCGGGTATGTGACCGTTCTGCACAATGGTGTCCTGATCCAGAACCACACGGAAATTCTCGGCATGACCGCGTGGGATTCTCCCCCCAAGTACAAGGCCCATCCACCGAAGGCTCCTTTCCAATTACAGTTTCATGGCAATCCTGTCCGGTTCCGAAACATCTGGATTCGTGAGATTCCCGAGATTGCAGCCGAGCGGCCATAACGACTTACGACCAGCCAGCAGAGTACAGACTGCTACAGATCGGAACTGACTGGTGTGTGGCTGATTTTGCACGGATGGCAGTAGCGGCCACGCGAGCAACCGATTAGCGTACTGATCATGATATGACTCGTCCGTGAGGGAGCGCTCACAAGCCTCCGGGCGAGATGTTCGACAAAGAGAACGGTATGTCCTCCACACCCTCAGGGCCAACAACTTCGAAGGCAGACGATGATCAATCGTCGCCGTCTCGACAGCCCCTGCATTGGGGTCACCTGGTCGCAGAGAATGGCGGTTACCTGCTCGCCAGGCTGGGGGCAGCGAATATTGATCGCCGCTGGATTTTTCTGTTGATGCTGCTGGCTGTGGGTATTCCTGTCCTCACCAAGGCCACATTCCCGGAAAAGCCGACAGCGAACGTCAAAGCGGTTTTCAATCATATTGAAACATTGAAACCGGGCTCACGCGTGCTGGTTTCGATGGATTACGACCCGGCGTCTGCGGCCGAACTGAATCCGATGGCGGTCTCGTTCCTCCGTCATCTTGCCAGCCGGGGGCACAAGATTTATCTGATGACGCTCTGGCCAGCCGCTTCCCCGCTGATCAATGAGAACACCGATGATGTGCTGAATGATGAGTTCGCCGAGAAGAATCTGGAATATGGCAAAGACTGGATGTTTCTGGGCTATCAGGCTGGCGAGGTCGTGGCCATCAAGAAGGTGGCAGACAATCTTCGCGCTCTCTTTCCCACGGATGCCCGAGGAACCAGTCTGGAAAACATTCCGATGATGGAAGGGATCCATTCGCTGCAGGACTTTGATCTGCTGCTGAATGTTTCGGCGGGTTATCCAGGGGCGAAGGAATGGGTTCAATATGCCACCACGACCACACGCACACCGATGGCGGTCGGTTGCACTGGTGTGCAAGGCCCGCAGTTGTACCCTTACATCCCGGATCGTGTCCTGGGGATTCTGGCGGCAATTAAAGGAGCCGCTGAATACGAAGCCGCCCTCTCTGAAAAGTATCCGAGGTTTGCAGAGCCCAGACTCAACGAAGGTTTACAGCGTATGGGGCCACAACTGTGGGCTCATCTGTTGATGATCTGCCTGATTGTGGCTGGCAATGTTCTGTACGTCCTCTCGCGCTTCTTCCCGCTCAATGTTTATGGTGTGGGTGCGAATTCTCATCGAGCCGATGTCACTCCTGCCAAGGGAGGCCCGGCATGAATCAGTCAGCCGATATGGCATCTTCCACAGATCCGGGAGTAGCGGGCACTCCTCCGCGGGATTTCTGGTGGAAGTTTCAAATCTCGTTGATGGTTGTTGGCCTTTGTTTTCTGGTGGGCTGGGGCATTTATAAGCAAGGTCTTTACGGAACAGTCTACGTTCAAGCCCAAACGATTAAGGCTAAAAATAACACTGAGCTGCCGATTTATACCGAGTTGAAACCTAATGCCACGGACGAAGAAAAGGCCAAAGGTTTTATCTCCTGGCAACGAACATTAGGCGTCTGGCTTGCGGCAGCCATTACGCTGGCCGTATTTTCATCGCTCTTTCGCGACAACATGTTTTACAAGCTGGCCGAGTCGCTGATGGTGGGTGTCTCTGCCGGCTACTGGTTTGTGGTCGCCTTCTGGTCAAGTCTGGTGCCGCTGGTCTTCGCGAAGCTTCTCCCGGATCTGGCTCAGGCGACTGTGCTCCCGGGTTTGCAGATACCCCCAGGCTCGTGGAAGATTTTCGGGTATACCGCTCCTGATCTCTCCGCACTGTTTCCATTACTTCTCGGAGCCATGCTGCTGGCCCGACTGATCCCTTCGTTCAGTTGGCTGGCAAGGTGGCCATTAGCTCTTATTGTGGGAACGATGGCAGGGCTGAGGCTGGTCTTGATTATCGAATCGGATTTTGTCGAGCAGATTCGCAGTACCATTCTGCCACTGGTCGTGATGGTACCAAACAGTGCTGAAGCCGGTGCACCACTCAAAATCGACTGGCTGCTCTCGCTGCGAAATACTTCGATTATTGCCTGCGTGATCAGCAGTCTCAGCTACTTCATCTTTTCAATTGAGCATCGCGGGGCGTTTGGCAGGCTGTCGAGAATGGGAGTCTTTGTGCTGATGATCACCTTCGGTGCATCATTCGCCTATACGGTCATGGGCCGAATCACACTCTTAACCATGCGGCTCGAATTCCTGTTCAAAGACTGGCTGCAGTTCGACTGGCTGTTGAATTGATCCGACTCCCGGGTGCCAGTGACGCAGAAATAAAACTTCGTATTACCTAACAAAGAGAAATGCTGAAGACCCTCACCCTGCCCTCTCCCACTCAGACGCGGGCGAGGGTTCAAAAGCCACATGCGGATGGCGTGGCCACCTTTGGCGCGCGATGGCGCCAGGTTGTGATTGGCATGAGATCATCAGAGCACGGGCCCGGGTGTCCAGGGGAAGAATTCATCGTCTCCGAAGCCTTGCTGCTCGCTGCAGGTCTTTTCACCACTGGCGACTTTGAGAATCTTCTGCAGCAGATCGTGGCCTGTCTGTGAGATCGAAGTTCCGGAAAGCACGCGACCTGCATCAAAATCCATCTCTTCCGAAAGTCGCTCGAATAACGATGTGTTGGTGGAAATTTTGAGTGTAGGAGCAGGCTTTGAGCCAAAGCAACTTCCCCGGCCTGTGGTAAAACAAACAACATGGGCACCACTGGCAATCAGGCCGGTCACACTGGCAGGGTCGTAACCTGGTGAATCCATAAAGTTCAACCCGCGATGACGAACCCGCTCGGCATAATCGAGGACATCGACCAGTGGCGAAGCACCACCTTTGGTGATCGCTCCGAGTGATTTCTCGACAATCGTCGTCAGGCCACCCTCTTTGTTCCCAAACGACGGGTTGCCATCGAGTGTGGTGCCGAATTTGGCGGCATAGGCCCGCCACCAGGCGACTTTATCAAGTAATTTCTGAGAGACTTCTGAATCGATAGCTCGCGATGCCAGCAGATGTTCGCCACCAAAAATTTCGGGAGTCTCTGCAAGGAGTGCTGTCCCGCCCTGAGCAATCAGCAGATCGCTCGCGACACCGAGTGCCGGATTGGCCGTCAGGCCACTGAAGCCATCACTGCCGCCACACTTCAAACCTATGACCAGCTCACTGGCCGGGATCGATTCTCTCTGGCATTTGTTCGCTTCGGGAAGCAGTTCTTTCAAAGCTGCCAGCGCGCGTTCGATGGTCCGCCGGACTCCACCTGCCTCCTGGATATTGACCAGCAGTGGTGGTGCCGACTGCTGAGCTTCACCGGAACGCCGAAGCTGCACGAGCCCTTCCTGTTCGATCAGAAAAGAGCCCTGTCCTGTTTCACAACCCAGCCCCACCAGAAGATAGGCTCCAATGTTGGGATGCCTGGCATATCCACCCAGAATGCGTGCCAGCTGCCGATGATCTGTCCCGCCGAATTCCATAGCACAGCCACCACTATGCACCAGCGGGATGACTCCATCGACGTTTTCGTACTGGTTCAGCAGATCTGGTGGGATGGCACGCACAATTTGTCGCACCACAGTGGATGAACAGTTGACTGTTCCGATAACCGCCACATAGTTTCGCGTGGCCACCCGGCCCTCAGGCCGCCGAATCCCGGCAAACGTCATCTCATTTTCAGCATATGTTGTCGGGCTTGTTGATTGATCATGAGATGAACTGGCTGAATTCTGCTTCGCCAATTGCTGGCAATCCTCCGGCCCCATCACTCGTACATTGTGAGTATGCACATGTTCGCCTGACAGAATGTCTCGTGAAGCGATGGCGAATGGCTGGCCGTACTTGAGAATGGCGGTTCCTGCAGTGATAGGAAGCAAGGCGACCTTGTGCCCTGCCTGCACTGGTTGCCTGATGAGAAGTTCCTGGCCTTCGTGCGTCACAGAACCCGCTGGCAGATTCTGTGTTGCCACCGCGACATGATCCACTGGAGATAACTGCAGCAATCGAGGTGGCTCTGACATCACAACAGTCTCGCATTTTCAGGCGACTTGAAACCTCTGCAGATACGATGACGAACGGCTTATTCGAGCTTACCCCACTCGATAGCGAGCTGAATCAGCACTTTGACAGCCACTTCCATTTCATCGAGGCTGGCCCATTCGAGTGGCGAATGCGGGTTATGCTGGCCAGTCGAGAGATTCGGGCAAGGCAAACCTTTCGCAGTGAGGAGAGAACCATCCGTTCCGCCGCGAATGATACTCAATATCGGTTCGATACCGGCGGCTTTCATGGCAGCCAGAGCCTTCGGCACAGCTCGGGGTTCTTTGGCCAATCCGTCGCGCATGTTGCGATACTGCGGGTGGATCGCGATCTCGATGCTGGCACGTGGATACTCGACCTTCAAAGACTCGGCAATCGATTGCAGGATCCGGGCCTGTGCTTCCAATCCGCTGGTTTCGAAGTCTCGCAGAATGAGCCGGGCGGAGGCTTCGGCCACTCCCCCTTCGATATGGTAGGGATGGATAAACCCGTCTCGGCCGTCGGTTGTTTCTGGTGAGACCGCGAGTTTGGGCAGGCGCGAGATGAGCTCACTCAAAATGCGAATGGCATTGACCATGACTCCTTTGCCGACAGAAGGGTGGGTGTTGACCCCTTTGACCGTGATCACGGCCTGATCAGCCGAGAATGTTTCGTTATCGACGACACCCTGCCCACCACCATCGAGTGTGTAGCCGCAAATGCAGTCGAGAGC
>JAIXUU010000480.1 GCA_027483405.1 Planctomyces sp. | reverse complement strand
TGTCCCTGCCCAAGGATCGCATTGGCCTGTGTGAGGAGTTCCTGTGGACGATTTCGCTGCGCATAAGGCGTATATCGTTCACTGCCAATTGCCAGAAGCAGAGGATGCACACCAGCCGCATCGACGGCATGCACGGCCTTCACACCAGGGATGACTGTGGGAATGATCGGGCCGGTAATCTCATGAATGATCTCGCCGAAGGAGGTGTCTTCCTGGGGTGGCCGACCCACGACCGTCAACGGCCAGATGGCGTCTTTGCGGTGGTACACCTTATCGACCTGCATCACCGGGAAGGGATGCGGCAAGCTGTAGTACCCCAGGTGATCGCCAAACGGGCCTTCGATCTTGGTTTCATGGGGATCAATCGATCCGGTAATGACGAAATCGGCATCGGCCCAGAACGGAAGTTCTCCCCGGCGCGAAACCATGCGAATGGGCCTGCCACCCAGTGCTGCCCCAAAGAGGAGTTCTGAAAGCCCTTCAGGAAGGGGCATGACGGCAGCTAACGTCATGGCCGGTGGGCCACCCACAAAAATGTTGACCTTGAGTCGTTCACCACGCTGGGCCGCATGGGCATGATGGACACCAATACTGCGGTGGATCTGATAATGCAGCCCGATTTCACGATCGGGCTGATAATCGTTTCCTGTCAATTGGACTCGGTACATCCCGAGATTCGATTTGCCAAAGCCCGGTGCGAAGGGATCTTCGCTGTAAACCTGTGGTAAGGTGATAAAGCCTCCACCGTCGTTGGGCCAGCTCTTCAGTTGGGGCAATTGACTGATCGTCGTTTCGCAGGCTGTGACAGGGCCCGAACGCACCCGCCGCACCCACATTTTCCAAAGAGTGAGTGGTACATCCCAGTATCGCCACGGCTTTTTCGCCAGTTGCTGCGGATCGATCTTCAGTTCGACCAGATGACGAACCGCTTCGAGTTCGTGGCGGAATAGAAAACGTGTGCGCTCGATCGTTCCAAACAGGTTGGAAACCATCGGAAAGCGGCAACCCTTGGGCCTGGTGAAGAGAAGAGCCGGGCCTTTTGCCAGATAAACGCGCCGCTGGATTTCGGCCATTTCCAGGCAGGGATCGATCTCGACATCAATACGCCGCAGCATATTGTGTTGTTCGAGATCGCGCACACAGGCCTGTAAACTCGCATATCCCATAATGTTTTCAGTCATCCTCGGGCAAGGGGTGGATTTCAGACCACCCGCTGATGTTCGACTTCTCGCGGTTTGCTCATGATGGCTAACGAGCCCGTGAGCAGCGCAAAACAAAAGATTATAGCGCCACCTCTTGAAGCCAACCTTTGCGCATTGCATTCTTCCAGTGGAATCGCGCGAACAGTTCTTGATTTCACAATTCTGCCAGTCCCTCAAATTTTGAGACTTGGAGAGCCGGGAATATGTCCAGTTCACAGATTTTGCCAGAGGCTGTTCCTTATTCCGATCCACCACCTCTGGGCTATCGATCTGAACAGGGGCGGAAGATCTACATTGGTCTCATGATTGCGTTTGCCATCGTGACGGTCGCTGGGCCGTTTGCAATTCAGTTTTTCGAGCAGTTCCGCATGCAGCGGCAATTCGAGAAGGGCTTTACGATTGTCCGGAGCTTCAAGCCCGAATTTTCTGCCCGCTGGGGAGATTTCCTGGTTGTGGGGACGGAAGACCAGTATGTCGGTGGTGTGGGTGGCATGAGCGTTCGTGGTTCACTCGTGGCGTTCTCTCTTAAAGATGGATCAAGCGTCAAACTGCCGATGGAAGCCAATGGCGACATTGCCAGACCATTGGCAGACAGTGCCGCACTCGCGGTGCTCGCGAACGACAATCAGGCGTACCTGGTCACCATCGATGCACTTTATCGAGTGGAAAAAATTCAGGGCGGTATCTCGGTCGAGCGTGAAACGCAGTTCGATCTGGCCGCCAGTGGCCCGGGCCAAGTGCAATCAGATGCGATGCTGATTCGTGGCAGACCCGTCTGCAGGAATTCGACGTCGATTCTATCTCTCGAAGGAAAACGGATTCTGCTCCTCGGATTAGAGCTCATCGACGGTGGCCTCAAAAGTTATGAGATCGGGCTGAATCTACCGGAGTTCATGACTCCCGCTAATGAGCCACCGGCAGGTAACGAGGAAGAACCAGTGATGGTTGCCCCGCCTGGCGAGAATTTGGTCGTCTCGACGAACAACCTGCACGTTAAGTCGGCCTCTTTGGGCACCAAGGTGTATCTCGTCGTATCGCAGGACGGAAAAACCGTTTATCGCTCCATGGAGGCTGATCAGTTTCTCAGACCAGACGAACCCCAGTCTGATCAGGATCCCAAACCCAATCCCGCCACCTCGAACCCCGCGGACTGGGAGAGGCTTGATGTTCCCGCCGATTTGTTGCCACTCGCGATTCTGCCGTCATTCAACGTGACGCGGCTGGTGATGCGGGATGTGAATGGCCAGTTCTATTCTGTCTTCGAACGGACTGCTGAGGGTTGGTCTGCCGAGCCAAGGCTGGTCACCCGTGCGGATCTGGAAGTCAATGCCGATGGCGAAGTCTTTGCAG
>JAIXUU010000243.1 GCA_027483405.1 Planctomyces sp. | reverse complement strand
TGCCGGCGCGATTGCTGCTCCATTTTTCTTTACCTGGACCGCCCTGGGTGTCTTCCTCGTCATGCACTGGCTCACGGGAAGCATTGGTATTTGCCTGGCTTATCACCGCTGTCTGTCACATCGCTCGCTGCGATTGCGTCAGCCATTCCGTTTCCTCTGCACACTCTGCGGAGTCCTTTCCGGCGAAGGCTCTCCTCTGTTCTGGACAGCCACTCATCGCCTGCACCATCAGCGGTCTGACCACGAAGGTGATCCTCACTCGCCATTCGATGGACAGTGGTGGTCGCACATTGCCTGGTTGTTTGTCCGCCGCTCACCAGAAGCCAAGGCCATGGTCATGCGCCGCTATGTGCCTGATCTGATCAAGGACCCCATGCTCCAGTTCTTCGAACGCTACTATGGGCTCATCCTCATTGGTTCGGGAGCATTCTTCTTCGGCATCGGTTTTCTGGCGGGTGGCCTCGACTGGTACACCGGTCTGTCCGTCATGCTCTGGGGTCTGTGCCTCCGTATGACACTTGTTTATCACGGTACCTGGTTCGTGAACTCCGCCACACACCTGTGGGGTTACCGCAACTACGATACTCGCGATGCCTCCAAGAACCTCTGGTGGGTCGCCATTTTCGCCTATGGTGAAGGCTGGCATAACAATCATCACGCTCACCCCAACGTCGCTCCTGCTGGCCACAAGTGGTGGGAATTCGATATCACCTGGTGGTCGATCAAGGCCCTGAGAGCCATTGGCATGGCCTACGATATCGATGATCGCATTCCACAAAATCGCTCGGCTGCCGAAGGCTGCTAACCCGGTTTACGGATGATCCCGGAATATTGTCTCAAGATTCACTCTCATTCTTAAAAGAGCCCCGCTTCTCCACTCTGGAGAAGCGGGGCTCTTTTTTTAACAAACTGCAGGTGATTGACCTGCGGGCCCTTCAGCTGAGCTTCACCCCGGGATGCACCCATGGTGCACGATATGGCCTGGCCAGGCGGTTGTTGGCTTCGGCATCACCAACAACCAGCCCATTCGCTGCATCCCAACGGAGTGTGCGGCCTAACTCCAGCGAAAGGTTTGCCAGCAGGCAACTTACGGTCGAGATATGCCCTTCCTCAATGTCGGCAATAGGCTTTGATCGCTCATCCACCGACTTGAGAAAATTCCGCATGTGAGCGCGAATCGCCGGTGCGACATGCTTTTCCAGATCCTTCTCGGTCTTGTCTTCGGGATACTCTTCCAGTTCATAGGTGACATCTTTATGAACAGCTTCGCCTCTTCCCTGAGGAATGAAGTCGTAGCTCATGACACTGACTTTCAGAGTTCCTTTGTCGCCATAGATCGTGACTCCCCACGGATACTTCGGGTCGGGCGTCGAGCCGTAACTGCGATGTTGCCAGACAACATCCAGATCGCCAAAATCGAACGTCGCAGTCTGTGTATCGGGAATGTTGGCCTGGCTCTGGCGATCCACATAGATCCCACCGACGGATGAGACCGCTTTGGGCCAGCCCAACCCCAGCATAAACCGGGTTGTATCGAGCATGTGAATGCACATGTCACCCATGATTCCATTGCCGTACTCGGTAAAGGCCCGCCATTTGCGAGGATGAATAAGAGCCGTGTAGGGCCGTTTGGGTGCCGGGCCCGCCCACATTTCATAATTCAGGTTTTGTGGCGGCTCGGTAATGGGTGGATTGTCTTTAGCCCGCATGTGGTAATAGCAATAGACTTCAACGAGGCCGATTTTTCCCAGCATCCCCGTATCGATGAACTTCTGCTTCGCCTCGGCAATATGAGGCGTACTGCGGCGCTGAGTTCCCACCTGTACCACACGCCCGTGCTTCCGGGCAGCCGCCAGCATCGCCTGGCTCTCGGCAATATCGACACTCGTCGGCTTCTGAACGTAGACATCGGCACCCGCTTCGACAGCCGCAATCATGGTTAAGGCATGCCAGTGATCTGGCGTGGCAATCAGCACAATGTCGGGCTTGGCCTCAGCCAGCATTTGACGATAATCACTGTAAAGTGCCGGTGGATGATCCAGCGTTCCTCGGGCTGTGATCAACTCTGCTGCATTGGCCAGCATCTGCGAATCGACATCACAGAGTGCGACGACATCGACTGGCTCCACCTGCATCAATCGCAACAGATCGCATTTGCCGTACCAGCCCACACCAATGGCTGCCACGCGGCGTTTCTTTGCCACCGGGGAGGAATCCTGCAGGGAGGCATACGCACCTCGAGCGGGATCGATCCAGAGTCCCGTGGAACCCAATAGACCCGCGGTCGTGGTCGAACTCAAAAAGTCACGTCGATCCATGAGGCACTCATCTTTCTCAAGTGATGTCGATTTCAGGATGTTGTTGAATTCGTAATGGATAGCGGAAGGAGAAAATCGAGGAATCTCGGTGATGTGATCATCCCACGAAGACAGAGCCACTTCCAGAGTTCACTTCAACTGGCCATGATGCAAAACCACAAAAGTTCGAACGGAAAGTCACCACTCCAGAAACCCGTCTCGTAAGGAAGCTCTTTGCCGATGAGTCACTCACTTCATTCAAAAATCCCGGAGAGTCGTCGTCCCGATGTTCCACTGCGGGCAGGGATGGTGGGTTTTGGCATGATCTTCGATGAAACCTATCGGCCATTTTTCGAACAGGCGGGGCAGCGAGGATTTTACTCACCCGATGTCGGTGTCATCACTTGCGAACTGGCAGCCGTTGTCAGCCTGACAGGTCGCCGGGCCGAAGCCTACCGGGCTCAGGCACCGCATCATTTAAGGACCTTTGCCAGTGAAACGGGAGAGCAGGGCCTGCAAACGCTGTTGCACAGTTCGGCCGGCGCTGCACTCGATGCGGTCTGTATTGCCACACCGGATGATCGACATTTCGATGCTGCCCGCCTCGCCTTAATGGCCGGCAAGCACGTGCTGATTGAGAAACCATCGGTGCTTTCATTAAGCGAACTCGATGAATTGCACCGCCTCGCGCAGCATCACCAGCGACTGGTGCGAGTCGTCTATCACAAACTGTTCGACCCCGATCATAAGCGCCTCCGAACACTGGTGGTCGATGGAGTTCTATCGCACGTCAATCATGGCTATTGCTCGCTTTTAGAACCGAAGTCAGTGGGCATGGGGCAGTTTGCCACGTGGAATCATGGCCGCAATCCCGGCACTTATGTCGCGTGCCATTATCTCAAGCTGATTGATTTTACCTTTGGTGGCCGACTCGTCTCAGTGAGTGCGACCGGCCAGCGCGGATTGGCCGGCACGATTGATGGCCCGACGTGGGATAGCACTCAACTGCGGGTTACTTACGCTTATCCCGATACGCGAACGGCCAGTTTCGATATCCATACCTCCTGGGTGACGCCCGATAACTTCCCCGGTTATGTCGAGCAGGAAGTTCAGTTTCGATTTGATAACGGCGTCTGGAATGGCCATTCCCGCAAGCGGGGTATTGAACTCACTGTCGAAGGGCGTACGCCGCATGAACTCAAAACCACCATCAATACACATTACAACGGTCAAGCCATTGAACCCTGGAATGAGCGCACTCAAAGAGGTTATGGCATCGAAGCCATTGAGCGGTTCTTCCGCGAAGTGGCTTATATTGAATACGGATCGACGGGCACGCGAACATCGCGACTGCAGGAAGTCAATGCCCTGTCATTTTCCAGTCTGAGTGCAGATCGGCCTGTTGTCGCAGCGGTCCAGGCTTTGGAGGCGATCCTTACCTCCAGCGTCAATTCTTGCCCGGATGGTGTGGTGCGAGTCGATACTCCAGAAGGCGGCCTGACGCTATGGCTCCCCGGTGCAGTTCAACCGGTCGTACTCTATGCACCGAAAGTCTACCAAGATGAATGACCAGCCACTCAGACCAGAATCTCCTTGACGACTCGCCCATGCACATCTGTCAGTCGGAAATCGCGGCCCGCATATTTGTACGTCAGACGCTCATGGTCGATCCCCAAAAGGTGCAGCATCGTGGCATGCAGATCGTGCATATGCACGCGATCTTTGGCAGCGAAATAGCCTACCTCATCGGTCTCGCCATACGCAAAACCACTTCTCACACCACCCCCGGCCAGCCAGACCGTAAACCCCTGCGGATTATGATCGCGTCCATCATTCCCCTGCACGATCGGCGTACGACCAAACTCGCCCGCCCAAACCACAAGGGTCTCATCGAGCAATCCCCGCTGATCGAGATCATTCAACAGAGCTGCAATCGGTTGATCGACGGCCATCGCATTCTTGGCATGGCCCGCTCTCAGCCCGCCATGCTGATCCCAGACGTTCCCTGTGGATAACTCCACATATCGGATGCCCGATTCCACCAGTCGGCGAGCCAGCAGGCATTGTCTGCCAAACTCGTCGGTCGCTTTTTCCCCAATCCCGTAAGCCACCTTCGTCGCTTCGGTTTCGTGTGAGAGATCCAGCACAACTTGTGCCGCAGCCTGCATTCGATAAGAAAGGTCGTAAGTTTCAATGGCCCCCTGCAATTGAGCATCCGGGCCCACACGATCCAGATGTTTCTGACTGATCGTCTGAATGGCGCGCACAAGTTCGAGCTGCTCAGGTGTCGCCTGGCTCAGAAAATCAATCTGTCCATTTCCCAGCCGCCCTTGTCTGCCAATCGTTGTGGCCTGATGGATGGCAGGCAGAAAGGCAGCGCCATAATTGCGTGGCCCGCCATGCCCTGCCGAGGGGCCAATCGACACAAAAGCCGGCAGATTCTCATTTTCGCAGCCCAGACCATAAGAGACCCAGGCACCGACAGAAGGCCGCACCAGATTATCACTTCCGGTATGCAGCATCGAAACCGCCTGGCCATGCGATTGTCCCCGACTGTGCATCGACTTGATTATGCAGAGCCTGTCGATCTGCTGGGCGATGTGGGGGAAGAGTTCCGAACACCAGGCCCCCGATTCTCCATACTGGCTGAACTTCCACGGCGACTGCATCAACACCGGTTTGGCATCGATGTTCGCTGCTGCCTGAAAGGGCAGCGTTTTGCCATCCAGTTTGGAAAGTTCGGGCTTGTAATCGAAGGTATCGACCTGACTGACGCCGCCATGCATGAACAGGAAAATGACCCGCTTGGCGCGTGGGGGAAAGTGAGGTTCTCCCACGACAGACGCTGCGTTCTGAACTTCGCTATTGGCGCCTGCCCAGCGGGAAAGACCTGTCCCCAGTGTTAATCCCGCCAGACTTCCTGCCAGTGAGGAAAGGACCGTCCGTCGGGAAAATCTGGCAGCAATTTGATCGTACATCATTCCATCCTGACGACGGGAAATACTAAAACAGTTTCAATCGGTCGAGGCTATGCGATCCTTCTGCTGGTGCTTCGAAGAGCTTCAATCCCGCCAGCGGAATTCGGTCGAGGCAATGAGAGCATGTGCCACGCGCGACCAGCCTGCCAGATCACCCGGGCCAGCCAGTTTGTTTGCCAGTTGAATTTCTTCTTCTTGAGCAGGACGGCCCAGTAACCGGAGATAAATCGCACTGGCTCGACCATCACTTGGAATGCTGACATCTTCCACGACCTGGCGGGCGATCTGTTGTGCTGCCTCTTTCACGAACGGACTGTTCAACATCACCAATGCCTGGGCAGGGACGGTACTGACAGAGCGATCACCCACGACAAAATCAGGGTCAGCAAAATCAAATACGGCCAGCAGTGGGGAAATCTCGCCACGCACGACCGGTTGATAAATTGTTCTTGTCCGCGATTCCTGAATCGCTTTCGCACCACCTTTGGGATTGTTTTCGGCGACGAGCTTGCCCAGCGACTTGACGGGTGAATCACGATCAGGCGTCTCCAGCCCGGTCGTGAGAGCAATCAGGCTGTCGCGAGTTGATTCCGCCGAAAGTCGCTGCCGGTTAGCGCGCCAGAGAAGTTTGTTCTCGGGATCAATGGCCGCTGCATCCGGACGATAAGTCGAAGACTGCTGGTAAGTCTTCGAGAGCACAATCGCACGAATGAGCTTCTTCGTCGACCAGCCTTGTTGGATAAAACTGCTCGCGAGCGCGTCGAGCAGTTCTGGATGTGTGGGCCGTTCACCCAGCACACCAAAGTTATCTGTCGTGCGGACAATGCCTGACCCCAGCAGGGATTTCCAGATCCGATTGACATACACGCGGGCCGTTAAAGGATTTTGAGGATGGGCCACCCAGTTCGCGAGTTCTTTGCGACCACTCACATCGGCAGGGATGGGCTGAGCAGGCTCCCACGAAGCCACTTGCAGGAAACCCCGAGGGACAACTTTTCCCAACTGGTGGGGCTCACCTCGAATGCAGATCGCACAGTCTGCAAATGACGGGGTATTCTGAGCAGCCATGGCCTTGGGAGCCGGGGGCGGTGCGGTCTTGAGCAGCTCCGCCATTTTCCCTTCCATGGCCTTCATTTCGTTCTGCAGTTTATCTCGTTCTGTATTGGCCTGAGATTGGCTGGCAACTTTCGCCAGCATGGCCTGATGAGCTTCGATATCCCGGACAGGGATCCATTGAACCGCATCAACGATGACATGCCCCTTGGTGCCATCTGTCTCAAACTTGACTACCGCAGGAATATCGGCCTTGAAGCGGAAGCGACCGATCGATTCGAACAGACCACCAAACTGCGCTGACTTCTGCTGATTGACTTTGACCATCGTCACACCCGCAGCATGAGTGACAGAAATGGGCACAGCTTGAGCCCGGGCCGCAGCCGGTGTAAATGAGACACGGACTTCGTACTCATCATCGGCTGGCAGCGTCGTCATGAAAGTGGCCGATTTCTCACCTTTGGCTGCGTTGTCGTCGTGACGATACCCCGCACCTACATAGGGCTTGGAATGTGTGCTCTGTTTCCACTCTCCCACGAACTCGGCAGCCGTATCATCGACAACAATGCCCAGTTCCAGTTGCCTGTCAGATCCTTCGTTCGTCGAGCCTGTGGAACTATTCAACTGCTTTTTGATCGACGCCAGTTGTGATTGCAAAGACTTCTTCGCCTGCTCGAACTGTTCCAGAGCGATGCGGTGTTCCGCAGGAATCGGCAGTGGAACCTCGGGCCAGTCGGAAACATACTTCTGAATTTCGCCCTGTAAGGAGAGCGTATTCTTGAGAATGCCCGCCATGGCGTAGTAATCCGCCGTCGGGACAGGATCAAATTTGTGGTCATGACACCGGGCACAGCCCATCGTCATGCCCAGGAACGCTTTGCCCATGGTGTCGAGTTGCTCATCAACCACATCCATCTGCAGTTTGAGTTTGTCGCGTTCACTCAGCATTTTAGGGCCGAGCATCAGAAAGCCGGTCGCGACCAGTTTTCGAATGCGCTCGTCTTCAGAAGTGGATGGCAGCAGATCTCCCGCCAGCTGTTCCTTGATAAACTCATCGTAGGGCAGATCGTTTCTGTAGGCTTCGATCACATAATTACGATACCGCCACGCTTCTCGGAAAGTGGCATTGAAATCCGAGCCATTGCTGTCGGCATAACGGGCAATGTCGAGCCAGCGGCGTGCCCAATGCTCGGCGTACTCAGGACGATCCAGAAGTTCATCCACCAGCCGCTCGATGCGATCTGGACGCTGATCCTTGCAGAATTCCTCGACCTCCTGGGCCGAAGGAGCCAGCCCTGTCAGATCGATGTAAATGCGGCGTACCAGCGTGCGAACATCTGCCGGTGCTGAAGGAGTTAATTGAGACGCTTCCAGTCGAGCTAGAACCCATTGGTCGATCGACCGGCTGAGTGTCGAACTCTCGTCATTCGCGACTGCAGCCCACACAGGATTCTGTAACGCTGGTGGCGAAGCCTGAATCAACGGCTGGAACGACCAGAACTGTCTGCCAGCTTCGATGCTCATACCACTGAGTGGTGCATTTTTGGCAGTCGTGGCGGGCTCAGACCGGGGATCGAAAGCACCCGCTTTGATCCAGCTTTCAAAGTCGGCAATTGTCTCATTGGACAATCGCCCGGCAGGTGGCATTTCGAGGCCATCGAACTTCATCGCCGAAAGGAGCAGGCTGTCTTCGGGATTCCCGGGAACAATGGCTGGGCCGGAATCGCCCCCGGTTTGCCAGCCAGCTCGGTGCTCAAGGTTGAGCGCGCCCTTGAGCACCGGAGCCTGACTGGAATGGCACGAATAACACTCTTTGATCAGGACTGGGCGAATCCGTGCTTCAAAGAATTCCGCTGGCGTCTGCTCGGCCTGTGCCGGGACGATCCCCAGTGTCAAAGCCATGGCAACCACCAGGGAAAGCCAGGCAGATTCACGACTTTTCCAGGAGAGTTGAGAGGCCGCAACCATAATTGTTCACCGGGAAAAATACCGCAGAGTCATGAAAATCGACGATCCGCCTGAAATACATGTGCTGAGGCTCTGGGAAAATCGTGAACCCATCCAGCCCCACCGTCGATTCGCCCTGCCATGCAATCAACCAATAGATAATAACCTATTGATGCGTCGTGATGCGAGAGAATTTTCCCCCGCAGGTTGATTCCTCAGGTTGGTCGGTGGAATCGATAAGTTCCAGAGAACTGCTAAACTCCAGTAGCGACATTGAGGACGGACGTGGCATTCAGAGCCACCTCGCAGGTTAAGGATGCTGTGTTGGCAAAACCACAATCTGTTGACGGCATCCCGACTGATGTTCGAAATCGAGCGGCTGATTCTCACGCCCCTCTTTCAAACGCTTCAGTGGAAGAGATTTCTCCAGAGCAGCTGATGAGCACCACTTCTTCGCCACCAGAAGACCAGCCAGCCATTTCATTACCCGATCATCTCTCCTGGGCGGGTGCCCATCGAGCCGTGATTCATCTCGCCTGGCCAGTCCTGTTAGAGCAGGTGCTGCATTTTTCGGTCGGCTTCTTCGATGTCTACCTTTCTGGTCGACTCGGGCAGGAGGAAACCGCTGCCATTGGCCTCGCTGCTTATGTCAGTTGGCTGGCTTCCATGATTTTCGGATTGGTCGGAGTGGGAGCGACGGCTCTCATTGCCAGGTTCTGGGGAGCCCATCAGTTCGATGAAGCCCGCACGATCATTTCCCGAGCCATGGCACTGGCGATATGCCTGGGGATATCAGTTTCGTGCCTCCTGTTCTCGATGGCACCCGGCATTGTCTGGCTCTTGGGACTCTCGGGAGAATCAGCCATCATCGGCACCACTTACCTGAGATGTGACGCCATCGGGCAGATTTTCTCCGCATGGGTACTTGTCGGAGCGGCCAGTCTGCGGGGCGCTGGTGATATGCGCACTCCGCTCTATGTGCTCTGTCTCACGAGTGTTGTCAACATGGTGCTTTCCACCACCTTTGTTTATGGCCTGGGGCCTATCCCCACGCTGGGAGTCAATGGGATCGTCTACGGAACAGTCTGTGCGCAGTTTAGTGGCGCTTTGCTGATGGCCTGGTTTCTGACATCTGGCAGCACCGTCCTGCAAATCGTTTACAAAGAGTTCCTGATCCGGCGGGAAAGCACGTGGAGACTCATGCGGATTGGGGGGCCCGCTGCTCTCGACGGTGTGGCCACATTCACGGGACACTTTCTGTTTCTCATGATTATTGCCCGACTCACCAACGGAGAAGCGGCCTTTGCGGCTCATATTGTCGGCGTGCGTGTCGAGGCACTGTCGTACCTGCCAGCCGTCGCCTTTGGTATTGCCGGCGGAAGCCTCGCCGGGCGATATCTCGGCGCACAACGACCCGATCTGGCTCGCGCCTGTGGCCTTGCTGCAGTCGGTCAAGCCGTCGGGTATGCCGCTTTGATGTCCGTCCTGTTCTTTACCTTCGCACCGCAGATCTACGCCCAGATGCACATTGACCCACAAGTTCAGAGTATCGGCGTCGATCCCTTCCGGCTGATGGCCTGCTATCAGATCCCGAACGCGATTCTGATTGTCCTGGTCAGTACATTAAGAGGTTCGGGAGATACCCGGTTCCCCCTGTGGTGTGCCTTCCTGGGAACGTTCTTTGTCAGAGTCCCCGTGGCCTGGTATCTGGGGATTGTTCTCGACTACGGCTTGTTTGGAGCATGGATCGGCATGGGAGCGGACAATATTCTTCGATGTGGACTGATCAGTTGGCGCTACCTTGCCGGTCGATGGATTCATGTCAAAGTTTAGCGGCCTGATGGACCATAAGATGAGCCCGCTAAATCAGCGACAAGTTCGAATAGGGATGATCGATTCCCATCTACAAATGAATATCAAATGCAAATACTATCTAAGTTACTGACATTAATGCTTGTAATTACTTCACTGTTCTCAGGTTGCTCGGGAATCAGTCCGGCACACGCTGAGCCTCCCCGCAACAAAATGACTGCTATCGACGAATTGCGGCGAGTAGCAAACAACTATCAAATTGAGATCCTCACATCGAATCTCGAGTTTCCGATAAAAACAACTCATGGCTTGATTGAAGGAAAAGCAGCCACCGAGCAGCAGCTTCTGGCTTATCAGCCGCTCTTCATTCAAGAGTTTTCACTTTATCCGCCGCGACTGATTCGCCTCGTGAAATTGAAAAGAGTCATCCTCTGTGACGAACTCTCATTTGCCGGCCAAAGGCGTAATGCCGTTCCCGATTTCGAGTATGATACGCTCTATCTCGATATTGTTCGAGGGATCGAGAACAGTCTCTATATGCGTAAAGTGATGCATCACGATTTTTACCATATGATCGACTATCGCGATGATGGCCGACTCTATAATGACGATCGCTGGTTGTTGCTGAATCCACCCCAGTTTCAATACTCACGCGGCGGAGGAAAAAGCGTGCAGGATTTGGCTGAGACTTCGGTACTCACTGATAAGTATCCGGGATTTCTGAATCACTATTCCACCATGGGCGTTGAAGAGGATAAAGCCGAGATCTTTGCCCACATGATGGTCGAAGGGAGCTACGTGACCCGGCGTGCCGCTCGCGATGACGTTCTCGCTGCGAAGGTGGAACGGATGATTGAACTGCTGGAAAAGTTCTGCCCCGAAATGAACAG
>JAIXUU010000135.1 GCA_027483405.1 Planctomyces sp. | reverse complement strand
TTTGGATTCGAAAAGCAATGGCGAGAGATCGAACACAACATCCTTCGCAAGCGATGCACCAGCCATAGCCAGAGCCGTGGCAAACACATCCATCGCATGAGCGAGTTGACTGGTCACGCAATGTTTGAACTAGCATGGCTCCAGGCCATCCAGGGCACACGCATCCCGCCTTCCCAGGTGCTGCCTTTGCCATCCTTGAGCAGATCGGCACTGCCACCTTGATCGCCCATGATGAGAAATGGGGCGTTATCGCTGGAGAAGAACACAAGCGTATTCTCAGCAATACCTTCCCGCCGCAAAGCCCCGAGGACCGGCGCCACACCTGATAATCACTGGGGCCATCGGCTGAACGGAACACGCGACGGGCTCTTGTGGCTGTTTCTCTTGGGCACGTACCTCCTCGCTCCGGTGCTGGGCTTCGGCGGTATCCTGGCGATGATGGGTGCGCCCAGAACACCTCCCTCCGCCGGGCCAACATCTACTTCGCGATGCTGGTCGTCCTGCAACTGCTGGAAGTGACGTTTCAGTACCGGGTGTGAGGGCAGGGGAGGGAGTGTTGTATTTGTGTGGTTGGTGGTGGTTTCCGAGTTCCAAGTGAGAGGCGGCGCTTGCAGATGCGCCCACCTGTGGATTAGTGGGCCACTTTCCCCTGGCAGGGTCCCATATCGTCGGTCCAATCAACCGATCATGAAGGACTGCTGTAGGACAGTTGTGCGCGCCGTGCGCGCTCAAACAAGGCAAGTGGCGTTTTTGAAAGCTCCGTGTGCATTCGCAGGGCAGGTTGTCGAATCGAGGGGACTCTATTTTCCGCGCGCACGGCGCGCACATGCTCCTTGGAGCCACTCCTCCTGCATCTCGGACCATTAGCAACGGACTTCGCGACTTCTGAAACGAGAAGGGGTACTTCGCAAGAAGAATCCCCTGCTTGATGATGGTCGTCACCATCAAGCAGGGGAGGGTCAGAGGCTGTTTTTCTTAGGTCAAGCTGTGCCGCGTCAGGTGGGCGGACAGCCGTCACTCAGCCCTTTGATGTTGTCAGTTGCGGTCTTCCCGCAGTCCCGCAGAGGTCAATCAGCGATCTTGTGGGTGAGCGCTGCCTGAACTTTGCTGCCAATCGAGATGACGTACCACCAAGTGATCACATCACCCGATTTCTTTCGAACGGCGAGTCGTCCACCAGGCTTTTGGGCTTCGTTGGGTTCTTGATGCAAGTATCCTCGCTGCTTGAAAGCCTGGAGAACCGATCTGGCGTCGAGGCCAAACTTCTTATCTGTGAATTTATGAAACACGGTCGGATCGACCCAGAGCTGTCCCGTTTTCCGGTCGTAGTACCATCCGGATTCTGCACCACTCCGAGTTGCAGAATTTGTCAGGTGTACGGCCTTCATCTTGAGCGACTCGAAGACTTCCTCGAACTTGTCAACTCGATTCAAAGAGGAGTAAATCTCTGCTCGCATCGAGCGAACAACACCCTTCAGCGATGATCTCAACTCCGGAAAACACTGTCGCATCAGTCGGTTGGCCACCCGTATCGTGGCCAGGTGTGCGGCAATATGGTCTTTGAGAACATGCTGACCTTCCGCATAGCGATGTTCTTCGGCGAAGAGCTTGTCCCACAACAACTTCCATTGAGGCCAGGAATCTGAATTCTCGATCAGAAATCGAATGAACTTTCTTCCTGCATGCCCATAATTTGACTTGGCCGCCCGTTGGAGCCGGAGAACGCGTTTCCCCGTTTCCGGAGATCGATCCCCGAACGGTTGACTGGTGGGCTCCAGAATTCGTCGCAGCGCTCCCTGTTGCTTAACCATACTTATCAGGGAAGTTTCACCAGTCACAAACGGAATCGTCCGGGTCGTTCGAGCGGCCTGTGGCAGCCCATTCTTCAAACGATCCCTTTGTGTGCCATTGGCCAGAGAATAGACGAGCCGCTCCAACAGATCGTTATCGGCTTTTCTCACCAGTGTGGTTTCGTCGATGAACATCGCAAGATCGCGTAGAGTGGCCGCACGGCTGAGGAGCGCGTTCTCGGTCGTCTGAAAACTTCGAATCAAGCTGCCCTCGCCCGCGGGGTTTCCCCAGGCCGAGGCAGCAATCTGCAATGCGGCTGTTTTGCCAGTCCCCGATTCGCCAGCCAGACTGAATAGGAAAGCTGGTTGATCAAGAATTCTCAGAAGTGGCGCAGCGAAGCTGGCCACTGTCATGAATCGAACCACCGGATCGCCTGAAATGTCGCGGACCAGGCTTAGCCAACCTTCTAGTGTTCCTTTCGTCTGGAAGGATTTTTGAAGGTCAGTGGCTCCCGTATTGGGGAGCCACAATTCCGCAGAGTCCATTTCGCAGGAGGGGTGTTCTTTTGCGGCGGAGATGAACTCCCGACCGTAGAGGAATCCCATCGGTTTCGTCCCTTGTGTTACCGAATCCTCATGCTCGACGAAGCCGGTTTGGTCGCTTTGTCGGATGCGCGGTAACTGGTTGCCGAAGTCTTGCAGGATTTGAGTGAAGTAGTTCGTCAACCGTTGAACGTTCTCTGGGAAAACCTGCACCCCTTTGCCCAATAGGCCTTTGACTTTTCGATGGTCGACGGCATCGACCTTGTCCAAATCGATACTCTGAGATTTCCCTCGCGTTTGAATGAGCAGCCGAAGGTGTCGGGAAGAGCTGCTGTCCGGAGGTTGAATTTCTGCCAGGACCACCACAGGAGTCGCGGTGACCAATTCATCACCGTAGTAGACGCCCTCACTTGTCACCGTATAACCGGTGGGAATGAACTGCGGAATTCTGCCGGTATAGGTGGTGAAAACCGTCGACAGTCCCACCTTACGTAACGATGTCAGTCTTTGACCACAGATACGTATCCGCAATTGCTCCAACTCTGCCTTCAGCTCAGATTGCGGCTGCATGTCGAGGCCTAACTTGAACAGCATCGCATCCAGAGACCCAGCTCGCGTTCTAGGAGGAGAAACCTCTGATGTCAAAGCCATAATGAGCTTCGCGGCGTGTACAAGTCGTTTCTTGGCGAGTTCAGACAGTTCGAGAACAGGTGAGCTCTCCAAGGCGATGAGCAACTTGGAGTAATTGTATCCTGCTCGAAAACTCCACCTCAGAACCTGTGAGTACTTCATCAAACGCGGAATCAGAGTATTCAATTCCACTTTGCGGAACTTCGTCAGGTTCTTGAGATTGACAATGGGTTTGAAGTTGTGTGGACAATGTGCAATCAGATTGTCCAAAAAGTCAGGATCTGACAACTCAGCGAGTCCAAATGAAACTGAGCTGTCTTTGAAACAAATCGAAATTCTTGCAGGTTTTCGGCTCCTTGCTACTGGTGTTAAAACAGATCGGGATCGAATGAGATTTCTGTTATCGGACATACAATTTTCCGGGGCGGGGAACTGACACCGATCCCCTCAGACCATGGTGGTTCATCATCTTCGAGAACTCCTTGGGGGGAGCAGTGTTTTCCATCGCCGATAGGTCATCGACAAACCTGATCTCGAACAGACCGCCGTCCCAGACGGTTTAGGTCGGAGATCACAAAACTCAAAAAGCATCAGAGGTCTGATTGAAAAGATCCTTTCCACTATCAGGACTTTTATGGGCAGATTTGCCCATTAATGGTTGACCTTTCGATGGTCGGAGCCGGGAAACGACGGCAGTGGTTAAATTAGATGCCTTTTCATCTGAGGGCACCGTCCGGAGTACAAACCCGGCTATCAACGGGCTAAACCAGGACGCTCGAAGTATTAACGTTTCATGATATGTAACACCTTCTAAGTCGATCTCTGGAACTTCAAAACCATCCCCCGTTCCAGCATCTTCAAGGGGGTGAGACAACGCATCTCACTTTCAACTCACTTCGTCGGGATTCGAAGACTCTCCAGCCGTCTCAGGTATTGATTCAGACACGAGGGACGACAATCTCATGTCCTTGCTCTCGCAATGGTGTTGCACTGATTCACAAGCGACCAATGATTCACCCTGTGAGCTTTGTGGCATACAGCCGAAGGATTCTCCCCTAGCACATGCAGCGCCAGATGAGTTTTCACGTTCGCCAGGGGAGGTTACGTTCCGAAAGCGGGAATGTTCACAGAAACCCCCAACTTTTTTGGCCGAAGCTCTATCAGGATTATGTAACCCAATGATCCGGAATGACTTAGAAAAGGTTTTTCGCCAAAGTGACTCTTTTGACGGGGAGTCCCACTTATGGATCAGCGAGAAACTAGATCCGAAACATCATCGTGTGTGGATGGGGTAATGGGACGCTGTTTGGTTCAAGTTCTGGCAAGGAGAGTTTGAAAGTGCGGCAAATCCAACTGACTTAGGATCCCGCCTCCTGTGTCGTCGAACGGACTCACGGATTTGCTTGCGGGCCACGAAACGACGGCAGTCGATAGTGACATTTCTCTGACCTCGGTGACCACTGGGGCATCAAGGCCTGTGTGTCATAGCGAGGGGTTTTGGTCCGTGGTCGATTCTTCGAGAGTTTGAATCAACATGGTGGCCAACAAACTCAGCACGATGGAAGCGGCGAAGACGTATGTTCCCCAGAGAGGTGTGATCCGAGTGCCTCCCGGAAATGTTTTGAAGGAGACCACGAGGACAGCAATGACGACAACATCCAGTAGAGACCACTTGCCGATGAGTGACAGGATCTTCATGAAGTGAGTTCGATGGGGAAGAACTTCGAGACACAGGCCCAACAGCAACAACAGCTTCCCCAGTGGAAAGAGGAGCGAAAAGACCAACAGAATCAGTCCGATCAGGATGTCGCCATGAACAAATAGCGATTGGATTCCGCCGACGAGTGAGAGGGTACGTGGAGTAAAAGATTCTCCAGAAACGATTCCCACGAATTGTTCCAAGGTTGGGTCGCCCAAACGAGGAGTCAGGCTCATCATGGGAGCCAGTACGCCAATCACGAAAGTGACTGCCGACAAGTATGTCAGCAGGAGCACATGATCGGCATTGAAAATCGGACGAGTGAACCAAGTGGAATCGGACAACTTGAAAACCTTCGAAGGAGCTACAGGGGCTTTAACTCGTTGGAGGGTGAATGCGATGTCTCTGTTGGGGATATACTTCCAGGATTAGACGACCAGGCTCTCCCTATTCGCTCCACGACTTCTTGGCGTGGGATGAGTTGGCCCGTTGTTTCACTCCGATAGTTCTCCGCCCAATTCAACAACGCCTGCGAAGCGTCTCGATCAGAAGTCCCGGTGATCCATGAAGACCGGAAAATCCCCCCCACGAAGCATCCGCCAATGAAACCGACAACGAGCAGAATGAGGCTTGTCCGATTCAGTGCGCCGTGGAAGAAAGATGTTCGCATGGGGGAATTCCAAGGATAGCGAGTGCGCCAGTCTCGAACACTGAAAGGCAACTCGTCCGCAACATGGGTTGTTGGAGGCGAGTTATTGCTCAGATTGGGTGAAGTGCCAGACGGTTCAGACAGGGTGAAAACAGTGAATGTTGGCGGGCTCCCCGCCTTTTTTCGGCACCGTACAAGCCATCGACGAACTAGGGGCCACTCACTCGTCTGGCGCCAGACCTCCGGCCAACTCGTCGGGCTTTGGCCGATCGCTGATGAAGTTGCGGTGATTGTTCCTACCTGTCCTGGAACTCGCTTTGAAGCAAGGATGCTGGTTTCCAAGGACTGTGGTGCGGGAACACTCGCCAAAAAGGGTTGCTTTGCAGCGAGTTCACCAAACAACCCCATCTCCAGCGGATCGGCGATCTCGACCTCGGCCAAGGACGATCGTTTGACGATTCCTACCAGAAGCAGATATCTCCCTGGCCTCCCCGCAGCGTCGCGACCGCCATCGAGATAGCGATAGAACCCGCCATATTCATCATCCAAAGTCAGAAATCCACCCTGGCAATCCTCGGGCAGACTCTCTCTCGCCTGGAGAGAAGGATCCAGTTCTTGCGTGTATTTCAGAATTTGTGTCAACTTTCCTCGAGGAATTTTGGACGACTGCCAGACCCAGTAATCGCGTTCCGCGTCTGAATCACGGAGTGCCCAGCAAACCACCAGTGACGAAATTGGAGCCGCACTATTGAGCTTGAGCATCATGTCTCACTCCTGGCTGGCGGACATCGATGCTCGTTTTGACAGGGATCTCGAACGTGTAACTCCTGCCACTCTCAACAAAATAAGAGCCTCGCCCTCTCCACTGGGTGCCATCCTTATCGATAATGGCTATCACGGTGACAGAGCCAGAACTCCCTTGGTTAGTCAGCGTTCCGGTGACAATCCCAATGTTCGGATAAAGCAAGTATGAGTTGTCATACTCGAGTGTCGAGTTCGTGATGACGGGTTGTGGAACTGATGGAGGACGTAATGCAGGTGGTGCCATCATCCAGGAGTAGCCCATCCATAACATCAAAAGCAGCCCGATGGCCTTTCCGCCCCACTTGAGCATGTTCAAAAAGTTTGCTTGAACGACACGTTCCTTGATGGTTTCTGCCAACCAGCCAACAAATGGGTGAAACCCATCGGACGCAAAAGAGGGATCCGCGACAAGGCGAGCATCACCTCCGTCGCCCGAGAGTTCGACCTTCCACTTGTTGACCGCCGACACGGGAAAGACGGGGATGACACCGTCTTGCAGGTGAATTTTGTTGACCAACGGGAGATGCTCACCGATAAACTCACGGGGTGACTGATCTCCGGCAATGGTTTTGGCCTGATCCCACTTGGTCAATACGAGACAACATGGCACATTGCGTTTGCGATAAAAGTCGAGTGCGAATTTCAGAGCCAACTCACGTTCATCGCGGACCTCGGATTTGCGTTCCCCGATGAATTGCCCTGCGACATCCACAAGTAAGACGGCCAGTGTTGCAGATCGACAATTCTCAAACGGCCCTTGAAGGTGGAGTGGAACCTCTTTGCCTTCCGGCGGGTTGTCTTCAAAGATTTCTCGATAGTCCTGACCTGCGGTGTCGAGAATCTGCATGGAAACGGCAGGCAGCTCTGGGAGCTGCAGAATCCAGATCAATTCGGTTCGCTGTCCCTGGATTGTTCCTGCAGGAAGTTCGCCCTCGCGAAGTGTTTTCCAGATCTGCTCCACATACTGGTGGGCAGCTCTGTTTTGGGGATTAAGGATCGCGCCGGGGAGCATCCCTTCCTGCAAGACCTTGACCAAGGCGGCAACAAAGAGCGTCTTCCCCGCCCCTACGGAACCAAGAACGACAATGGATTCACGAGCCATACGAAACATCCAGAAGGGTGACAAGCTGCTGTTTCCACAAGTACGGATCTGGCCCCTGGCGAAACCTCAGCCAGCTATCGCGGCGCCAGACATCCCGATGTTTCAGAGGTAACTCTTTGATCCATCCGGAGAGTTCCCGCGCCAATTGCACCAAAGACTCGACGGTGGCATTGGATCTCAGTTCCTGATCGGCCAACTCCTGCAGTCGGTACCTCAGAGCCTCAATTCCGAGGCCATCCCGGCAGGACACGAAATGGAACCGGGGACAGTGCCGACCGAAGAGACGTTCAAACCGCTTGCGGAACCGTACCAGTTCGGATTCCGACCAGCCTTCGCAGCCTGTCACGGCGAGATCGTCACACCAGTCGGACAGATGACGCTTCCAGAAGTCGGCCTCCCGCTGGCCGATCCCTTGCTCGGCCAGTACCACCCACACCACCTGAGCAGCTCTTTGAAGTCCGGCCAACAGCGACTCGTCGTGAGTCCCACGTGCGGTTTCGGAGTCCATGGAATCAATCGTGGCGGAACCAAATCCCGGGGTATCGACAAGGACCAGGCCCGGAGGGAGATGGGCATTCTCCGATCGGACAACAATCCGCTCGATTTGTTTGTGGCTTTCTCCCGGTGCGTCCTGTGCCAGCCAATCCAGGTGGCGACGGAGTTCGTCGTGTTCAGCACAGGGCAAAGTCCAAGGAAGATCACCTCTGCGAAAGACAACAATTTCCAGATTTTCACTCCGTTGAAACTCAACGGGAACCGCTGTGCAGGGACCGTTCCGGCAAGGCGCTATGTCCATCTCGAGGAGCGTATTCAGCAGAGTGGATTTGCCGACATTTCCTAGTCCGGCAAGTGCCACCACGGCTCCCAGACGATCGACGCGGTCAAGACGGCGATAGTGCCGCTTCACCACTTCGAGAGCCCGTCTCAGGCCTGAGCTGACGGAATCATCGAGTGCGGTATCCGCGCTCTCCTGGAGCAGTATCAAGGCACTTCCCAGCAGTTCGTGGCAAGCCTCCTGAGGCGTGCTCATGCCGCATCTCCTGGAACGTTCTCCAGCAACCGCTGTAGTTCTTCAACAAGTCGAGAGGTCTGTTCCAGGTGAGCTGGAGTGTTCGTCGAAGACTCTGCGGCCCCCATTGCCTGACGAAGTTCCAGAACCTCGTTCAGTGCACGCTGCTGGAACTCGGCTACCATGGTGTCGGCGCCTCGACGCAGGAGCGGAATGCGCTCTTCGACAATGGCCGAACAGACGGCTTGGACCTGGGTGATGGCTTCCTTGCGGAGATGTTCCTTGTGGCGTGACCGGCTGATCGTCCAAGCGAAGGGTACAGCCAGAGCACCGATGCCAGCCAGTGTCCAGCCGATGGGTCCCGCTGCTGCCACCCAAAAAGGAATGGCCGCAGGCACGGCCGTCGTTGTCAGAAAACCGGCATGGGTTCCGATCAGATGGGTCAGGGCGACCCCGGCCAGGCTCGGAGTCGCCACATAGGTGACTGCGGCGGCAGTGGCGGCCTGAGCCGCAGTAATGATCCCGGTGGCCGCCGCTCCCATGGCCGCTGCTCCTCCCCAACCCATGGCCTGAATCACCATCTGATTTGACCGCGTCAGAACCACTCCACCAGGTTTAAGGCGAACACGGGGATAATCCGACTGGAGAGCTTCGGCCGACTCTTTGAGTGTGCGTTCCAGCTCGGCCACAGGGGATTTCAGCAACTCGTCCAGAATGTTCTGGATCTGCCCAGGAAGTTTTCGAGACAGTCCTGCGATGCTGGTGAGGGTGTGGCCATCAATGAATTCGAGAACCCGCATCTGCGCCTGTCCACGGATTTCATTCACATCGGCGGCAAACTGGTCGACGGCGTTGAGCCAGCGGCTGCGGAATTGCTGCTCAATCACCGGACGTTCCAGTTCCAGTTTCTGGAGTGAGCTTTCTAGCGAGGCTCGCTGGCGAGCCCGTTCTTCGGGGTCAGCTGTGAGCATGACCGTTTCCGCCACCAGCCCGGCGAGCAGTGGATCGACCGCTTGCCTCACGCGACCGATCAGCCGCTCCCGCAGTACGTGCGATTTTTCTTGTGTGATCAACGTCCGGATTCGTTCCGCCAGAACAGTCACGCCGCTCGTCTGGAGATCGCCCAGAAACGCTTTCTTCGCGCTGATGGGAATGAGTGAGCCCACTGGCTGTTTCAGATCGAGACGTGCCAGATGGGCTGCATTGTGGGCCTCGGCCTCTGCCAATTCTTCGGGAGTCGTTTCATCGATCTTGTTGATGACGAACAAGATCTTGCGAATATCGGCATCGCGGACACGTCGCAGCAGATCGAGCTCATCCTGATCTAGCGGCATGCGCGACGTCACCAGAAAAATGACAGCGTCGGACTGGGGGATAAAGGCCTGCAACAGGGCATCATGATACTCATGGATCGATCCGCTCCCTGGTGTGTCGACCAGAACGAGATCTTGGTTGAACCCCTCAAAAGGGCCCGCCACATCCAGGAGTTCGACCTGTTTGCGATTTCCCGGATTTCCTTCCTCGGTGACATAATCCCGAACTTGCGACGGTCGCACGGGAGTTCCTTCAGCGGAGTTCAGATCGGCTGACCGAAAATGAACACGACAGCTCAGTTCGTCGCCGTAGCGAAACCGGGAAATTACATTTGATGCTGGTAGGCGATCGACGGGTGCGAGGTCATCGTCACGGCGTCCCAGGAGAGCATTGATCAGTGTCGATTTGCCACGTTTGGCTTTTCCTAACACGGTGATCACAAATCGATTCTCCGCTGCACCCAGTCTGGCAGCGGCGATTTCGTCGGCAGCTACAGAGCTTCGGGCTCTGACAGTCTTTTCAACGTCCTGTGCCCAATTCAAAAGTGCAGTGCGTTGTTGTTCTCCCGTCATATCCATGACACACCTCCCTGCGAATGGCCCAGAGTGCGGACAAACATTGAATAATGAGATCGGGTGGTTGCCAGAAATGGACCCGCGAAACGCGTTCGGAATCCAGAAGTGGTGACAGAGATCCCCAAGGATCGCAGCATCGGAGAAGACGCTCCGAAGTGATCAGAAAATTGCTCATCGATGGACGGCATACAAAAGCCCCCGCTGGCGGAAAAAAAAGAGAGCGCCGAACCACGACCGCTCCCGCAACCCCCGCCAAGGGGCAACAAAACAGCACATGGCCGACGCCCCCTTGCGGGGGCGCGGTTCCAAGTACTGCTTTTGTTGCAAAGAGCCTTACGGCTCAGTTTGGCGGTATTTGCGGAAAGCAGATACTGACGCTCGCGCGCGTCTCAACGATGTCAACGAGGCCGCATTCACGCGTCCTCGGGATCAGACGAATTCACTCCAAATGAAAAATTCAAACCGGATAGACACTATGTGTCTCGCTCACAAATCTATCCCGGTGTCCAGCACTTCGCCAATGATTTTCTTCGCCGTGCTCAACTCTCAGAATCTGAGATCGCACGACGGAATACTGAAAACGACGAATCAACAAATCGGGACGAAAATCGCTGGCAGTTTCTTTCGGTAAACCGATCCAACGATTTTGCGGATCTGCGAATTTCAAATTGGTAGAGACGAACTTCTCGAATCAGAGAATGTGGCGTCGTGACCATTGGCAATTCGAGACAGATTCCATGCTTTTTCAATGAATCACAGCCATTCGGTACCAATTGAAGTGCTGATAGAAGCACATTGGTTGAAAGGGAGTTGTGAGTCATTTCTCTGAAAAGACGCCTGATGAGCTGTCGAGGAATATGGAAAATGCTGAAAACAGTGAGAATTCGCGAGGCCGATGAATTCCGGGATATCAGTATGCTGGGTTTTAAGGGGCCAAAATTTGCACTGCTCTTTACTCGTTATCAAAAAAATAGCTTGTTTCGTGCAAAACTTCGACTTCACCTAGCGGTAACAACGCTGATTTCCTGGATAACGCAAATTTCGCTGCACCGCAGAAATTCGACGATTTCGAGAGGGATGATTTCTCGAAAAGTATTTTCCAGATGAGCCGATTCCGTGATGACTTCGGCAAAAAATGAGAGCGGGTAGTGAATCAGTGTGAGATGTCATTCACCGGGGATTTTTTTTTCACGTCGGCACGCTGCAAATTCTTTCTGGATGAATCGATTTTTTGCTGATCAGGATGCATCTCGATGCTCCGAAATATGAGTTCTCTGAATTTGAGTCGAGCGGTTCCACGAGCTCGTGTTTTCGACTTTTCTTTTTCGAGAAAGTAATTTGGGAGCCGGATTTCTCGAAATCCAAGCATCGAGTCTGCGTGGGAGGAGTTTCGTCACACTTTTCCAGCCGATCAAGTGTGTCTTGAGGTCCTGTAAAGAGTGCTCACATCGGCTCCCACAACGACGTCCGCTGGGCGAGAGCCCTGACATTGGAGGTTTGTTTTGCTGCATGTTGTCACTGGTCTGTTTCATCCATTTCGATATCAGCGGATCTGAAGCAATCATGACCGATTTCGTAAGCAGTTGATCGAACTACTGTCCACCATCGAACTTTCTTAAGGCAACGCTTTTCATGCACCAGACGCTAGCAACTACTCTGTAATCCTGCGAAGTACACGCATCTGGCAGATGCGACAGCTGCTTCACCTGGCAATTCAGGGCATTCCCGAATCCTTTGTTGCCATTTCGTGGATCGATGCTGATATCCTTTGCACCGACGTTGATTGGCCGGAAAGGAATGAGGAGGTGCTCTTCAGAATGCGGGTGGCCTAGTTCTTCGACTAGGTTGTCGCGGGAGGAGACTTAATACTCCTGCTGTATCCCTCTTTGGCACCAGCGGTCGTACTGACTCTGAATCGACTTGTGCAAACCCAATCGCCAGTGAAGATTGGTCCAGAAAATCCCTGCTTTGAGTGGGAAGAACACTGCCTCAAAGAAGAACAATTGTGGTTAGCTGTAGGATCGGAATCGCCGGTTTTACTTGGGGCAAAGTGGTTCGATGCATTTCCAAATGCTCACTAGAAAGTGCGTGTCGCTTGAGCATAATCCCTCTTCCTTGAGTAGACTTATCCCCGCATAATCAGCTCATCACCTGCAAGGTCGAATGTCCATACGCCCCAAAAACGGGAAGAACCTTCTTGTTTTCACCCAAGGACGTTGCAATATTGTTCTATCTGGCGTTCACTCAACAATTCTCGCGCGGTTCACAGTTCGTAGATATTCGTCGCGCCGTTATCCAAACGGCTAGAACTCTATTCCGAGCGTTGCCGACGAGTCGCCTCGCCGAACGGAATGCGGCAATTGAGACGGCGTACTCTTCGGTCGGAATCGATTGATTGTTGCTCACATACTTAAATGCATTGGCATTCCGCCTGTGCCGTAGAATCACTTAACTCAACCCTCAAAAAGGAACTTTGCCCATGGCACCTAAAAAAGTGGACCTTACTTCCTATTCTGCTGACGAACTACTTGCTGAGCTACGACTCCGCGAAAGCGCTCCGAATGAAGATGAACTATCGATTGCTCGCAAGCCAACGGTAGGTTCTGTGCTTGCCGACATCAGTTCAGCAGAGATCGCGAAGGCCCTGCGCGAGGCGCAAAAGCTTATCTATGGAACCGATGACCGCCAAGATCTCTTCGCAGTCACCGATGTAGCGATCAAAAAATCCGCGAATGGCGTTGCAAGCCTAATCGACATTTCCAACATCGAAGATAACGGCGATGGCACCTCAAGCATTCGCACAGTTAAGTTTGGTGATGCCCAAAACCTTTGCAGTGGCGAGCGTTTTCGCAACCAGCCTACGAGTCCATTCTGCACAGGTTTTCTCGTTGGCGAACAGTTGTTGGCGACTGCGGGGCATTGTATAAACGGAAATACACTTGCTCGTACCCGATACATTTTCGGCTTCGAAATGAAGTCGAGCAGCACAGCGAATGTCATTATTCCAAATGGAGATATCTACACTGGTATTTCAATCGTTTCTCGTAAACTGGAGAACGATGGTGTTGACTACGCACTTGTCAAGCTTGATCGCCCTGTCAATGGCAGGACTATTTTGCCCGTTCGCAGAACCGGCAAAATTCTGAACAACCGCGACGTCTATGTTCTTGGGCACCCATCGGGCCTTCCGCTCAAGTATGCGCCGAACGCCAATGTGCGCGACAATTCACCTGCAGGTTTCTTCGTCGCAAACCTCGATACCTATGGCGGAAACTCCGGCTCACCAGTTTTCGATCAGCAGACCCATCTGGTGGAGGGAATCCTCGTTCGCGGCGATACGGACTTCGTTTTAGCAGGGGAATGTTTCGTTTCGAATGTCTGCCCAACCTCCGGATGCCAGGGTGAAGAAGTTACGCGATCTACTGAGTTCGCAAAGTTTATTCCCGATTCAAAACAAGGCTCTTCAGAAACAAGCGATATAGACGCCAGAGTCGAACACCTCGAAGTAGAAATCAAGGGAATTCGAGAGGTCCTGACACGGATCGAAAAGAAACTGGAATGAATGCCTTCAGGTTAGACTCGACGTGTCGCATAGTATAGATACCTTAAATTTGATAAGTCACGACCATGATAAAACAATTGTTGCTTTCGCCTCCGCTTGCCATCGCGCGACTTGGTTCTTCAGAGACACCATTGGAGTGTTTTTATTGGGGGCCCAACGATGACCGACCTCGTGGTACTGGAAAGACCACAATTATTCCAGGGGAGACTCTGTCCATCGCAAACGATGGCTCTGTTTTTTCGTTTACTCCGTCAGTCATTCAGTTTAAAGATGGCGAAAAGTTTCGGCCTGTGTGCCCCTTCTTTGAACTTCATGGTGTTTGGGAATTGGAAGGGCAAACGATCCGTGGTCCGATAACCATGGAAGTATTGCAGCAGTTCGGATTCTCGTCGGAACACCTTCAGTGGAAAGTTCATGCCGGAAACCTCAAAGCCTTTCACATGACCCAAGATCTAGCTTGCAGGATTGAAGCACGCGAGACGATTGCTGGCGATCACGTTGAGCCTGTTGTAATTCGGGGCGTGTCGCCTTCGGACGCTTCGAATCCACTGGTTCCTGCGGGACACTACGTGCCACTTGGGACTGTAAGATTGACAAGACCCAACGATGAATTCCCCGAATATCGATTGAGATTTATCCCAGCCAAAGGGAAATTCTATGGCCCTCCAGGATTGAAAGAGAGATGGGATGTCGAGGTACCTCCGGATCAGTTGTTTCTCAACCCGGATGCAACATGGGTTGGATTCATACCACCCTCAA
>JAIXUU010000276.1 GCA_027483405.1 Planctomyces sp. | reverse complement strand
GACAGGGATTACTGAGTTTGTGCTGGCTCGTGATAATCAGATCTGCTGTTTTGGTCGAAATCCCAAGGTTTACGATCTGATTGGCGTGAAGATGGCAGCGGGGAAAACCACGCATTACATTCCCAATCGACCATTCGATGTGACGGGAACTTTCGTGATTGAAAAGGCCTCGGCTGAAGGCGAGATTTTTGGGCTGTACTGGATTCGTGACGCTGTCATTAACGAACGCTAAGCGGTTCTGTAAGCCATTGAGATTCATAAGTTGAATGATTGATCATCATTCCTGAAGATCGATCAGAGAGATACCGGAATGCAGAATCCTATGACGATGTTTTCTTCGCCAGTCGTAAGCCGATCATCACAGGGTCACCAGAGGGTTTGGCAGCGATGGATCAGTTGGCTCTGTCTCATATTGGCCCTGGGGCTGATGGTGTCACCTGTGCGGGCGTGTCCGTTCTGCTCGGCACCCAGCAAGACACTTTCTGAGCAGGTGAGTGATGCTTCGGCTTTGTTAGAAGTGACTTGGGAAACTGCCAAAGATGCTCAGCAGACCGATGTCGGTTCAACCACCTTTCGCATAATAAAGGTCATCAAGCAGGCCAAAGATGAGTTCTCAGTCAACGATCTGATTACGCTTCCCAGGTATCGCCCCGGTGAAAAGACGGATCGCTATCTGTTATTTGGAAATGCAGCGGGAACTGAACTCGATTGGCAACCTCCGGTGGCTGCCAGCCAATCACTCGTCGAGTACCTGCAGAATGCACCCAAGCCGAATCTGCCCTATCGCGAGCGGCTGCCTTATTTCATGGGCTATCTGGAAAACAGCGAAACACCCATCTCTGATGACGCTTACGGTGAGTTTGCCAATGCACCGTACGAAGAGATCACTCCACTGTCTTCAAAAATGCCCCGCGAGAAGTTGCGAGAATGGCTGGTCGATCCCAAGGTTTCTCCCAGCCGATTGGGCCTGTATGGCCTGATGATGGGGCTTTCTGGGAATGACGAAGACCGGCAATTGATGGAGAAAAAAATCCTCGAACCCAATACCGATTTCCGGCTGGGAATTGATGGAGTGATGGGGGGCTATCTGCTTCTCGCGAAGGAGCCGGGGTTAGAGGTTCTTGAGCGAACGAAACTCGCCGATAAGCAGGCCCCGTTCAGTGAAACTTATGCCGCCATGCAGGCTTTGCGATTCATGTGGCAATACGGTAACGAGACCATCAGCCCGAAACGTCTGCGGAAGTCGATGGAATTGCTCCTCACGCGGCCTGAACTGGCTGATCTGGTAATTGCCGATCTCGCGCGCTGGAAGGATTGGGAAGTAGTTCCGCTGCTGATTACCAAGTTTGAAGATCCTGAGTTCGGCATCCCTTCCATCCGCCGGGCGATTGTTCGCTTTATGATTTACTGTGCGAAAGATGCTCAGGAAGTGAAGAATCAGCCAGCGTCGGAATCGAAGCTGACACCTGAAGAACTGGCACAGGTTCAAGCTCTTGGGCAGCAAGCCGAAGAGTGGCTCAAAAAGCTCGAAGAAACTGATCCCGGCTTGATTCGAGATGCCCGCCGATTTCTGCTGATCAAGTAAAACTGCATAAGGCAGTGTCTCTACACGTCCCAGAAATCAATGGCATGTTGTGGGTCGTCGAGCATGCTTGCTCAGAGCCGCAAGCATGGCACATCTGGCGCTGTCTAAGTCAAATCTTGAAGTCCTGATCAGCAAGTCTGGGGCTTGAGACAGCGTTCGATGGCAGGGAGGTATTCGGCTAAGGGAGCAACTTGCAGTTCGGGCACCTTGGCTGCTTCGTCGCAACGGCGGAGAAGTGTGGCGTCTTTGAAAAAAGGATGTTTTTCAAACTCAGCCACTTCGTCGGCAGACATCGGGCCACCTTGCAAGGCAAGGCTTTGTACCGATGGAGCACTTAACTGTGCAAAGTAACCGGGTTCTGCTGCAGCCAGGTATCTTTTCGCCTGGACATGCAGGCAGGCAGGTTGAGTAACCGCTTCAATGAAGCGGGGCTCCATCCACTGAAAAGCCAGCGTTTCATGCATATCGTCGACACCATGATCTGGTGCATCTTCGGGAAGATCGTGCAGGAGATGGCCGACATCGTGCAGCAAAGCTGCGACGACGACAGACTCGGGAGCATTGAAGCTTCTGGCGAAGTGTGCAGCTTGCAGGGCATGCTCACGCTGAGTAACGGCCTCTTTGCCATAATTGGAATCGCCATGCTGGGCAAAGAGATTCACGATGGATTCCATCACCTGTTGAGGCGATTCGCTGCCGTATGTTCCCGTGGTCGCCATGATGATCACTCCGTATTGATTTCCTGGAACGTCAACGATCTACGAAGGCGGTGGCCACATCAACAGGTGTTTACGCCCTAAGATCGACTTTCTTTACAGGTTTCGGGGATAATATCGCGTGGAGTGCTATCGACTTTCAATGCCACTTTGTTTCTTTCAGGGAAAATTCATAGAGTCAGTAGTTTGAATTGGCGCGACCTGTTGAGGCTGTGTGGAGCGGCAGTCGAGATCGCGAGTGGTGGGTGTCGCATTGGTGATGGTGGATGCGTTGTGCCAGCACCTTGTTGACGGCATTGCGCAGCCGTATACTCTGCGACGCATAAGAAAGATCGTCTGCGAACTGTCCGACTTCGTTGTTGAGGCAGGTCCAGACTGTACTTCAGTTGAGGAGTGTGCTTGTGGCCCCGGTGAAGGTTGGCATCAACGGTTTTGGACGTATTGGGCGTGTCGCATTTCGTGCAATGGCAGCCCGCCCGGAAGAATTTGAAATTGTCGCCGTCAACGACCTGGGTAAGCCTGATTCTCTCGCTATGCTCCTGAAGTACGACAGCGTTCATGGCCGATTCCCTGGCACTGTGGAAGTCGATGGCGACTCAATCGTCGTCAACGGCAAGAAGGTCAAAGTGGTTGCTGAACGCGATCCACGTCAGCTTCCATGGAAGGCTATGGGCGTCGAAATCGCTCTCGAATCGACCGGTTTCTTTACTGCTCGTGCGAAGGATGGAAAGCCTGGTTACGACAGCCATCTGGAAGCCGGTGCCCGCAAGGTCATTCTTTCTGCACCTGCCAAGGATACACCTGACCTGACCGTCGTGGTGGGTGTCAACGACAACCAGCTCACTCCAGAGCACAAGTGCATCTCGAATGCGAGCTGCACGACGAACTGCCTGGCTCCAGTGGCAAAAGTGCTGCACGAAAACTTTGGTATCGTCAAGGGTTTGATGACCACTTGCCACGCCTACACCAACGACCAGCGTCTCGCTGATCAGTTGCACGATAACATTCATCGCTCACGAGCTGCAGCCGTGAATATTATTCCCACATCGACCGGTGCCGCTAAGGCCGTCGGTGAAGTGCTGCCAGAACTCAATGGCAAGCTGACCGGGATTTCGCTGCGAGTCCCTGTGCCTTGCGGCAGCATTACCGACCTGGTTGCCGAGCTTGGCAAGGACGTGACTGTTGACGAAGTGAACGCCGCTGTGAAAGCTGCTGCTGAAGGCCCGCTCAAGGGAATTCTGCAGTACAACACCGATCCCATCGTTTCGAGCGATGTGATTGGTAATGCTCACAGCTCGATTTTCGACGCTCCCTGGACCATGGTTCTCCAGAAGCGCATGATCAAGATTCTGAGCTGGTACGACAACGAGTTTGGCTATTCCAACCGGACAGCCGACCTCATTGCCAAGGTTGCCAAGCTCTAATTTGATGATGATGACCACCAGCGCGGATGGCTCTGGTGGTCATTTTTGACTCTTCACTGGTCGATGAGCGCGAGTTCAACGATCAGGATCTCTGGCTGAGGATATGTCCTCGGCCCTGTCGGTCTAACGGTTCCTTGGGAATCCGTAGATGATCTAGCCAGTCTGCATAGAAGAAATGATGCAGGCCTGGTTTCCGACAGACAATGATGGTTTGTCCTCAGGTACTGTATGGTTCCGAATCCTTCTCGACTTGATGCGGCATTGGGTAGCCAGATCCCTGCGATCGCTCCGTCAATGCTCAAAGTCGATTTTGCTGATCTCGCAACAGAAGTCCGCCGGTTGGAAGAGGCCCATGCACATCTGCTGCACTGGGATGTGATGGACGGGAACTTTGTTCCCAATCTGTCGTATGGAGCCATGCTGATTGCCAGTGTCCGCAAGAGAACATCCTTGTTCTTTGACGCACACCTGATGATTGCCAACCCGGAAAAGTATGTGGATGAGTACTTAGCCGCCGGATGCGACGCCATTACTGTCCATATTGAAGCGGCACCAGAGCCTGGTGAGATTCTCCAGAGAATTCGAGCCGGTGGTGCGCATGCAGGTCTGGCGATTAACCCGCATACACCACTTTCGCACCTCGAGCCATGGCTTGATCAATGCGATCTGGTGCTGGTGATGAGTGTGCAGCCAGGCTTTGGTGGTCAGAAATTTATGCCTGAGGTGCTCGATAAGGTTCGCGCTTTGCGAAGCCAGTTGGCACCACATGTCCGGCTATCGATCGATGGCGGGATTGGTACGACGACGATTGCTGCAGCATCCGCTGCAGGGGCACGCCTGTTTGTTGCAGGAAGTGCAATTTTTGATGCCAGCGATTATGCCGTTGCCATGAGGCAACTGGAGCAGTTGGCATCTTCTTCTTTGGAGTGTTGAGGCATATGTCTCGCTGTTCACACGTTGTTCTGGTGCAACCAGGGGCAACGGAGTTGTGTTCACAAATGCGTGTTGTTGGTGGGCTCGACGTTTCGCTTTCTCCCCGAGGGATTGAGCAAGTCGCTGCGACGGGAACTTTTCTTCACGAACTGGTCACCAAAGATCTGGCTGTCGGGGCGATTTACTCGTCAGACTCAGGCCCGGCTTTCGAATCGGCCCAGATCCTCGCCAGTCAACTGGGTTTGCCGATCGTCGCCACACCTTTGCTCGCCAATCAGTCGCTGGGATTATGGGAAGGCCTGCAGAGGTCAGAAATCGAGCGGAAGTATGGACGCCGATTCTGTTCGAAAGGTGCCTTTCTGGATGTGGAATCGCCTCCCGAAGGAGAAGGTGGCGATGATGTGCGCCAGCGTGTCGCCACGATCTTGAAAAAGGCCACCAGACGGTATCTGGGATTGATCATTGTGGCCGATGATCCGCTGATTCGCTATGTGCGGGAATTTCTGTCGCCAGCTGAAACGATGATTCTGGAAGCTCCTGAGAAGGGATATTCATCGTCTCAGACTGCTCCTGAATTGCAGAAATCTACCAGTTCCCTGGGCGAATCTGGCCATGAGCTGTCGACAGTCAAAGTGGCAGAAGTTGATCATTGCCACTGCGAATTATTAACAATCTGCAACACGATCCCGGCACCACGGATGGCCAGTCGCTGGTCAATTTTCAGTGGCTGGATGGGGCAGTCATCTGGTGCCGATTCCAACTCAGTGACAGCAGTGACAGAATCGCAGACCATTTAAGTGCGTGGATATCAGGCTGAGGCACTTCCAGAATTGTCGTGAAAAAATTGATCCCGGTTTGTTCACGACCTGCCGTGTACTCTCGGCAAAATTTCCTGTTTTCGTTATACTGCCACGCATGAAAGTCTGTGGCCAAAGGATATGGCCGCCAGCAGTCAACGTACGAAAACCGTGTTCCTGTGAGATCATCGGAACAAGCGATACCCTGGACATCGAAATTCAACAGTCAGTATCCTGAGCAGATTAATTTGTCAGGGCTTACTGGGGTAAGGATCATCAATGAGCACCGGCGCACCCTTGGACGCAATCACTTCCAATGGCCAGATGCGACCTAAGCGGGGCGTCCCTGACGGTCTGTGGATTCAATGTGAATCGTGTAAGGCGACCGTCTTTCGCAAGCAGGTGGAGAAGAATTTCCACCTTTGCCCCGAATGCGACCACCATTTTTATGTTCCGACGGCTGAACGCATCGCCCAACTGCTGGATGAAGACAGTTTTGAAGAGTGGTTCAGTGAGTTGGCCCCCAAGGATGTTCTGGGCTTTGTCGATTCACGGCCCTACCATGAGCGACTGAAGGCCGAGCAGAAGAAAACGGGCATGCGCGATGCCTGTACGGTGGGCCGAGGTTACATGCGTGGCCGACCATTGGTCTTTGCCACGACAGATTCTGCTTTCATCATGGGGTCGATGGGATCAGTGGTCGGCGAAAAGCTGACGCGTGCGGTCGAGAAGGCCACCGAATTAAAACTGCCACTGGTGATTGTTTCCGGCTCAGGTGGCGGCGCCCGTATGCATGAAGGGATTGTCTCTTTGATGCAGATGGGTAAAGTCTCTGCGGCACTCGCTCGCTATCACGAAGCGGGTGGATTGTTTATCTCCGTGCTGACGAACCCGACGATGGGTGGTGTGGCTGCCAGTTTTGCTTCGCTCGGTGATATTACCATTGCTGAGCCCAAGGCCCTGATTGGTTTTGCCGGCCCGCGCGTGGTGAAGGCGACCTGCAAGATTGAACTTCCTGATGATTTTCAGACCAGCGAGTTCCTGCTGAAGCATGGCTTTGTCGATCGCATTGTCTCCCGGCCGCAATTGAAGCAGGAACTGGTGCGGATCATCGACTACTGTTCCAAGTCGTGGTGATCGGTCTATATGCAGAACACATGCTCTCTGTAAACTTCGAGATCTGCCAAACACCTCTTAAACGAGGCGGAGCAGGACTAATCTCGCAGAGGTGCCAGAACGGGAGGCCAGTCCTTGTCAGAGACTTCGGGAGTGACGCCACCCGGAGGAAGTGACTTGCCAACTGCCTCTTTCAAGAGAGCCGAAAGCTCGGTGATTTTGGCGGCGTATTCAGGTTTCTCGGCCAGGTTGTTCAACTCTTTGGGGTCCGCCAAGTGATCGTACAACTCACGACCCCGCTGGCCATCATCCCATTCCGTGTAGCGGTACTTGTCGGTTCTCAGGCTGTAGCCAAAAAACCGATTGCTGGTGGGCTGTGGTTGAGGAACTGACGCAGCAGTTCCCTTTTTGGCTGCGGCTCCCGCACGATTGGGATTTCCTTGATTCCGCATGACCTGAGTCAGCGCCCAGCCGCGACCTTTCGCCTGTGGATCGCTCAGCAGGGAAACCAGCGATTGGCCTTGCAGACTGGCGGGAGCGGGAATTTTCGCCAGCTTTACCAAAGTCGGATAAAGATCGACCTGTGAGACAGGTTCTGAAATCACGTGACCAGCCCTGGAGACTCCGGGAGCAGAAATGAGCAGTGGGACTCGGGCACTTTCTTCAAACAGACTTTGCTTCTGCCAGAGACCATGCTCCCCGAGGTGATAGCCATGATCACTGGTGAAAACGACAATCGTATTGTCGACGAGGCCATTCTCTTTCAGAGAGGTCAGGACTCGCCCTACCTGGGCATCCATAAAGCTGATGCTGGCAAAATAGGCTTGCAGGACTTCCTGCCGTACGGGATCAGTGAGTTGATCCTGCTCCTTCTTAGCGCTGGCCAGTGCCGGCTTAGGAATATCGAGCTGATCTTCCTCAATGCCTGGAATCAGAGGCATTTCAGATCGATCGTACCAGCCGAAATAAGGTTCGGCAGGAGCGACGAATGGGGTGTGTGGGCGATAGAAGCCCACCGCAAGAAAGAATGGCTGCTCCGGGTGCTGAGCAAAACGTGTGAGTAAAAGTTCGGCTTCGGTGGCGACCTTGCCATCGGTATGTTCGAGATCTTGACCGGGGGATGCGTACCAACTCAGTGTGCCACCAAATTGACGGGGTGTGAGAGTATGGATTCTGGTTTCTTCCTGCAGGTGATCAATCCCTGCGGGATTGATTTTCAATTCCCACGAAGCCGGATCGTCATGACCATCCGTTCCAATCGATGTCGGAACGCT
>JAIXUU010000448.1 GCA_027483405.1 Planctomyces sp. | reverse complement strand
GTGATGAGATCTCTGGAAGACCGTCATGCCCTCTGTGACTCGCCGTGAATGGTTGTTTGTGGGTGTTGCTGCTGTGATCTCGCCTTCAGCCACTGGTTGCGGGACGATCCTTTATCCTGAACGCCGGGGGCAGAGGAGTGGCCGGTTTGACTGGGGTGTGGTCGCGCTCAATGCGGTGGGGCTGCTGTTCTTTTTCATACCGGGGGTGATTGCGTTTGCGGTCGACTTCAGCACAGGGGCGATCTATCTGCCGGAGACGGCCAGTGTCCCTGCGCAGTCCTCGCGGAAACGGCAGTCACCAGGCCGCCGTCTGCTGAGCAAACTGTTCCCTAAGAAAGAGATCTCGCGGGCTGATATCGAGGAGTTTCTGGCTGAGCAGACCGGGCGAGAGATTCCACTGATTCCCGGCCAATACGAAACCGAGCCGCTGGAATCGATCGACGATTTCTGGACACTCCACGACCTGAAGCAAACGAGCAAAGCCTGAATCTGTCCTACGGCGTACCGGTCTTGGCCGGGGTATGTGGCCAGTCGGGGAGCTTGCGGATGAGTGGCGGCTTGGTGACTGTCTGAGAGACCGGTTGCGATTGTGAGACGGGTTGTGATTGTCCGACAGGCTGTGACTGAGAGACAGGCTGCGAGCCAATCCTTTGGCCCGAGGAAGCGACGCTGGCAGGCTCGTCCGCCACTGCTGGTACGGGATCATCCTCGAAAGGATTGATGGGCCCGCGCGAGCGATCCTCGATGATATCCACGATCTCAATCGCTGGCTGAGAGCTGGCAATCGACTCTTCTCCGGCCGGGGCACCAAGTTGCACGGGATTGCCTCGTCGCCTGGCAAGCATCGAGTCGGTGCGAGGTGCAAACTTCGTTACGAGGGAGTCATCGGCCCCGATATGAGCCAACTGCCAGCGCGGGCCGCGTTGTGCGACAATCGCATTGTCAGCCGCCGGTTGAGGATCGAGAGCCAGCCGGATGGGTGGCAACTGCGGATACTCCAGTACAATGGTTGCTCGGTTCAAACGTTCGGTTGTTCCGGAAAGGGGATGTCCCCATTCGGCCACTCCCCCAAAGCTGGCTGTGACGTACCCCTGTTGCATGGCGACCTGCGGCTTACCGTAACGCTGGCCATTCACTTCGAGGGAAATCTTCGCTCCTTCGAGATTCCAGTTGGGTTGAGCAGCGATCACGTAATCGTCTGCTCCAAAGTTGAGTTTGGGCATGCCTTGAATCGACGCCATGAGTTGCCGCCGCAATCCGGGGGGTGTCTGATCGGCGAGCACTGAACTGCACGCGACAAGCACCGGGACAGGAACCTGCTTGAGGAGCGTGGCATCTGCTAATCTGGCCTGCAGCTTTTCCGTCGCTCCACTTGAGCAGTAGAGCGACAGCAAAGCGACCTGACTGGGCAATACGAAGGCTTTGCTGTCGAGATTTCTGAGAATCGCTTCTTCGGCGACGTCGAACTCACCAGCTCGCTGCAAAACGGCTGCTGCAAGAAGATGAGACTCCCATGATTCATTCGAAGCGGCCAGTGCTTTCCGCGCGGTGGCGGGAGCTTCGGGCAGGCCCAGCACGGTTTGTATGGCCGACTGATTGGCCAATGATGCCGCCAGCATTTCGTCTTTGCGGAAATGTCCCTGCTGCAGCTTGGCGAGCTTTTCGTAGGTTTCATTGGCCTCGGCGAGGCGGCCCAACCCCTGCTCTGTTCGCGCCACGTAGTAATGGTACGGTGGCCAGGCTTCCATAAAGGGCTCGGTCCGTTTGAGCCGCCGCAATCTGGTTTCCAGATCAGGTTCAGCCCATGCCAGTTCGAGTTGATCGAGATCGTCGCTGCGAACGAGCCAGGTATCGGGAATCTGCCGTGTGCGAGCAAGGCGCCAGCTGGTTTCGAGAAACTGAATCGACTTCTGATTGATGGCCTGCAGCCGGGCTTTTTCGACACGCCACAAATCGAGATCACGATTGAGTGTCGTCGTGCGGTAATCCCACCAACTGGCTGCTCCCGTGCGAATCGCTTCGGGATAGCTGGCAGTGGCTAATTGGGCGGCCACAGTGAACGCACTGAGAGTCACACTTTGAGCAATCGCCCCTTGATATTTATCTGTCAGTACAGTTCGTTCCTGATCGGCCAGACGCTGCTGACCCACTTCATCGAGAATCGACGAATACAGCTTGACCACTTCTTCGTCGGCTACACCGTTAAAGTCGAGATGGTTGAGAATTTTTGTCTGCTCTTCGTGTGTCACCCGCACGGAAGGATTCTTGCGGATGCGATGCAGCGAGGCTCTGCTGTAGTTGAGCGCGACGGCGGTTGAACGGGCCTTCACGGGATCGAATGGCTGGATGGCCTGCGGTGGATTCACAAATACACCTGCTGCAGGAGCTGGCTGTCCTGGAACTGGTGCGACCTGACCTGGCGGCAATTGAGCAAACTGTGTCCCGGCTCTGGGCTGGGCCGGGTCATTCAGTGGCCCGATAGATGTCGACACAGGGGGTTGAGCTGTCCCCTCGCCAGTGAATAGCCCGAGCAGTGAGTTCTGGGCCAATCCGGGGACGATCATCACACCCAGCCAGATGGCTAAAGGGAGTGCGACACGATTCGCTACGGCGCTGTTAATTGCCAATACCGGACGATTCTCGACTTGCCAGCCGGGCTTTGAAGCGAGCTTTCGCCACCAGTCAGCGGGCCGGTGTTTGCAAAATCTCAGACAAAACACGGGTGTCCTCACATCAACCAGATTCAATCGATGCCGTGGTTTTGGCAGTGGTTTGGTACTGCACGCTTTGATACTGCACAGGCACCCACACACCGTGCCGCAAGGCATGGCTCCATCCTGTTTGGTAATTTACCCCAGTCCCGTTCACATGCTGGGAGAATGTCGTCCGGCGTGCGAACTTCCACCGAATCATAATCTGATTAGTGAAGCATGGAAGACTTTGCGGGCAGATTTGATCGGCGGTCACTCAGTTGATTGTGAGATTGACCGTCAAACTTTTCCGGAGAAACAGAGTTTGCCGGGCTGCGGTTCGCGAGAGATGAAATGGACTGGTAGTTGCCCGATTTTCCGGCGGCCGATAAGGTAAGGAGTGAAAAGGTGACGGGCGATAGCGACTCAGCCTTCGAGGCGGATGGCTGTGGCCGCAAGATTCACGGAATGTCACTGTTTATATCTTCTGTCCAAAGGATGCGATGATGGGTTTGCTCACGGGCAAAAAAGGGGTAATTCTCGGGCTGGTGAATGATTATTCGATTGCCTGGGGGATCACTGAAAAGCTCCACGCTGAAGGTGCCGAACTGGCTTTCACCTTCCTGCCCGACAAAGATCCTGCGAACCCCAAAATGGAACGCCGGGTTCGCAAACTGGTTGAGCCACTGGGTGCCAAGCACATCATTCCCTGTGACGTTCAAAAAGACGAAGATCTCGACAAAGCCTTTGCTGCCATCCACGAAGGGATGGGCAATATCGATTTTGTCGTGCATTCGATTGCTTATGCCCCGATTGACGATCTCAAAGGCGATGTCCACGCGTGCAGCCGTGAAGGCTTCAAGGTGTCGATGGATATCAGCGTCTACAGCCTGCTGGCCGTTGTGCATCGCGCCCAGAAAATCATGAACGACGGGGGGAGTATCATCACTCTCACCTATCTGGGTGGTGAGAAGGTCATCCCTGGCTACAACATCATGGGCCTGTGCAAGTCGGCTCTGGAATCGGCTGTGGAATATCTGGCAGCCGAACTGGGCCAGCGCAAGATTCGCGTGAATGCCATCAGTGCGGGGCCGATTCGCACATTGAGTTCATCAGCCGTCAAGGGGATCGACCTCATGCTGGCGATGTACGACACGATGTCGCCCATGCGGCAGAACGTCACAGCTGAAGACGTGGGCAAATCGGCTGTCTACCTGCTCAGTGATCTCTCGACCGGTGTGACAGGCGAAACGCTGCACGTTGATTCGGGCTATCATGTGATGGGTGCTCCACCTCTCGACGCCTTCCCTGCGAAATCATCCAGCTAGACATTTTGTTGAGCCAGATTTTCAACAAAGGGTGCCTGCTGTATTGATGGCAGGCACCCTTTGTTCCATCTTCTCATGTTTGAGATGAGCGGGACAAAGAGAATCTGACCAACGGACTGACCCTCTTTTTGTGGATTGACCAGCCCGGGATGAGACATTGATGAATCCCTCCCCGCAAGAACCGCGATTCAAAAAAATCGGCGTTGCACTGGTGATTGTCGAAGGCCATGTGATTGTGGGTCAGCGACAACCGGGTCAATCGTTCGCGGGGCTGGCTGAGTTTCCGGGCGGCAAGGTAGAAGCTGGTGAAGACTTCGCAGCGGCGGCCTGTCGCGAATGCCTTGAAGAGACCGGGCTGGCGGTGACTGCTGAACGCCTGTTGGATGCCTGGCAAAGCATTCGAGTCGCCGATGATGGCATTGAAGAGATTTTTCGGATCGAGTTCTGGCAGTGCCGACCTGTGAGCCTCTCAAACAACTTAATCGAATCTTCCTTACTTGAATCTTCCTTACTCACATCCTCTTTGGCGGGTGCTTTTCACTGGGTGCCCATCGCAGAACTTGCCCAGCTCAAATTCCCTTCAGCCAACACAAAAATCATTGAGCTACTGTTGAGCAGGAACTTCAGCCAAAGCGAAGAACCTCATCACGGATCATGAACCATCATGATCAATGATTGATGCTCCTTACGTCGCCAGCATCTGCTGTGCATGCTCATGAATCATGGCCTTGAGTGTCACAGGTTCCAGCACCCGGGCATAGCGGCCATAGCCGAGAATCCACCAGACGATTTCGCTCAAACCATCCACTTTAAAACTCAAGACCACTGAGCCATCTTCAAGCCATTCCGCCGTCTGTGTTTTATGCCAGCGCACTTCGGCCACATTCATGGCCACCTGCTTGTCGAATTGCACTTTGACAATCTGGCCTGTCGGCGTTCCTCGAATGAGATGCCAGGCATTTCCCAGATAGCGATCGAGGCTGAAGCGCGGTGGAATTTTGTAGAACGTCCCCGCCAGTTCCAGCTGCTCCAGCCTGCCGACGTTGAATGTCCGCACGGTGCGATGCCAGCTTGATCGCCCAATCACATACCAGCTTCGCCGGCTGAAAAGGAGTCGATAAGGGCTCAGTAACGTCGATAGAGGCGATGCTTCCGTGAGGCTGTGATACCGCACACGAATCTGCTCCCGACGAATCAGTGCCGAAAGCAGCACTTCGTACATCGATTGGCTGCCAATCAACTGATTTCGCGAATCGATACGGATCGACATCGATTCGGTAATTTCAGCCACTGTCTCCCGCACACTGCGCGGCAAGCCTTCGAGAATCTTCATGGCAGCTTGCCGGGCATCCTGCTGAAAAGGGATACCCGTGGTCGAATCGGAAAGCTCACTGCAAAACAGCAACAGCGAGATCGCCTCACTTAAACTGAGCTGACTGGCAGGTATCGTCAACCGCAGAGGCATGCAGTAGCCTTGCCGCTCTTCGTCGTAAAGGACATGGATGCCGGCTTCCTGCAGGATGCTGATGTCCCGGAAGATTGTTCGGCGGCTGACACCGCACTCCTCTGCCAATTGGACAGAATTGCACAGTCTGCCAGATTGCAGTGCCTGAATCAGCCTGAGTAGTCGAGGAAGGCGCGCTGCCCCCATAGGTACAACCCCAGCTTCCTCGGGCGGCCTGAACGCGCGATGAAGACATTCGTTCTCGAAAGTGTGTCGGATGATCAAACTGACCGGCTATGCCTCGTCAAGCGGGAGCACCTGTACGAATAACGACGTAAGCCGGGCAAAAATCGAATTCCCTGGATGAGCGCTTCCGGCAGGGAGATGGCCTGCTGAAAATCATCTTCAAGAATTTGTCCACTGTTAATCTGCCACCCCCACTATCAACCAGTGTGCGTTTGTTCTGGAAGAGCAATTTCGCGTATTCGAGCAGCGGGATATCACGATTATTCCAGCTTACCGAATTCAACTCATGCCCAAGATCGGAAATCGAGGCTCTGTAAACCATGGCCAGCCCATGCTTAGAGTCGTCATTTCGAGGTGTACTCACGCATAGGTACTGCGCAGGGAACGGTAGCCTGGAGCCCCTCACAACTCTGGATCCCGGTGAGTTCATGTTAAGTTCATGAATTTTTGGCTTCTGGCATCTTCATGGAAAAGCTGATATGCCAGTTCGTTCAAATCTTCGTAGTCCATGCATTGACGAACATTCTAGACTGTCGGTTCCAAAGCACTTCTCTTCAACATGACAATTCTTCCACAATCCACCGAGCGACCCACAGACGAAGCGCGGTCGTCGGATGATGAACCCTACGGAAGGGTTGTCTTTATTGACCACCAGGGGACGAAACTCCAACGCGATCTCTTACGAGGTTCTCTGCTGGTCGGCTCAGCCCATGGCTGCAACCTGCGGTTGAGGTCGAATGATGTTGCCCCACAACATTGCCTGATTTTCCGCGATCCGCACGGACTCATGGTTCGCGACCTCGGAAGCTCAACGGGGACTCTGCTCAATGGTCAGCCCATTCGTGAGATGTGGCTGCGGGGCGGAGACCATCTGCAAGTCGGTGGATTTGAACTGATTGTCGAGTCCAACCTCGCCGATCCTGCCCCGCCCGGCTGGAAGCTCGAAGACTACCTGCTCGTCGAACTTCTGGGTTCAGGCGGAATGAGTTGGCTATTTGGTTGCAGACATGCAACCACAGGTTACAAACGAGCCATCAAACTTCTGCCCAGCCGGTACTCGCAGCGGATGTTCGATCATTTCCAGCGTGAGGCCAAAGTGGGGGTCGGTCTTGTTCACCCGCAGATCATTCGTACGGAACGGATTGTCTCGTGGCAGAACCACTGGTTTATTGTGCTCGAACTTTTTGAAGGGGCGAGCCTGTCGGAACTTGTGGAACTTCACGGCCCTCTCCCGTGGCAACTGGCCTGTCATTTGATTCGACAAGCCGCTCTGGGTGCCCATTACCTGCATGGAGCCGGTATTGTTCATCGAGACCTGAAGCCGGGCAATCTGCTTGTCGCCTACGACGGCAATCTCAAAATCATCGACTTCGGACTCGCCCTCTTACAAGGCGAAGATCTCTCGCATGAACGAGTCGATGGCAAAAGTCAGATCCTGGGGACTGCCGACTACATCTCGCCCGAACAGACGCGGGACAGCAGTCAAATCGATGGCCGGGCCGATGTCTACAGCCTGGGTTGTGTGCTCTACTTCCTGCTGACTGGCCAGCCACTTTTCAGTCGAAAAACGGTCTCCGAGAAAGTCCGCGCTCATCGTCAGGAGGCGCCTCCTCCGCTTCGCGAACTCCTTCCCGAACTACCCGCTTCTGTGCAGGAAACACTGGTCGCCATGCTGGCCAAAAATGTGGATGATCGACCAGCCACGGCCGAGGAAGTGGCCAACCGACTGGCTCCGTGGTCAGTTCGGCAACCTGTGGAATTCGACTTCCCCAAGCTCCTCCGCAGCCGCTGGGTACAAGCGCATCGTCGGCTCAAGGAATGGGTCGGCCGCCAGCAAAACGCGCTCCTGGACGATTCGTCCGATGATCTGACGAGTCACGATTCCGAGTCTAACGGCCAGCGTCGCTCGTCTTCGAACCGACCCGTCGAACTGGCGATCTTCGATGCGATCCTGCACTCGCAATCGCCAGGTGTCCCACGGCTCAAGAAATAGTGCTTTTCAGACCGCCAGCAGCTCGTAGACCTGCCGGTCGGTCAACGTTTCGACCCGTAACTCGGCCCCCGTAAAGTCATGGCTGGCTGTGAACTCATGAGGAACCGCAATGGTCCTTGCTCGGGCCAGCACAGCCGCCCGCGTCCCTGCGGCACTGTCTTCAAACACCGCCATCTGCTCAGGCCTAACTCCAAAGGTACTGGCCGCCTTCAGATAGATCTCCGGGTGAGGTTTCCCTTGAGAGACATCTGCCGAGGTGAGAAAAAACTGAAAGTAGCTCATCAGCCCTGCCTGCTCCACGAGGCTCTGCGCATAATCCCGTGGTGAAGATGTCGTTACCGCACACGGAATCCCTCGCTTCGACAAAGCTTCCAGCAGCTCGACAACTCCGGGCATGGGTGCGAGCTTCTCACGGATCAGCTCATGATGAGCCTCGCGAGAAATCTCTAAAAGATGAGCAGGATCGACATCAATCGCCAGATACTCGACCAGCCGGGTGAACGACTCCATCGGGCGGCGACCAATGATCACATCCATCACTTCGCGAGTCATCCGCCGCTCAAATTTTTGAAGCACCGTATCGCCGGCTTCAAAAAATAGATGCTCGGTATTGAACATCGTCCCATCCAGGTCAAAGCAGACAGCTTCGACTGCAGGTACTTTTCTCGGAGCGCTCTGTTGCCCGGAAGCCATCGTCACCACCGACATTGATCTGCCTTTAAGTTCGCGAAGAATCCGAATCAGCCCATCAAGGGTTGAACGTCCCAATATCTTCGCAGATCGAGAGAAACAGAGCGATGGAACTTTGGTGAGAAACTATCCATCATCAAAAGATCAAAACCTTCTGATGGCTACCTTGTTTTCATGGTTATTTTGATCACCGAACAGCTTTTCGACCCATTACCGGGGTGGTGCCAGTTCCAGGGGCAGCTTGAGTGTCTCGGTCTTGCGTTTCACCGTGAAATCGACCTTGTCGCCGGCCTTGAACTTCCGCAATGCCAGGTCAAAGTCATCCAGGTTGGTCACTTTATTGCCACCGACTTCAATGACCAGATCACCAGGCTTCAGCCCTGCCTTGTCGGCTGGTGAACCTGGTGCTGTCCCACTGATCGCATAGCCCGGTTCCTGAACTCCAAAATCCGGGATCGTCCCGACATACGGCCTGTTCCCAGATCGCCCCACATTGGCCGAGCCCTTGACTTCGACATACTCAGGTCGGGCAGGCGTGTTAATGACCACTTGAGCGATCTCATTGACGAGAGTCGCCACGCGCGTCATGCCATCGACATCAAGCTTATCCGTATCGTCAGAAGGGCGGTGATAATCGGGATGTAACCCGGTGAAGAAGTGCAGCACCGGGATCTTCTTCGTGTAGAACGACGAATGATCACTCGGGCCAAAACCTTCGGGCTTCTCGATGAGTTCAAAGCCTGTTGTCTTATTGCCCTCGCGCAGCCACTCTTCGAACTGCTTCGCGGTCTTCACACCAAACACAGTCAGCTTGTTCTCCTGCAGCCGCCCGACCATATCCATATTGAGCATGGCCACGGTCTCATCCAGCGGGAAGATCGGCTCTTTGCAATATCGTGCCGAACCCAACAGCCCCAGCTCTTCACCGGTAAACGCCATAAACACCACACGACGGGCAGGTTTTTTCGGCTGAGCAGCCAGTAACCGGGCCACTTCGATCAGAACGGCTGTCCCGGAAGCATTGTCATCAGCCCCGTTGTGAATATCTGTCGAGCCCGGTGCCAGCGAACCGGAACCACCACGCCCCACATGATCGTAGTGCGCACCAATCACGACCGTTTCGTTCGCCAAAGGCCCTTCACCTTCCAGCACTCCAATCACGTTGTGCACATCGGCACTCTGGCGGATGACTGTCGCTTCTCCCTGGGCCTTCCAGCCCGTGAGAACCCTGCTGCGTGGTGTCATCGTCGCATCAATCTCTTCGGCCAGTTCCACAGCATTGGCCGAACCCACACTGCGCAGCATCTGGTTGAGAAAATCGATTCGCAAATGAAACGCGGGGAGGCTCTCGCCATCATTCGCAGCCGCATAACCAAAAGGCATGAGTTCATCCACAGGACTCGTCGCTGCATCCCGCGAGCGACGGAATTGCGTGACAGCATCCTTCAAAGCCGTCAGTTTGGCCGATTGATCCTCACTACTGGCGTCGGCCAGTTGCTCGGCACTGGTCACGACTTTGCCTTCGGCTTTTTTGATCGCTGCTTCACGAATCCGTTCTTTGTCGGCCAGCGTATAAGGATCATTCACAAACAGAATGGCCACCGCTTTGTGAGCCATGGCAGCGACAATCTTGCTCCGCAGATCACCTTGGCGACCGCCACCTTTTGCCGGCGAAAATGGCCCATCCTTCTGGCCTTGGCCGGGAGTTCTGCGAAAACAGACGACCACTTTGCCCGCCACATCGATCCCGGCATAGTCGTCGTACTTGGCCTCTTTGTCTTCCAGTCCATAGCCAACAAAGGCAACTTCCCCTTCGAATTTTCCACTCGTCCCAAAGGCACCTACTTCGAAGTCGCGTCCCTTTTCGAGCACCAGTTCTTCACCTTTGGGTGAAATCAGCTTGAGTGAATTCGGCTCACCCAGCTTTGTCCCTGTTGGCAGCGAGAATGTCTGAAAGGCACCCCCATTCACGCGCGTGACATCGAGACCCGCCTTCTGGAACTCCTGGCGAATGAACTCCGCCGCTTTATTCAAACCTTCGGTCCCAACGCCCCGGCCTTCCATCTCATCACTGGCCAGTACGCCCACATCCTGCTGAATGCGAACTTTCGACTCTGCCAGCTTTGTCGCTTCTGATGCAACTCCCTCGGCAGGTGAGCACACCACCGCCAGCAATGCCCACAACCCCGAAAGCACCATCGCTGAATTCAGCCCAGAGACGCACAAACTCTTCATATCCATTCCGTCCTGACAGATGTTCCTGCGGTACAGACTCTCGTTAACAATTCACGCGAGGTTTCGATGGCGACCTCTGCAAAGAGATCGATTGGCAGCCAGAATCATAACTCAAAGAGCTCTCACGACTCCGCCATTTTTCTCAAACGGCCAGAAATGCTTCCAGCACCAGTTCGCCCATCCGCACGGTTGAAACAGCAGGGCCACCCCCCGCAATGTCAGCCGTCCTGTGACCACGAGATAAAACGTGATCGACCGCCTTCTCAATGGCAACCGCTTCCGTTTCCAGATGCAGCGAATGACGCAGCAGCATGGCCGCTGCGAGAATAGTAGCCAGCGGGTTTGCAATTCCCTTACCGGCAATATCCGGTGCGGATCCATGAATCGGCTCGTACAACCCTGGGCCATCTGCACCCAGAGAAGCCGAAGGCAACAGCCCCATCGAGCCGGGGAGCATCGAGCCTTCGTCTGTGAGGATGTCACCGAAGAGATTCTCAGTCACCACGACGTCGAAGTTCTTGGGCTTCGAAATCAGGTGCATGGCCATCGCGTCAATCAACACATGCTCCGTCTGCACATCCGGAAACTCAGCCTGCATGACACGATCAAACGTCTGCCGCCACAGTCGCGAGACTTCGAGCACGTTGGCTTTATCCACGCTGGTTACTTTCTTGCGACGGCCCCGCGCTGCCTGTCCCGCGAGACGGACAATCCGCTCGATCTCGTGTGTGCTGTAGATCATCGTGTTGAAAGCGGTCTCGCTGCCATCCGGATTGGTCTTGCGGCCCGATTCCCCAAAGTACAACCCGCCGGTCAACTCGCGGAAGAAGAGGATATCCACTCCCGCAACAATCTCGGTCTTCAAGGGCGAGGCCTGCACCAGATAAGGCGAAGCCTTGATGGGGCGCACATTTGCGAACAATCCCAGCTCTTTACGAATCTTGAGCAGACCCGCTTCGGGCCTGGTCTTGGCACTCGGGTTATCCCACTTCGGCCCACCCACAGCCCCCAGCAGAATCGCCTGGCTGGCCCGGCAGATTGATAACGTCTCATCGGGAAGTGCTTCACCCGTCGCGTCGATGGCACAACCGCCAATCAGACCCCGCACGAACGAAAATTCGTGGCCAAACTTCTTCGCCACAGCCTGAAGCAGCTTTTCTGCTTCCGCCACAACTTCCACACCAATTCCATCGCCAGGCAACAAAGCAATCTGAGCACGCACAGCTAACGCTTTCTCGAAGAGGTAGGCTTTTGACAGTTTCAAGCTTTCCCAACTCCTCCCGATGACACCTCATCCTATGCAATAACTGCAACCGGCAGGATCAACGTTCAGATTCGGGCAGGCCTTTTAGATTTGACGCTTCTACAAAGCATACGCGGTCGATTCCTCCTCCAACAGCCTCCGACGATGCGACTTTTCCATCGCACGCATTTCTCGAACAGCAGATTCAAGGCCCTGCACGCTGATATTCCCGATTGGATCGCGGCCAGCCCACCTGTCTCTCACTACCCGAGATGGCTCGAACATCTGGTCTTCAACTTCCCAGAACAACCGCAATGATCACAACCGCAACTTGCCCCGCAGCAAAAGAGGCCCTGTCGCATCGATCACCCCGCGAAACACACACATAATCGCCACATCCCTCAAACCCGGAATCTCTCCCGAAGTGCCCCACAAACTCACGCCGAATTCCCAGTTTCTCACAGTCCCTCCGGTACAACTCTCACCAGAGTGGGGTTTACACTCCTGCCAGAGAATGTTGATGTTCACTTTCTAAACTCCCGTAAATCACCAGCGAAAACGATCCCCAACAGACATAACCTCTTGCTACGTATACACTCACGCTGAACAATCCATAGAGTTTCTCTTACGAGATCTTGTCCTGCGACAAACCTTCGATTCCAGAAAAGGTTGCCTGAGCCGTGCTGATTCTTGAATGGGACAAGTCACAACTGACGGCCCTCACCAGTGACACTCGCATTTCCAAGGTTCTCGCCTGGCCCAACGGCGAGCGGATCGTGGAAACCGATGCTGGACATTCGTCCTGGCTCAAAAAGGAGCTTGCCGAATTCCTGGGCAAAGAAAGCAAAGTCACACTCGTCATCCCTCGTGAAGACGCCATTCTCAGGCATCTCGAACTTCCTCCCACTCCCGAAGACGAAGTGCTCGATGTTGTCACGTTGCAGACCACCATGCGGTCATCGGTCGCACTCGATCAGGTGCTGCTCGATTACCTCCCTCTCAATGTCAAACTCCCACTGGCCGACGAACTGACCCCCAGTGGTCACATGCGCACCATTTCTCCCGAAGAAGCAGCCGCACAATCTCTTCCCAGCAGCACGCTCCATGTGCTTGTCGCCACCATTTCTTCCAGTTTTGTGCGGAACATCCAGCAGCTTCTCAATTCGGTCGGATTAAGCGTCGTCCATGTGGCACTCTCGAGTTGTGGCTATGCCACGCTTTTGCGACAAGCCCTCGATCCTGCCGATCAGGCGGCCTTTGTCGTCGAGCGGGATGGCCGCGTCGAAACCACCGCCTTTGCCGATGGCCAGCTCCTTTTTGCCCATTCAGCGCGTGTTCCTCACGGAGCCCGCAATGAGCAGGGGCGACCCACACCACTCGCTGTGGGTGCCGAAATTTCCCGCGGATTATTTGCCGCCCGACGCATCGCTCCCGAGTTTCATCCCCGCCGGTTGATCATTGCCTCAGCGTCGGAAGTCGATGCCGATTTGAAAGAGGCTCTGGCTTCACAGTTTGAATGCCGTGTCGAAGAAGCTCAAGAACTGGTTTCCCGCACCGTGTTGGCCAGTGCCGCCAGCAAGCTGGTTGCAGACTCTACAGGTCATTCCTCTCCAGAGATCTCGGCACAGGCGCTCGCCAACTGGATTGGCTGCCTGGGGTTCGTCACACCTCTTCCCGATCAGTGTCGCCTCGATTTTCTCCACCCTCGAAAACCGGCTCCCAAGCCCGATTACCGCCGGGTGAAACTTGTTTCTGCTGCGACAGCCGCACTCATGCTCACAGCCCTGGGAGTCGCCTGGCAAGCTTCGGTCATTGCCTCTCTCGATGAGCAGCTGCTGGCCATGAATGTTCGCAATGTCGATACCAAAACCACGCTGAAGAATGGCGAAGGCGATCAGAAAGTCTTCGTGGCTGTCGATGACTGGCAACGCCACGCCCCAAAAATCTCGGTCGAACTCAGCCGACAGGCCAAAGTGCTCCCCCAGACCGAACGCCTCCTATGGACCAACTGGTCAATCACGGCTGGCGCGGGCGAAGTTTATGGCCGGATGCAGGCGTCAGGTCTGGCCCGCTCCAATAGCGATGTCACCGATCTGGGCAACCGCATGGCGGAAACCAAAGAATACCGCATCGTGCCCCGCGAACTGGCAGGAATCAGCAAAGATCCCGATTACAAACAACGTTTTGAAATCGACGCCACGTTGTTACCACCTGCCCCGCCACCCAAAGCGGCAGCTCCAGTCAAACCGGCAGCGCCGGCCAAAGATGCGAACCTGCCCCTGCAGCCGCAAACGGCACCCAAGGCTGACAACAAACTCCCAGCCTCCAAAGAACAACAGGCCAAAGAAACAGCGACCACCTCTGTGAAGTCCACTCTCGACTCGTTTGGCTCGGCAACCGATGGGGGTGAAGTATGAACACCCGCGAACGCAATCTCCTCATCGGACTGGGTGGAGCAGCCATCCTCTACGTGGCTTACAGCTATCTTTATCCGGCTGTCATGGCACCCATTACCGATCGGCAGAACAAGCTCGCTGAAGTGACCGATAAGGTCGACAAAAGCGATGCCGAAATCCTTCAGCTTCTACAAAAACGCAAACAACTCGGCCAATGGAAAGCTGTCTCGTTACCAGCCGATCCTCCCACCACCAAACGGCCTGATGCACTCAACGCCCAAAGGCTCTATCTCAACTGGCTGGGGTCCATCGCCGAGAAAAGTCGTCTTCAACGAGTAAAAACAGCACCCGAACGTCGTCAAACCAAACCTAACCTGTATATCAGCGTAGCCATCTCGTTGACCGGTGAAGGGACTGCCGCACAAATCTCCGATTTCCTCGCCCGGCTCGAACTGGCACCACTCCTGCACCGCGTGAATCGCGTCCGCATCGAATCGACAGATGTCACCGGCAATCCCCCCTTCAAGATCGATCTCGAACTCGAAGGGATCGTCTTCCCCGAATCACGCCCTCGCAACACTCTCTTCCCCGAAACATCTCTCAAAGAGGCCCTGGCTGCTGGCGGTACCGAGTTAACCGTGACCGATCCACTCGCCATACGCCTCCCCACTCCCTTCGAGATTCTCGTTGGCGATGAACGCCGCCAGGTGCAGGCGATCAACACGACGACTGGCGTCTGGAAACTACAAAAATCTCCTTCCAATAAAGCCTTTCCTGCAGGAACGATCGTGCAGGTCCCTGCTGCACCTCCGGAAGCGATGATCACCGCCCTCGCCAGTCAGATTCAGAGTGGCTGGAGATTCCTCAAGCCCGTCCCGCCTGCCAAATACGATCCACGCCTGGAAGCTCAAGGCGAAGCCGTGCTTCTGACGGGGACTCCCCTGCGCCAGACCATCGAATTGAAGGGGACTGCCGGTTCCACTCCCACTCTCAAACCCACGGGCACCTGGCCTGCCGGTCTCTCGTTCGATGCTCAATCTCGTCGCATTACGGGCGAACTCCCCAAAGGATCAGCATCGGCAGAATCGTCGAACAATGAACTCACCTTGACCTTTGATGTCCTTCCCGAGAAAGACGCCTTCCCGACTGTCGAACGTTCCATTCGCTTTACAATCAAAGACCCGAACACACCGCCCGAAATCGCTACCGTCACCAAACTGTTACCAGCCGTTGCGGGCCGTGTGTGGAAGCTCGAACCTCAGGCGACGGATCGAGAAACGTCTCGCGACAAACTCAAATGGTCGGCAGTTTCATTGATCGAAGGGATGTCGTTCGACTCCAAAACCGGCAGGATCGAATGGATCCCGTCTATCTCTGCCGAACCAGGTGCCAAATCGGTGGAACTCCGCGTCACAGACGATTCGAACCCGCCTCTGGCAGCCACTCGCGTGTTCAACTTCGAACTCTCCGAAGATCTCCCGCAGTACACTTATCTGATCGCTGTCATCGAAGGGCCGGTCTCGTCTGAAACCACCTCTGCCAACACCACCCCAGCCAACAGTTCCAACTCTTCTTCCGGCATGGAAGTCTGGTTCTTTGATCGTCTCCAGAGCCGTAAACTCGTGATGCTTCCGGGCACCCAGCAAGTGATAGGCGACCTGGAATTTGTGATCGAAGAAGCCACACCACAGCAGATTATTCTGAAGGTCAACGGCCAGAGGCAGCGCCTCGAACTGGGCAAAAATCTACGCGAACTCTTGCCTCTGGAGACAGCGGCCACAGGTACCAACGCACCCTCGACGGACACCCGATGAGCCATTGAATTCATCCCTCACGGGTGAGGTCAGGGGCGCCGATTGTTTGCCAATGTCGATTGATCATGAGCATCCCGCGATGAGGCCGATTGTTGATAGAACGCTACATACGTTCGAGTTCCCCTCATCCCAACCTTCTCCCGTTAGAACGGGGGAAGGAGCAGAAGCCTCGCCCATGCAGACGTGGGCAAGGCTTTTACAGGTATGCGCACGGCTTCTTGTTATCGTGCCTTCGCACAACAACCAGCGACAAGTTGGCCGGGCCACCCTTGGTGGAGGATGACAGCGCTCTGTGGGGTGGGAAGACAGGCTTGCCCGGTATCAACTCAATCAGGCTGTAAGCATGGCACACACAACGTTACGACTTCGTAGTAACGAATGACAACGCAAGCAGTGGCGATTAAGCGGGGCGATTCTTGCCGGGAATCCAGAGCACATCGGCTTTGCCGCCATCGTTGCAGAGTCTGGCCAGGCAGAAGAGGAGATCGGAGAGCCGATTGAGGTAGATCACACAATGAGGGCTGATTGGTTCCTGCTCACTGAGAGCGATGACACCAATTTCCACGCGGCGGCAGACGGTTCGCGCGACATGTAAAGCGGCAGCGGCTTCTGTACCGCCGGGCAATACGAAGCTGGTCAGTGGAGACAACTGATCGACGGCCTGATCAATCGCTTTTTCCAGTCGTTCAATTTGAGCCGCCGTCATCCGCAGGGCTTCTCCGGGCGCTTCGTTCTCTTTCTGAGGGATGCACAGATCGGCCCCCAGATCAAACAGATCGTGCTGGATCGAAGTGAGGAGTTGTCGAATTTCCTCAGTGAGTTGGGCATGTAAAGCCACGCCCAGGGTGGCATTGAGTTCATCAACGCCACCATAAGCGACAATTCGGGGACTGGTTTTCGAAACGCGGTCTCCGTTGCCGAGGCTGGTTAATCCCGAGTCGCCCGACTTGGTGTAAATTCGATTCAGGTAAACCATCAGTCATTTCGCTTTGGAGGCAGGAGCAGTCGAGCACGCGGCGAGAGAGTAGACAGAAACACTCTTCGCGAAAGTGAATCTGCGTCTTTCGATTCTAGTACAATTTGGCCACGCGATCACCCCAGCCAGACTTTCGGTCGCAGATTCATATCATCCCTCGTGGACTGGCGAGGGATTGGATCTGCGGAACTTGATTCTGACCTGTAGAGATGTCGAGAGTCGATTAGTGGCGACGCCGGTATTCGCCGGGAGTGACCCCCAGCTCACGGCGGAAGGTACGCACCAGAACTTCCACGTGATTAAAGCCAGTGAGCTGGGCAATGCGGGCCAGTGGAAGAGTGGTTTCTCCCAGGAGGCGTTTGACGTTCTGTAGTCTCATCCTGCGAAGGACATTGGCTGGGGTATCGTCGAGCACTTTATGGAAGCGGTGTTCCAGCACCCGGCGGGAGACATTGAGAGCTTTCTCCACATCCGCAATCTGAATCGGTTCGCTCAAATGGTCGCGCATAAAACGAACCGCCATATCGACCAGAGGATCATCGACAGCCGATGTTTCAGTGGATCGGCGCTGCACCACACCGACAGGGGGGACAAGAATCGGCTCTTCCGGTGCTGGTTCGCCATTCATGAGTTTGTCGAGCAAAGTCGCTGCTTCGTAACCGACACGGACAGGAGCCTGATCGATATTGGAAAGCGGGACTGGTGCCAGAGCTGACAACAGTGGATCGTTTTCACCAACGAGCAGGGCGATATCGTCGGGAATCCGAAAGCGGCTGAGACGGGCACAGGTCATTAACTCGCGGCCCACTTCACCACTCCAGGTGAAGATTGCCGTTGGCTTCGGGAGCATTTTCAGCCACTGCAGAAAACCTTTTCGTTGAGTTAAAAGGTCAGGGACAGGAATGGGAATTGTGGGCTGATAAATGCTCGTCTGATGGCCGGCTTGCAATAGCGTATTGATGTAGTTTTTCCCCAGCAGATCGTCATATCCCGCACGATGAATCGGCCCGATGTAGGCGAAGCTGCGGAAGGATTGTTCGAGGAAATGTTCGGCAGCGAGCCTTCCGCAAGCCGCTTCATCGGAGACGACTTTGGGGATCCGGAGGGAGTGCTGTCCCATCCAGGAGACGTTGACGCAGGGCAGGTTGCTTTTGAGGATCTGCTTTTCGAGTGCTGGATGAGTGAGGCGGGCAATAATGCCATCACCACTCCAGCCCTTGGGAATCAGCAGTTTCTCGTCGTGACCGCGTGGTTCGATGAAGAAATCCCAGAAGCCGTGCTCACTGGCATACTGGGCAATCCCGCGTAAGACCTGCCTCGTCCAGTCAGATGAGGTATGGACGATGAGTGCCACACTGCGATGCATGGTGGGTGGCATGGCCGATACCGGCAATGTCGCTGGACGCGGAGAAATTTCGGACGAATCCTGGGAAGCGGGGGCTTCTTGCGACATACGACCTCGATCTGGAGTGGAAAGATGTGACTTTAAGTACCGGCGCTCATCATTTCCTGACGAACTCTGGGAGATTGTGAGTCAAACTTCATAAACACGGGGAAACTATCAAAAGAATTGCGTAAATACTCATTGGAGCGAATCGAGGTGAAGTACACACTACCTGTCGTTGAATTCACTTCCTGAGAGATGGGTGGAAGTGATCAACGCATCTTTTCTTGGGGAATCCTTCTCATTCCCCCTCAAGATCTCATCATTTTTCAGGTAGTGTACAATGAAAATGCGCATTCGCAAAGGGTTTACCCTGATTGAGCTTTTAGTCGTGATCGCAATTATTGCGATTTTGATTGCTTTGCTGCTTCCGGCTGTCCAGCAGGCACGGGAAGCGGCTCGCCGGACACAGTGCCGGAACAATTTGAAGCAATTGGGATTGGCGGTCCATAACTTCCACGATCAATTTGGAAATCTGCCGCCGGCTGCCAATACCGGACTAGGTGAAGTCTGGTCAGCAGCACTTTTGCCCATGTTGGATCAGGCCCCACTTTACAACACCCTTGATACGGCCAACCTGTTTACGAACTACACCGAAGGGAATAACTGGGGAAATGGCTCGGCGACTTACGCGGCCAGTGGTACGAGTGTGACCGATCGAAACATCCGTGCCTGTCGAGCCGTCATTCCTGCCTTCCGTTGTCCTTCATTGCCGGGTCCGACGAATGTGCTGGATATCAGCACGGATGGCTGGTATGTGAGTGACCGGTTCATCGCGACTTATATTGCCTGCGCCTCAGGAACAGCTGTCACCGATGCCAATCGATTCCTGGACGATAATGGCATGCTCCCTGTGCGTGATAAGGTCACACCGGCCGGTGGAACCATTTCGCGAACTCCAACGCATAACTTTCGAGACATCACTGATGGTCTCTCGAATACTGTTTTGATTGGCGAAACCAGGCCACAGACTGAAAACCTCTCGTCACCAACGGAACCTGTTGATGGGACAGCGACAGGCCAGCGATACGATCACTGGATTATGGGTGGTGATGGCATGGATACGGGTGGCACAAAGCATGATGCCTCCGAGTTTTTCGGTTCACTCGGCGTGGGAATCAACCTGTGGGATTCCGTGACAGCCACTGATGTACAGAAGGAAGTCTCGTTTGGCAGCACTCATGAAGGGGGTTGTCATATGCTGATGGGTGATGGTTCCGTCCGCTTCATCAGCGAGAACATCGACTCGACGATCCGCACAGCCATTGGGACTCGAGCCAGTAGCGAAGCTGTTGGTGAGTTTTAAGGTGCTTTCAACGAGGTGGCTGTGGTCAAACGAGGACGTTTGCCCACAGCCAGCCCTTCGACCACATTCATTCGGCGCTCGCTAAATCGGCCTCATTCCTTCGGCTCGATATCCGACGGCCTCATTCCTTCGGCTCGATGCTTCCATCGGGCCGGCGTGTCAGAACAGGTGACGATTCGCGTGGGGGCAGCGAATAGACCTTCAGCCGCAAGGGCTCGTTGTCGCTGGTGCCGGTAATCGTCAGGAATGAACGGCTCGATTCGGGTTTCGAAGCACTCACGCTCCAGGCAATGGCGGGAGGTTCATCGAAGACCGCCACCAGCCTTGCGACGTCGAGCTCAAAGCTCGCACCCTGCCAGTCACCATCGTACTTGCCACCGACCACTTCGGTCATGCCCAGGTACATCCGCAGTTCCCAGCCCCAGTCGGTCCATTCACATTCGTAGCCCACCCGGCCCACTTCGCCCAGGGGATCAAAGGCATCGGCAAAGCGATCAGCAGCAGCAATCAGCCATTTTGGCCGCTTGTCTTTGCGAACCTGCGATTGCCCCTCGATTTGCTTGAGCAGATGCTGAATCACCAGGTGAGAATGCGCCACAGAACCTCTCCTCTTGCGCCAACTTCGATTAGTGACGCTGTTTTCTGAGGTTATCGGGATCTCAGGACTCAAATCCAAAGTCAAAACAACGCTTCACTTCTCCAGAACCCATCAAACTCGCAAACTCTAGCGGCGTTGGGGAACTCCACGGCCCGCAGTCATCGGCCGGCGACTGATCACGTGCCAATGCCTTAAATCAATCGCATAATCAGACCCCAGTTCGCCGATTTCGCTCACATAACGATTGAGTCGCCCCAACTTCTGTGCCGCAGTCGGCTCTCCAGGTCGATCGTCTCCCGGTGCGCGTCCCCACTCAATCTGAGAACCGGAATGTGTGAAAATGACAAACTCCGCAGGATGATCTTTTTCTGCAGGATGATCGCCTGGTGCAACTGGATCGTTCAGCACAGCCGGGCCACGAAATCCATCGACTTCACGTCGTCGTTCCGAACGCGAAACCTCGCCCCACGAACGCACATGGGCAGCATCTTCGGCAGTTGTTGCCGGTACAATGGCCTTCAGCCCCAGTCGCTCCCAGTCAGCCGCCAGAAGTTCCGCCAGTCGTGCCGCACTTTCGACCACAGGGTCTCCCCAGACGGTTCCCGCGGCACCCTGCGGAGATGAATGGATGCCTCGAATCTGCGGATAAGTCTTCACGCTCGATGTGCGAAAGTCTTCTGGCGGAAGCAGCACTCCATCATGAGCGATGGGGTACATCCCTTGTGGCCTCTCGACAATCGCCACCGGTTCTCGATAGGTCAATCGAACAGTGGCTTTCGCAGGGAAGGCCAGTCTGACTTCATCAACCCGCTGCACCCACGGATGTTTGGAAAGTGCCCAGGCGATTTTCTCAGCAGCCCGTTCATCGAACAGCGAAAGACTTTCCACACCCGTCATCTGCTCGAGTTGTTGAGGAAGATTGACAGGCAGTTCTTTCGGTCCGGGAGGCAGCTCGATCTGCGACCACGCCACTCGATAATCAGTCCGAGTCTCGAGGCGAGGCAACCGCTTCAGCCAGGTAGGGAGCATGGCCACAGCCGCCAGCGATACAGCCAATACGAACAGCACACGAGGTCGGAACAATCGCATCCAGATCGAATTTCCCTCGCTGGCTGGAGTCATCATCAGAGCCACTCCATCATCAGATCGAGTCTATGGGCAAAAGCTTCTCCTCATTGAGAAGCCTTGACGACCGGAGTGATGAGAGCCAGCCACCTTGCTGGAAGACAGAACGATTCAATACCAGGCTCGATACAAAACTGCTTATCAATCGTTGATCGGCAGAAAATGCCGATGAACTTGAATCGAATGCAGGAATATCGGTCCAACAGTTGCGATCACGGGGTGATCAAGCCACGCAAGGACACTCCGAAAATCAATTTCAAGCAGATACCTCACTTTTTGAGAAACTTTCTCAAGCTTGCTCAAGAGCCCTGTTCCTCTCTGGAAATCTGCTTGGCCACTTCGTTAGTGTGAAAGATGTCCGGGAGTAATGGTCTCATCTGTCAGATGGTCATGAACTCCACACCCTTCAGCAGAAAGTTCAACATGCGCGTCGATTCCATCCGGCCCGACGTGACATCGCTGATCCTTCAGGTCAGTCAGAAAGCTCCTCACCCGGAACTTCTCAAGTCCGTGGAGAAGGATGTCTTTCGCACCCACGATGTAACGGCTGAAGTGGCTTTGACACCCATGGGCCATGCCGTCATCTGGAAGCGTCAATCCAGTGTCCTCTGCGAACTGATTGCCGAACAATCCCTGGCGTCCACAGCCACTCGCTCCTGCCTGCTGCAGAAAATTCGCGGCTGCAAAACTCACATCGTTCGCCCGGCAACAGGGAACTGGGAATACTCCGTCAGCAGTCAACTCGAACTTTTGGAACCCGATCAGTTTCTCGGTGCACATGAAGATCTGCTCAGCGATCTGCACCGGGCCACCATCAGCCACGTCTTCCCCACGCGTAACCGCTTAAGCCCCGCACCACTCAGCCTTCTGATGCTCGAAGTCACTGGCCACGCGATCTCGGTCCACTCGTTCCATTCCTTCCCTGCCCATTGCGGCATCGTCAGAACTCAATCACTGCTGGAACTCAATCCCATGCCCGGCTTCAGCAGCTTATAAGCTCTGTGTATAGCAGCCAGAACCGTAGGGCAGGCTCCCGCCTGCCGATTGTGTGTGACCGAAAAAGACGATGTTGAATGCATGCGACGCTCAACAGAGCAGACGTGAGCCTGCCTTGGGGTCAACAATTCTGAATGATGTTTGATCGGGCAAGAGACAGCATGACAGTCAATCGACATGCGATTCTTACGTTGATTGTATTGATCATCGTGACACTGATCACGGTGCCAACGACCTTTTGTGTTTCCAAAGGGATCTGGTCTCGCAGCGATCTTGATCGCTATCTGGCGATGAGATCTTCGGCTTCGCCCGTAATGATCGCACTCGATTCAGGCCGCCTTCGCCCGGGAAGTTCGGTCGAAGAACTATTGAAAATTGAACCTTGTGTCTGGCAGGAGGAATATGGCAAATGCGTGATTTACCACTATACCCCTAAGGGGAGCTATGATGGGATGGCTGTTGTTACATTTGATCAGAAATTGACTGCCGCCAGTGCTGGTAGCTGTACTTGGCATTGGGACTTTTTTGATGCCACACCTGCCTGGATTAGTGAGAAGATTTCATTGATCGAAGAATCGCGTAAATTACAACAAAAAATGCCAGACCACAAAAAGCATTTCGAGGAGCACGAGGCCAAGTTACTCAACGAACTGTCTGAGACATCCATCGAGTGATGATAAAACTATTAAGGTGCTGCGATTTGGCCTATTCTCAATTGGAAAACATCATGTTGCTTTGGGCCATTAGCACCGTAGGGCAGGCTCCCGCCTGCCGATTGTGTGTGACCGAAAAGACGATGTTGAATGCATGCAACGCTCAACTGAGCAGAACAGCCAGCGTGTATCTCTCAATCCTTCGCCTGATGGTCCCGTGGACTTCCGAGCCTTTGTCTGGATAGTTCTTTCGTGACGTGTTCACGATCGTTACCTTGCAGGTTGAACAAATCCATTTCAGGCTTAAAACCGGGACCAGCAATCCATGAGCCCTAGCGAAGTTTTCATGCGACTCTCCCTACGAACTTTATTGTGCGGGGCGATATCCGTTTATCTCCTCGGCTTTACGCATGAATTGACTGCTCAAGTTACCAATGCACCAGACTGGCAAAGCCAGGCGGAAACTCGCTTGAAGGCGATCTACGACCGTGGTGAGTTTCGCGCGAAGAATTACCGACCGGCGTGGCTCCCCGACAGTTCAGGCTTCCTCATCGAGGAGATTGATCCGCAGACGAAAAAGGCCGCTCGATTCTTCTATGAAGCATCTTCAGGTCAAAAGCGAGCATGGCCATACGACGAAAAAATGCCCGCCCCCGAGCGTGAAAGACTTTCACCCGCAGGAACTCATCGACTTGTCGTTCGCGATAAAAAACTGCTTTCGATCAATCAGGCCAACCAGCAGGAGCTTCTGCTGGCAGCACCTGCTCCAGATCGATTTGTCGATTATCGCAATCCCGTCTGGAGTCCCGATGGTTCGCGCGTCCTCTTCATCGAAGCCGACTTCACCGACGTGCGGCAACGATCAGTCATCGTGCCGGGTGATCCCAGTTACCCGGGGGTTGAGAAACATCGCTTTGCCAGAGTGGGCGGCTCCATCGAACAACTAAGAGTTGGCGTCGTGAATGCCGACGGCCAGCAACTCGTCTGGCTCCCCATCGAAATTCCCAGTGAAGGCATCTATCTCGGTCAGGTCGAGTGGGCGGGCAACTCTCAAGAAATCCTTGTCGAAAAGTTCAGTCGCTTCCGTGATCAGCGTGAATTCCTGCTCGTCACCACCACTGGGCAGATGAAGACGATCTTCTCGGAATCAAACGAAGCCTGGGTCGAGTCGAGCCAGGGGAAAAATTCCGGACTGGTATGGATTCAAGAAGGCCAGGCATTTGTCGTAATCACCGAAAAAGATGGCTGGCGGCACGCCTATCGCTGCTCACGCGATGGAAGCGAAGTGACACTCTTGACCTCAGGAAACTACGACATCATCGATCGTGCTGTCATCGACGAAAAGCGGGGTTGGTACTATTTCTATGCCTCGCCTGATGATGCAACACAAAGGTATCTCTATCGCGTCCCGCTGGATGGCTCAGGCCAGCTTCAGCGAATCACACCACCAGATCAGATCGGCACACATAGCTATCAATTCTCACCCGATGCGACCTGGGCCATCCATACGTTTTCCACGCTGGATTCGCCTCCATCGCATGAACTCATCGAAGTCGAGGGACACCGCGTAGTCAGCCCTCTCGAAAGCCATGACGAGATCCGTGAACGGATGAAGCTGATCGGCGCACGACCGGCTGAGTTTCTGAAACTCGACATCGGCGAGGGGCTTGTCTTCGATGCCTGGATGCTCAAACCCAGGGACTTCGATCCCTCAAAAAAGTATCCCTTGTTCATCTACGTTTATGGTGAGCCGCATTTACAGACAGTCTTGAACGAATGGGGTGCAGCACAGATTGACTTCCACCGCTTGGTCGCTGATCTCGGCTACATCGTGGTGTCGATTGATAATCGTGGGACTCCTGCTCCGAAAGGAGCAGCCTGGCGACGCGCTGTTTTCGGTTGCCTGGGATTACTTTCCACAGAAGAGCAGGAAGCTGGCTTAAAGGCTCTAGCCAAGGGACATCCCTTTATTGATACATCCCGTGTCGGCATCTGGGGCTGGAGCGGCGGTGGTTCGAATACACTCAATGCCCTCTTCCGCAAGCCCGATTCGTATCACGTCGGCATAGCCGTCGTCCCCAAGCCACAACCGCATCTGTACAACGCCTGGTTCCAGGAAATCTTCATGCGCACCCGTGAAGTAAATCCCGATGGCTATCAGAAAGCCGCTGCCATCAATTACGCCGATGGTCTCAAGGGAAAACTCCTGATCATCACAGGCTCTGGTGAAACGAATACTCACATTCAGATCATCGAAGGATTGGTCGATCGGCTCATTGCGCTGGGGAAGCCATTTGACTACATGGTTTATCCTTACCGTGATCATGGGCTGCGTGAGGGAGATGGTACGCAAGTCCACGTCCGGATGCTGATTCTGAGATATCTGATGCAGAACCTGCCGGCAGGCCCGCAACCAGCCACACATCCATAAGGACGACAGCCCATGAGCCATCGCACAACAAGAGGCTGGTTCTGTTCTTGTCTGGCAAGTCTTTGCACGCTGGTGCTGTTAAATTCTGATCAATCGATCGTTGCTGCTGAGCAACCGAACATCCTGCTGATCCTGGCCGACGATCTCGGGTATGGCGATCTTCGCTGCTACAACAGCCAGTCGAAAGTATCGACATCACATATAGACCGGCTTGCCCGCGAAGGGATGAGGTTCACTGATGCGCATAGCCCCAGCACAGTCTGTACTCCGACTCGCTACGGATTGATGACGGGGCAGATGCCATTTCGAGTACCCAGCGGCGGCACAGTCTTCACCGGAGTTGGCGGGCCTTCGCTGATTGCGCCGGGCCGACTGACCTTGCCGATGATGCTCCGCGAGCGAGGCTACTCAACAGCGTGTGTCGGCAAGTGGCATATCGGGCTGACATTCTTTGACCGTGAAGGCCGGCCCATTCACAGTAATGCCCTTGAAGCAGTCAGGCAGGTCGATTTCAGTCGCCGGATCGACGGCGGTCCGGTCGATCATGGCTTTGATTCGTTCTTTGGCACAGCCTGCTGTCCCACCACCGACTGGTTGTATGCCTTCATCGAGAATGATCGCGTCCCTGTGCCCCCCACCAGATTACTCGAAAAGTCTGCACTTCCCAAACACCCTTATGCCCATGACTGCCGGCCCGGACTCATCGCACCGGACTTCGCCATGGAAGAGATCGATCTGATCTTTCTGGAAAAGAGTCGTCAGTTTCTCAACCAGCATGTTCGCCAGTCGCCGGAGAAACCATTTTTCCTCTTCCATTCAACACAGGCAGTTCATCTCCCGTCATTTGCTGCAAAGCAATTTCAGGGAAAGTCAGAGGCCGGGCCACACGGCGATTTTCTTCTCGAACTGGACCATATCGTTGGCGAACTCATGAAGACCTTGGAAAAGCTGCATGTCGCTGAGAAGACACTGGTCATCTTCACGAGTGATAACGGCCCGGAAGTAACGAGCGTTATTCACATGCGAAGCGACCATGGGCATGATGGTGCGCGTCCCTGGCGGGGAATGAAGCGAGACGCCTGGGAAGGAGGACATCGAGTCCCATTCATCGTGCGGTGGCCAGGTAAAGTCAGGCCCGGCACTGCCAATTCGCAAGTGACGAGTCTGACCGATGTGATGGCGACAGTGGCCGCGATTGTGGAGGCTCAACTCCCCGACCATGCCGCCGAAGACAGCTTCAACATGCTCCCGGCATGGCTTGATGAAAGTGCCCCGCC
>JAIXUU010000112.1 GCA_027483405.1 Planctomyces sp. | reverse complement strand
TTCCCATCGATTTCACCGGCGTGAATGCCGGCCTGCGCCAGGACAGTCGGCTTGGGACTCTGGCCAAGTTGTTCAAGATTGTCGATCCCTTCTCGGGTGGCGATAACTGCCCGGAGTTCCCGTCCTTCTGCCGTTAAACCAAACGGAACCAGCTTGATCATCGGGGAAGCTTTGGCGAGGTTTTCCAGCCATTGCATGGTGATCTGATAACTGGGTGTCTCGACAAATCCAGAGGCTTCGGTGGGAGTGATCCACGCCTCGTCGGCTGCCACAATGAGTTTTTCGCTGGCACCGCTCCAGGGGAGAACTGGTGGCAGGTCGGCAGTCATTTCGTCACTGCCCAACACTGTGAATGGTTGGAGAATCAACAATCCCCATAGCCACGAAAAAAGTAGAAATCGACCTGGCTGGCGAGGGAATGAAAGACTCAATGTCGATTTCAATGGAAACTCGGCTTTCGCTGGAAGCTGGCTGTTCAATGGACTTGGCCTGGTTCGTCGTGACGATGTTGCTCGAACGTTTGTTCTCAATGCTCTGCATCAGTTCATGATCGAAATCTCAAAACTAATGGCGCGCAAAGTTTTCGCGTCGACTGTGTAAATTCCTTCGCGGCCGCAGAGTGCTTTCCATGTGGATGGCGGACTACTGAAATAAAGAAAGTATTTGACAGCGACACCCGCAGATTCTTCCACCGCATGAATCGGCTTGTTTTGCGTCTTCTGAAGGAAGTCAATCAGATCATCGAGGGGATAATCGTAAGAGTCCTTGATGGAGTCGTAAGCATTTCGCAGGTGATTCGCCAGATTTTCGACTTCTTCCTTCGTTAACTCGCGTGTGGCTTCCATGAAATGCCCGTTGTCTATGGAGTGTTCTGTTCGATGGAGGAGGAGCCCCAGCTTCTGGCCAGGCTTTCTGGTGCGGCTTATGCGCCCGGTCTTATGGGCAGCAAGAAAGCTCGCTTGAGATTACAATCTCGATCCACGGGATGATACAGGTGACAATGACTGATCAAGGGAAAGAGTATGGCTCACAGCTTTTTTGGATCGATCGAAAAGGCAGCAGCCGAGCGACTGATTCTGTGGGCCTTTCAGGAAGATCTCGGCGAGCGAGGGGATTTGACCTGTCAGGGGATGATCGACCCGGCTTTGATTGCCACAGTGAAAATCGTCTCACGTCAGCCTGGTATTCTGGCAGGTTTGCCGATAGCCCAGATGATCTATCAACAGATGGATGCATCGATCCAGTGGGAAGCATTCGCTGTCGATGGTGATGAACTGACGGCTGGTCAAGTGGTGGCTGAAGTGACAGGCCCCGTCTCGACATTATTGACTGGCGAGCGAACTGTCCTGAATTTCGTGACACATTTGAGCGGCATTGCCACGTTAACCGGCCAGTATGTGAAACTGGCAGCAGGAACCAAAGCCAGAATTCTGGATACTCGCAAGACGTTGCCGGGGTATCGCAGTTTAGCGAAGTACGCCGTGCGATGTGGGGGTGGGCATAATCACCGCATGGGGCTTTATGATGGCATTCTGATTAAAGATAACCATCTGGCGGCCTGGAAACCGAGCGGCTCTGTCGCAGAAGCGATAGTGCATGTGCGGGCTCAAATGGGAGCCAACATCGATATCGAGGTCGAAGTCGATACGCTGGAGCAAATGGTGGATGCCATGCAGGCGAAGCCGCAGATCATTCTGCTGGACAATATGACAACTCGCGAATTGACCGAGGCGGTAGCGTATCGCGACCAGCATGCGACCGAAATCCTTCTGGAAGCTTCGGGCGGTGTGAACCTGACGACGGTGGCGGCCATTGCTGCAACAGGAGTTGATCGCATCAGCATCGGCGCATTGACCCACAGTGCACCACAACTCGATCTGGCACTTGACTGGGGTGCGGCACTGAAGAAATAGCGATCCGCCAGTCGTTCACGGTTCAATAGAGACTCTTCGCTGGAGTGCGATCCATGGGTCTTTGTAACGAACGAGCCGACTTGTGAGCGCGAAGGCCAGGATCGATCCTGTCATCGGGATCATCACCAGCATGAGTCGATCGAACGTCGATCCATGCGAAACAAAATACTGGCCGGCCACCCAGAGTAAACTCTGGCAAACCAGAGCCATGGCTCCGTTACAGAACGCGATCTTCAGAAACATGACTGAAAATGATGAACCGGGTTCTCGGTGGGGAATGTGCTCGCTGGCGGGAATTTTCTGATAGAGACAACGGTAGTTCCAGAGAACCTGCATGATGGCGGAGACTGTTGTTCCCCAGGCCAGCCCTGATGTTCCCAGCCACCATAACGAGCAGAGACCTGTCAGCATCCCGGTGGCTGTGCCAATGAAGGCGATATTCAAAGGAGTCCAGCGATCATCCAGTGCGTAAAAGGCCCGCTGGGCAATCACCAACCCGCACATGGCCCAGATCCCGAGGCTGTAAGTCTGAATCACGCGAGCTGTCTGTTCAATGGCGGGCCAGTCGAAGGCGCCTCGACCGAAGAGCAGATCTGTAACTGGTAGAGCCAGAGAGAATAACCCCACACTGGCAGGGACACCGATCGCTAAGACCAGCCTTGCTGCCAGAGAGATCGAACTGCGAAACGCCTGCCAATCGTGTGCCTGTGCATGACGAGAGAGTAATGGATAGAGCACTGTTCCCAGAGCAACGCCGAAGATTCCCAAAGGAAACTGGTAGAGCCTTTGTCCCAGATACAGAAATGTCGCCGCTCCGGAAGGCAGGGGTGCCTCGATCCCTCCGAACCAGGCGACACCTTGTCCGCTCGATGTTCCATCGGCCGACAGGAGCCAACTGATGGCACTTTCCCAGACGGCACTGAACTGCAGCACAAGCAATGCTCCAAGAATCGGCCCCATCCGGCTGATTGTGGCCAATACTTTTGAACGAGCCTGCCACCAGTCGGACTGATAACGGAACCCGACCTGCCAGAGCGACGGAACCAATGCCAGGCATTGAATGAACCCCAGCACCACAATCAGCAGCGCCAGGATCTGGATTTGAATCTGTGGAGATTCGATGAGCCAGGCCACAAGTGCCAGAGCCAGGAGCCAACCCAGGTTGAGGACGACCGGGATCAGTGCTGCTGCCATAAACCGATGAAAGGCATGCAGGATGGTCGAAAGCTGAGCAGCGGCACAGACAAAAACGACATAAGGTAAGAGATAAACGGTCAGCCAGCAGAGTAACTGATTATCGGGATTATTGAGCCAGGGAAGGACACCCAGCAGCAGAATCAACTGAATGAATAAAACGGCTAGACTCAAACCACCAAACAGCAAAATGCACAGAGCGGTCGCTAAGCGGAAAGCCGATCGCTGCCCCTCCTCGCGCTCGACCTCCAACAGTTGTGGCAAAAAAGCAGTGGCCAGAACGCCTTCGCCTAAGAGCACTCGTGCCAGATTCGGTAATCGAAAGGCTATTGTAAACGCATCGAGAAGTGGCCCGCTGCCAAAGAGTGCCGCCATAGCTGCATCACGAATCAGACCGAAGACCCGGCTCAAGAGCGTACAAAGACTGACAAGACGCCAACTCCCCATGGACGCGTGGGCTCCCTGAACCCGATGAGCAGAAGTCGTCTGGGTGTCGAGGTTCGTTTCAGCAGCCGGAGCATCCAACGGAACGTTCGAGGCTGAAGGCGTCTGCGGAGCATTCCGGGCAGATGAACTTTCAGAAGCTGACCCGGATGGAGAAGCAGGCATCAAACTCATGACCAGAAAATAGACCTCGCGGCAGGTCAGTGTGGCGTTAGATCCTTGAGGGATTCGAGCGGATTGCTCAATGACTCACAACGCAAGGGATGTCAGCAGTATTGGATTTTGAAGATTTGACCATGCTCGCGTGTTCAGAAAAGAAATGCCGCAGAAGCTATTCGACCTGCTCGTCTTCACGGGGAGTGAACAGCTTGGGATTGACGGGACGAACCGCAGCTCCTGCCAGAGCAATTCTGGGTGCGGCTTTCAGTTTGACGGTTTTCGGTGCGATGCAGATTTTGTCGTTGCAGGTCTGATAGCGAATCTGAATCTCCAGATCATCAACTTCGCCCCCTGCATCACAGGGAACTTCCAGAACGCCTCGCACGGCAAATCGTCCGGAATGACACATCGCTGGCTCGGGAGAAAAATCGACACGGGTCTCTTCTCCTTCCGGGTAATCGATGGGCAACATCCGTAAACCGGCTTTGGATTTAAAGGTCACTTTGATGGGAATCAGATTCTCGGGCTGAGGAGGATTGGCATTCACATGCCAGCCTTCCTGAACATCAAAAATGACGGCAAAGCGGCAGGTGCGGCCTGCAGGCAACTGGTCGTACTCCAGATACACGTCGGCCCGCACAATGTTCTCCAAAGAGCCCTTGCGTGAACCAGAATCCGCTTGTGCATGTACTGTTTGAGACCCTGCGAAGGCCCAGAAGCTCAAGGCCATGAAGCTGGCAAACATGCCGCCCATCAACAGGGTGCCATATCCTGAGGCAATCGGTGTATTCAAAAAACGTTTGAACATGATTCGTCACTCACTTGGCATTCCTGCGGAACCTGGAAGGCCCGAGCAGATTCTGGTGGGGCAGGAGCACATCAACTTCTAATTGGCCAGTCGATACTTCTTCAACTTGCTGAAATATGTACTTCGTGGCAAGCCCAACATTCGAGCCGCCTCGGCCTTATTCCCCTGGCACTGTTCGAGGGCCTTCATCAGTAACTGTCGTTCTTCCGATTCGGTCATGTCACTGGCAAAACGTCCAGTCTCGTTCGATGCAGTTTCCCAGACGCTTTCGTTCACAGAAAGTGACTGGGGAAGTGGTTTGCGGCCCCGCCCTTTCGAACGACTTGCGGAACTCTTCTCATGACCGGTCGTCGCACGAGGTTTGGATTCGGTGCGATCTGTTATCGTTTTTGTGGAGTTGGTGAAAGATTTTCCTGAGGAAGAATCTGGTACGAAAACGGGCGATGAGTCCAATGGGGCCATATGGTGCACAGCCCCCCGCTCTTCGGATGCAGCGACAACTTCTGCACCGCTGACACTTTCGACCACCAGAGGTTGCAGGGCGCTCTCCGTGCGGCGAATTGCGGATGTTTCCAGACGACGTAGTGCAGGAGGTAGATCTGCTAAAGTGACAGTGTTCGACTCAGACAGGACGACAGCCCGTTCAATTACGTTCTCAAGCTCGCGAATGTTGCCTGGCCATTGGTAGGCCAATAATGCAGCGAGTGCACTTTCGTCGATGCGAAAGACGCGCTTCCCCGTCTTGTTGGCGGCTTGTTTGAGAAAATGCCGGAAGAGTTCGTACAGATCGTCTTTGCGTTCGCGCAAGGCAGGCAAGGCAATATGGACGACATTCAAGCGATAATACAAATCTTCCCGGAAGCGGCTGTCTCGAATGGCCTGTTCAAGATTTTTGTGGGTTGCTGCTACTACACGAACATCACAGCGTAAAGTCTCACTGCTCCCCACTCGTTCAAAGGTTCGCTGCTGCAAAACGCGAAGCAATTTGACCTGTGTTTCGAGAGGGATTTCGCCGATTTCATCGAGGAAGAGTGTGCCTCCATTGGCCAGTTCAAATCGACCGGGCTTATCCGCATAAGCCCCTGTAAATGAGCCTTTCACATGGCCAAACAATTCGCTCTCTAAAAGTCCTGTCGAAAGTGCAGCACAATGGACAATGACCAGAGGTCCATCACGACGCGGACTGTTGGCATGGATCGCCTGTGCCAATAACTCTTTGCCAGTACCACTTTCACCGGTAATCAGGACTGAAGAATCGCTGGCAGCGGCTTTGCGAACGACCTCCAGCACTTCCATTAACGCCTGGCTGGAACCGCGAATCATGCCGCGATTAAACTCAGTGGCTGGTGCCGGGCTTTCTGGTTCCTGAGATTCGTTGATTTCGGCCTGCAGCATGAGGATCTGCTGCTTCTGCTGTTCGATTCGATCAACCTTCAAACGAAGTTCTTCGTTGAGGCGACTGAGATCTTTATGCACCTTGGCGCAATGGAGTGCGACGCCGGTGATCTGCCCCATCGCGGTCAGAAACGTGATATCTTCTGCGGAGTAGACGCCATTGGTTTGCCGCGGCCCCAGCACCACGAAGCCCGAAAGTTCTCCTTCAACTTCGAGGGCATGAATCAGCTCGGCCTGGAGATCGCGCAAAAACGACTGGACAGGATTCATGCTGTCGCGTGAAGCAGCGGGGACAGCCTGGAGTGTGGTCGCTGCCGCCAAGGTCATCACAAAGTCAGCCGATGTCGAAATTTGCATTGAGACGTTGGGCCACACGCCTTCGGCGGCAATCAAACGGAAGTTTGTGCTGCGGCCTTCCCGCAAATAGATCGCAGCGCGTTCGGCCTGAATCACATCCTGACAGGAACCTGCCATACGTTGTGCTAACGATTCGGCATCCGCCAGTTGTCCGACGGCTCGATTCATCCGTTGTAGCACTTTATCGAGTTGATACTTCTCGCGGAAAAATCTTCGATCAACCAGCCTTTGCCAGACATCCCGTGCCCAGAGAAACATGCCGACAGTCACGACGAGAATCGCAGCGACGACCACCAGTTGAGGAGACGTCAACTGCTCCCGCCACGAGACCGCTGCCACGGCTGTCATCGCAATGGCAATGGAGACCACCAGAGTGGTGCCAAAGCTCAAGACATAATAGAGCATCCCACGACTGACGACCTGATCAACCAGCATCAGTTTGAAACGACTGATGCCGACGGCATACGCCAGCATGAAAACCAGACTGGCAAAGAACATTGGCCAGCGGCCGCCACCCAAGGCAAAATCCGCCCGCGAGACACCCGCCAGCAGCAGTGTGTAGCCAATCAAAAGTGTCGCAATCAGACCGGCCCAGAGAATCCATTTGACCTGATTTCGTTCAACCGGATTGCGCGTTGTCCAGAAACCGTGCACCAACGCAGCAATAATCCCGGCGAAGTAAAAGGCCGCAATCGAAACATAGATGTAGACCCCGTTTTTCAGGGCCACGAGCCAGCCAAACATCTGTAAAGCACGGGCTTCCACAGAAATTCCCGTGGTCGCCATCAACCACCAGATCGACCATTCGGCCAGCAGAAACAGCACCAAAGCTGCGATGGGGATCGCATAGATGCCGACCAGCGTCTCAAACGAATAGCGGTCAATGGGTGGTTTCGGTCGTGGATATATCAGGAAGAAATGAAACGTCACGACAGGCACCATGATGGCTGTGATCGCAAATGGCAGATTGAGCCACGGGTTTCCTGCAATCACCCACCAGTGAAAACCGCCCACGAATGCAGAGATCGTGACCAGACACATGGAGAAAAAGAGTTGAGCAGGGTGGTCGAAAGGACGCCGCCAGAAGGCGATGGCACTTACAGAAAAAATCGCGAGCTGGAAGAGAAACCAGACGAGAGTGAGCCCAATCTCATCCAGCGGGACACCCTGAACAGCCAGTGAGGCAACGTAGACCTTGTCATCTTCAGGGCGATAAAACTCGATTTCGACCCAGCGAGGCCCCCCTTCTTCCTGAACCAGCTTGGGTAATTGCTGTTCTAAAGGATCCCCACCCGCCAGCATTCGCCCACCTGGTGGTGTGGGGGCTGTCCGTAACCAGTCCATATAGCGGAAGAAATCGAGCGACGTGCCAAGTCTCTGCTCACCAATCCGGAGCAGTTCATCGCCTGGTTGCGGCCTGGGCCCCTTGAATTCAATTCCAGGGGTCTTGCGGATGATGATGGATGTCAACTTGCCAGGTTGCAGAGGTTTGTCGACCAGCAGACAACGCAGTCTCACATCAGGTGCTGTGGCCACATAGACGAGAGCGATCATGCAGTAGACAAGAGAGCAACCTCCCAAAGCTGCCAGCACCGGTCTCACCCATCGCCTGGCAGCACTCATTTTGCCCTCTCCTGGATTAAGTAACAGATGGCAGAGTCAAAGAACTCAGCGCCGATTCGTAGAAATCAATCTATCCTCAGCGGCGCCGATTGCAATTGAAACCGACCCGCTGAGCGCCGAAATGACAAATTAGCCAGTACAATCAATAAGTCGCCAGCATAAATCGGCGCCGATGTTGACTTTTGCAAATTTATCAGAAGAGTCACAAAGACAATAATAGTATATTTTTAAGTTTTTCTATCAGCCATTTCATAACACGTTTCTCCTGAGATCGATAGTTTGCGGCACAGTGGTTGCATTCTGTTGTGTCATCGATGAAAAGTCGACTTCCTTTACCCCAGCCGCCCCTGGAGAATTGTCAGTCTCAACAAGATCCGTGCGTTCCCGATCCACTGAAAAGCGACCCAACCCACAAGTTTTTCAGCTATCTTTCTTGAACACACCACGCGGACTTGTGAGAACTGTCTCCAGGGGCTTTTTCGTTTTTTGATTTCTCTGGCTCAGCCCTTTTCATAAGAAATGCCAGATCATCTGGCCAATCGTCTTTGGGCCAATCTTTATGGGGGCTGTGTGGTGCGTTGGATTCTCGGAAGCAGGTCGCCCAGACGTCTCGAACTGTTGAAGGCTTTTGACCCTCGAGGTGACATCCGTGCAGTTCCTCCGCGATCTCCAGATGAGATGGAATTCGAAGGACTTCATCACTGGGATGAGATCGTTGAGCGTTCGCTTTTGATCGCTCAGACCAAATATGACGATGTCTGGGAACAGGTGGCGCGGGAGAATCTGGAAAACACACTGATTCTTTGTGGCGACACGACCGTACTTTGCGAAACAGAGCTGGGTTCCTGGTTGGCAATCGGACAACCGCCGGTGGATGACCCTCAGCATCAGGTCCTTCGAAACTGGCTGGGTCAGTTTCTCGCCAACCGTACTCATCGCGTTCTCAGCTCTTGTGTACTGAGATTGGCTTCCGGCGAATTACGGCAAGGATCAATTGTGACGAATGTCACTTTCCGCTCCGATGTCGAACAATGGCTCGACTGGTATCTTTCGCTCAACGAATCTGCCGGGAGGGCGGGTGGCTACGCGATTCAAGGTGCGGGGAGTATCTTTGTGGATAAAATCGAAGGAAGTCTCAGCAATGTCATCGGGTTGCCGCTCGAACTGATTGCCGAATGGACAGCCTGCCGCCGGTAAGCTTCCCGCAAGCGTTAACAGTTCAAGCCCAGCTTTTTGAGGAAGTCTCCGACAACGCGATGTCGTTACCATTACCAGATGCTGCGGGTTTTGTAGGGAACAATTCGGCTAACCAATTGCCCGAAACGGCGTCGTCACTTGGGCGACAACATCCTCAACCATCCCAGGATTCATCGTGGTGGATTGGTCGCCGGCAGATCCCTTCTCGTTATGGATTGGCGCCTTTGGCGGGTTACACCCAGCGGCCTTTCCGCGTGGCATTAAGGGAGCTGGGAGGTATGGGGCTGGCCACGACCGATCTGGTTCACGCGGTCAAACTGCTGTCGAACAACGCGTTTTCTCAACAACTCATTGCGACAAGTCTGCTGGATCAACCTCTCAGCGTTCAGCTTTTTGGAGCCGATCCCACGTATGTGGCCACGGCCGCCCGCTGGCTGGAAGACCTGGGCTACGAAGGCGTTGATCTCAACATGGGTTGCCCGATGGCAAAGGTCAACAGCCAGGGTGGCGGGGCACGGCTGATGTGTGACCCAACGGGGGCGACCAGGCTGGTTTCTCTGGTCGTGGCCTCTGTTTCAATTCCTGTTACTGTAAAAATGCGACTTGGCTGGGATGCTCAATCTTTGAGTGCCCCACTTTTGGCCAGGCAGTTTGAAGAGGTCGGGGCGGCTGCCATCACAATTCATGGTCGGACGAGAGCTCAGGGATTTTCTGGCAAAGTCAGCCGTGAAGGGATTGCTGCCACAGTTGCTGCCGTGCATTCGATTCCAGTCATTGGCAATGGGGATGTCCGTACTGTAGAAGACGCCATTTCCATGCGGCGTGAGACCGGGTGTGCGGCTGTGGCGATTGGCCGGGGAGCCATGCTCGATCCGTGGATCTTTCGCAAACTTCATGATTTTGAAATGACGGGTCAATATGCTGAGCCCGGCCCAGAAGAGCAGATCCAGTTTCTCGTCACTCACTTTCGCGAGCTGGTTGATCTCTTTGGAGAGCAGGCGACGCGACTCTTTCGCAAGTTCGCCGGGTGGTACGGTGCCCGGTTAGGCATTCCTCAAGACCTGGAGGATCGACTTCGCCGGGTGGAGTCTCTTTCAGAATTCGAGGAAATTGTGGCTGAAATCCGTGAACGTCATGGCGAGGAACCGCCTCGTATTCCGACAGCCCTGTTGAAAGTCCCGAATGGGCCAAATGAACTCTGGTGACTTCCAGGGGCAGCAACTACGTATGCTTCAATCGGTTACGACGATCTGCCTGGGAGGGTTGATCGTCCCGGCCCTGCCCGCTTGAAAGCAATCGCATGAGTTCCTAAACTTCTTGAACAAGCCCCTATAGCTCAATCGGTAGAGCAGCAGACTCTTAATCTGTTTGTTGTAGGTTCGAGTCCTACTGGGGGCATTTTTGGTTGCTCATCAGATCCATTTGAAGCCCCTGCCATATTTTGGCAGGGGTTTGTTTTTTGCTGGGATCAAGTTTCCTCGAGTGGAATGAGATAAAGTCCTCCATGGAACTCCTGAAGATCGCGTTACTGCAGTTCGACGCCCATCGTTCCAAAGAACCATTTCATATCCTGCCAGACATCTTTCTTGGCAGGAGGGTTACGCAGCAGGTACGAGGGGTGATAGGTGCAGCAGACTTTCGCTCTGCCATACTCGAAGAGCTTGCCGCGAAGTTTGCCAATGGCTTCTGTGGTGCCCAGAAGATTCTTCGCCGCCGTTGAACCCCAGCAGATGATGTATTCGGGATTCACAATCGAGATCTGTCCGTCGAGCCATTCGCGACAATTTCCCGCTTCTTCGGGTGATGGCAGGCGATTGCCTGGCGGGCGGCATCTCAAAATGTTGCAGATGTAGATATCCTCCCGCTTGAGTTTACAGGCAGCAATAATGCCATCCAGAAGCTGACCCGCACGACCGACAAACGGAACTCCGGTCGCGTCCTCGTCGGCTCCCGGTGCTTCACCCAGAAACATGATTTTCGCCTGCGGATTTCCCACGCCGAAGACCGTCTGTTTGCGAGTACTCGCCAATTCCGGGCAACGGGAGCAGTTCGCCACGCACTTTTTCAGTTTCTCAAGCTCATGGACACGTTCTGCCAGAGGAAGATTCAACAGCTTGGGTGGCTGTGGGGCGATTCCACTTGCCGTCGGGGCGGGCGGCGCCATTTGCGAGCGCGCACTGCGCTTGGCCATTTCAAGTTCCTCAGGGGCGATTAGTCGTGATGAATCTGTCAGACGGGCTGCTGCTGTGTTCGCTTCTGCTGAATGCGATGCGCCCCGCACGCGAGACGGTTCCAGTGGTGCTGTGGCGGGAGTGGTCAATAGAGGCAGCAGTTGCAGAATCTCAGGGCTCCAATGGCTCACCCCACTGCGAGCCACGATTTCCAGTTCCTGCCTGAGTGCCCGCCGCAATTGATCTCCCGGGTTGCCACGATCAATCGTCATGCGGTCTCTCCCGGGATGATCACTGGCGGAGTTGTGGTCACATCATCAAGGGGGGTCGAAGCGGCTTCCAGTTCGCTCAGATTGACTGTGGGTGGCCGGAAGAAGATCAGTAGTGGCACGAGCAGGCCCGCACCCACCCAGAACGTAAACTGCTCCGAGAGTCCAAAACTTCCCAGAATTTTGACAGAGACGATGTAGATGACCCCTGCCAAAGCAATTCCGATCCAGTTCACCAGATTCATGACACCGATAATGCGGCCCTTCTGCCCATCACTGGCCATAGCCTGCAGAAATGTCTGCAAAGGGACACTGTACATCCCGGCAAACAGTCCCACACCAACAAGAGCGATGCTGGCACCAATGGGGCTCAACCACGGTTTGCCCTTGAAGCCTTCAGCACCGGGCATGCCCAGCAGAATAAGACAGCCAGTCAGCCCCACGAGACCCACAGTAACCAGTCGCCCGCGAACTTTATCGCGGCACCAGATCCCGGCGAAGACACAGCCGACGGCGATCCCCAGGCCCGTTGTGGCTGCCATCAGGCCGGTCTGGGTATCCGAAAGTCCATGGATGGTTTTCCCGAGAGCGTTGATCGAATTCGGGTAGACCATCCCGGCAACCATCCAGAAGACCGACGAAGCGATGAGAACAGGCAGCAATCCTTTTTTGCTGGTAATCAGTTGCCACGTCGAGCGAGAAATGAACATTGATCCCAGTGTAAATTTCAAATGAGGGTCAGCGACGCCGGGCTCGCGCAGCAGTAGCACGGTGATCGTGCCCGTGATGGCGACAAGCAGGCAGGCGATGCTGGCAATCCAGAGTCGTCCATGAAACAGATCGGCCAGTAAACCGGCGAGTGCCAGACCGAAAATGATGGCCAGAAAAGTGGTCATCAGGAGCAGGCCGTTGGCTTTGGGCAGTTCAGATTTGTGGAAGAGTTCGGGCAGAATGCCATACTTGGGCGGGCCGAACATGGCACTGTGAGCACCCATCAAACCGAGAATCAGAATCAGGAGCGGAAGTGACCCCAGATAGAACCCGATGAGACCCGCCAGTACCAGGCCGATCTCGGCAATCTTGCACCAGAAGGCAATGGTTCGCTTGCTGAAACGATCAGAAAGAAAACCAGCGAAGCCTGAAAGAAAGATGAAGGGCACCGAGAAAGCCACTGTGGCTAACCCTTGATTCAGCCCTTTGTTATCCGGGGTATTTGGCCCGAAGATCGGCGGGGCTGCCACACAGATGAGCAACACGAGTTCTTTGAAAAGATTATCGTTAAACGCACCCAGGAACTGCGTGGCGTTGAGTCCCCAGAAGGCTCTGTCTTTCAGCAGTGGCTGGTTGGAAAGAGCCGTAGTCATGAGGCATTTCCTGATGAAGTCAGCGGGCAAGATTTTGGGAGATGGTTGAGAATCATGTGCAGAATTGTGGCTGGAGTCTAGCTGAAGCGGGGTGGGATGTCTTGCCAGAAGGTTTTTGCATCGACATCAGTTCGTCGCCGCTAGTTCTTATCGGTGTTTGTCGGACAGGCCACGCCCTTTCGCTGTGTTTTGATTTTTGGGTCTCCAGGGTCGTGCCACCCTTCAAAGTGCCACCCGTTGAGTGGGTGAAAGGTGCACCCTTCGCTGTCACCATCAAAGATTACTTCGATTCGCGGCGTTCGCGGGCGTAGCGAATGCGGCAACCTCGGGCGATCACTTCGGCTTTGGGGACTGGTTGACCTGACAGGATGGCATCCAGAGCCGTCGAGACATATTTGACTTCGACACTTTCTGCTTCGGTCTTATCGTCCATGGCACCCATATAGGCGATCTTCCGCTGTCCATCGAGCACATAGAATTCGGGAGTGAAAATCGCCCCGTAATCCTTCGCGATTTTCTGCGATTCATCATACAGGTAAGGGAACGAGAAACCTTTCTTTTGGACGCGCTGGGTGATCGCTTCCAGGCGATCCTGCGGAACCTGATTCACACAGACAGCGATCACCTCGACACCACGGGGCGCGTAATCTTTACGCAGCTTTTCGATGCGTTCTTCGTAGTCGACAGCCGTCGGGCAGGAGAGGCAAGTGAAGACGAGCACCACGGCTTTACACTCGGCCAGATCCGCGAGCGAATGCTCTTTGCCATCGGCACCGGGCAGTTTGCTCCAGGCGGGAGCCTTATCGCCAATGCTCAGGACGGTGTTGAACTCACCAGCCGCCAGAAGAGCAGGCCAGACCAGGCACAGGCCGATGAAAATCATGTTCCGGGTGATCGAATGGAAGAGCATGAATCATTCCTTGCCTTGAGGCGCGGGTTGTCAGACTGGTCACGAAGAACAGGCATTCTACTGCAAATGGACTCTTTTTCGCCCCAAATCTGGCCATCACCAGGAAGTTCAATTCTCAGCGGGAAAGGACGTGAACTCTGCAAATGGTTCACAGGCGAATCTAGCCATAACCGGCGGTTTGATTGCCGAATTCCCGCGATAGGTGTACAACGATGACACTCAAGGAGTGGGTTTTGCCATGCACCAGTTTTCGCGAACATGCGATCGCGGATTGACGACGATTCGAGAAATCGAATGGGTTTCGTCTCGCAGGAGATCAGCAGCCGAGGAGAGGCTATGCTCCGGGTGTGTCTGCAGATTCTGGCAGAAGGTGTCTCGCCCGGATGTGTTGCGGATTGAGGGCAGCCGATGAAGTCTTCCCGCCGTACACCTAAGATCCTGTTTGCAGGTGGTGGTACCGGCGGGCACCTGTTTCCCGGTCTGGCAACCGCTGCTGCTATCGAAGAGATCTGTCCGAAGGCGAAGTTTTTGTTTGCCGGGACAGAGCGACCGCTTGAACGTGAAATTCTGGCGACGAGCCCTTACGAGCAGACGACGTTACCAGCCGAGCCATTACGCAATCTATGGCAATCGCCACTGCGGTTTCTCAGCCGAAGTTTTACGGCCTGGCGGGCAGCCCTGAAAATTGTTGATCAATTCAAGCCCACTACGGTCGTGGGGTTGGGTGGTTATGCGAGTGTGCCGCTGCTGCTGGCGGCCCGGCGGCGCAAGATTCCTTACATTCTGCTGGAACAGAACACAATTCCAGGTCGTGCGACTCGCTGCATGGCGACAAAAGCCCATTGCATCTGTGTGACTTTCGATGAAACGAGAGCCTATCTGCCACGTTCGTGCAAAGTTCTTGTGACCGGTAATCCACTCCGCACCGAAATTTGCCAACTGGCCGAAACGGCGTATACACCCGAACGGAAGACACTGGTGATTCTCGGTGGTAGCCAGGGGGCTGATCGACTCAATGAAGCGGTCGCACTCATGCTGGAGCAGAATGGCAAGATGCTTGAAGGCTGGGATGTGATACATCAATCGGGGCCGAGGCAGGAAGTCGCCCTGAAGGCCCGGTACGCGCGCAGGACATTGCCTTGTGAAGTGCACGCGTTTATCAAGGACATGCAGAGTGTTTATCGCCGAGCCGGGATTGCGATTGCCCGGTCGGGAGCCACGACACTTTCTGAGCTGGCCTGTGCAGGGATTCCGTCCATTCTGGTGCCCTACCCTGAATCGTCGGATGGACATCAACTGCGCAATGCCGAGAGTTTTGCCAAGCGGCAGGCCTCACTGGTTGTCGAGCAGGCGGCTGATGTTCTGGAAACATCAAAGCAGCTTGAAGCCGCTCTGAACTCTCTGGTTACGGACTACCGTCATCGTGAAGCGATGTCGCGAGAAGCGAAGAGCTGGGCCCGGCTGGATGCCGCCCGGCGGATCGCTGCTGAAGTGCTGGAACTCGCTCAACTCGACAAAAATCATCTCAAGGAAGCGACGTAATGGATCAACGGGATTTACCACTCCTGCTGGTGACGGGAACAACTGGACTGGTGGGTCGGCATGTGGTGTTGTGGGCCGCTAAAAATGGCTATCGCGTACGGGGACTGGTTCGTAAGCCGTCGTCGTGTGCCGGTTTCTTCCCGGAAGAGTTGCTGCCGGTGATTGAATTGGTGGAAGGAGATCTGGAGGACGGCGTCAGCCTGGAAAAGGCCGTTCAGAATGTGAACTTCATCGTGCATTGTGCAGCGAAAGTGGGCGACTGGGGCCCGACAGAAGAGTATCGCCAGGTGAATGTCGAAGGGACGCGCCTGCTGATCGAAGCGGCAAGGAAACAGCCAGCGTTTGAGAAGTTCGTACACATCAGCTCATTGGGTGTCTTCCCGGCCAGAGATCATTACGGAACCGATGAGGATGTCCCGGTCAGCACTTCCGGGATCGATGGCTACACCTTGACCAAGCGGGAGTCTGAACAGCTCGTCAGCGATCACTCGCAGAAAGAAAACTTTCCGGCAGTGATCCTGCGACCCGGATTCATCTATGGCCCAGGCGATCGCTCAGTTCTGCCAAGGCTCATCGAAAGGCTCAAGACAAAGCAGTTCGCTTATCTGGGCTCGCCTGAAAAACTGATGAATAACACTTCGGTGCATAATCTGGTGCAGGCCGTCGCTGCCGTCCTGAAACACCCGACACCCTCGGGAAGAATCTATCATGTGACGGATGGTCGGCTGGTCACCAAGCGTGAGTTTGTCGAGACCGTGGCCCGATGTGCGAAACTGCCTTTGCCGAAGAAGGTGGTTCCTTTGCCTGTTGCAAAAGTTCTGGCCAAAGTGCTGGAGCGTATCTGGAAACTGCTTGGTAAGCAGGAAGCTCCGCTGCTCTCGAGCGCGCGAATCAAGTTTCTGGGATTGAATCTCGACTTCAGCTCACATCGCATTCAAATGGAACTTGGTTACCAGCCGGTGATCGATTTTCAACAGGCCATGCCAGCCGCTGTGGCTGATCTTTGTGGTCAACCTGCTGAGACATTTGTGGAACCACCTCAGCGGAAGATTGCCTGATGAACGCTGTATTCGAATCAGACAAGCTCCGTCGAGCGGCGAAATGGTTCTGCTCGTGGGAAGGTTTTCTCGTCTGGGCGTTCATCCCTTACGCGCTGTCACTCGGCCCGTTTTTCTGGTCGTGGTATGGGGCAATTTTCGAGTTGCGATCCGCCTGGTGGCTGGGTGCTTATGTGCCACTGCAGGTGCAGATATGGCTCTGCCCGATTTATGGCGATCTGCTCGACTGGTATCTGCACTGGTGGATAACGAGTTGATTGAACTTAGGGACGACCAGCTTACTTGTAGCCAAGATTGCGTTCGATATCGCGGGCTTCTTTGGACATGAGCAGATTCTTGAGAGGATCACGCTCGTCTTCGAGGGCTTTGCTGCCTCGCCCCTGCTGGCCGACGAAGCCCCATTTGTCAGATTCAACGCCGTTCATTGCGTTTTCATCTTTCGCTTCGGGATCGTAGTAGAGTGCCCGTTTCATTTCGGTCATCGTGCAGCCCACGAGAGTCAACCCAAGCAATGTGCAGCCCAGGAGCAGAGCATGACCGGCTCGCCAGCCTGTGCGACTCTTCGACGATCCGCGAAGATTGTTCATGATTCGTACCTGAAGTTTTGAGGACAGGCTGGTTGAGCAGTGCCGTCTATCGATAGACATCACAGACGAAGCACTGGCTCCTGTCTCTCTGTTGATGATGAGGGAAAGATGGCCAGAGTGGTGGAAAAATGAGTGATGGAAAATCAGGGGCAGGATGAAGTAGCGGGAGTGAGCGGTATCGTTTCTAACCCGCAAACCGTCAAGAAATGTTTGTTCGGCTGAATCTGCCTGAAACGAGAATGCATGCAGGCTGGGTGCTCAAGGGGCAAAGTCTGCCGGTCTGTGGCTGAGAAGTCAGAACAACTGGATGCTTTCGCGTTCAGTGCTGCGGGAAAGATGCAGCACCTCTTTCTGCCGAGACGATGCAATCTGTTGAATTCCGGAATTGCTGGTGAAAGAGGCCTTAATGTCTTTTGAGATTTCCATCGAAACGGATCGAGGCGTTGATTTAAGCCGATTTCACTGACGTCGATAAGTTCGGGTGCTTGTCCCAAGAAGGATCTTGTGTGACACCGCAGATTCTCCCACACCGCTCAAATCGGAGCTATGCGGCAACAGAGCGCATTCAGACAGTCCGTTTACAGTTCAACAGAAGATCCGCCATCGAGCAGATCGTTTCCAAGCTGGGCTGTGGTCGTCTGATTTCTGGACGATTGATCGCCTCGGGATTAATCCTGTGTGTGGTCTTGACGAGTGGTTGTGCGAAGAACCCGCGCGACAGCATTGCCAAACTCTGGGATCATGTTCCCAGTGCTCCCTGGACTGCCAGCAAATCGGCAGAACGGAAGATTGAACAAGAGCAGCCGACAGTTGCTGCGAACTCAGCGGCGACCCTTTCGGCCCGCGACGCACAAGCTGCGGATGCTCCGGTCGAAGACCCCTTCGAAGTCGCCATCACTCCCGGTCAATCCACGAAGTCGGTCGACAAGGTAGGTTCAGGCAGTGGTTTGCCGGAAGGCCAGCACTCTGCGATTCACCAGACAAGTATGACAACTGGTTCTGGCAGTACGGATTCATCGACCGCATCCAATACAGAAGCTCCTGCCGTCGCCAAAACCACGGGAGCAAAACTCAAGGATGCTCTTCCTGATCCTCTTTCGGCGACTCCAGGAGATTGGACGAAGGCTTTTGAGCTCGCCAACGGGCTCGAAAAAGCCAAAGAGGCCACCTCACAGGAAGTTTCCCGTATCGGTCAACTCCGCGAGACTCTCGAAGAAGATGCTCAGGCGGTCACCAAACGATCCTTGTCAGAACTGAACGAGTTCCGCTTACGGATTGAATCGTTACTCAGTCATGCCCGACGTCAGATTGAAGCCGGTGAGCTGAAGACAGCGCAGCGATTTGCCCGCCTGGCCAATGAACTCAGTGAAGGGGCTGGTCTGGAATATTCGCCGACAGAAGAGCGACCTCAAGATCTGCTGCATCGGATTGAAGATTTGATCGCACTCTCAAGGCCCGAAGCCGGCGAACTCAAACTCAGCGATATGGCTGCTGATCAAAAAACTGTCGAGTCGGCACCAGATGCGATCACCAGTTCAATACAACCATCAACAGGTGCAGCTCTCGAAAGCGAGAAGAGTGGTGACATTTCCGAGGAAATGGCCGCTGTGCCTCCTGCACTGCAGGGAAGTGTGAGTGCCAATCGTGCATTACGTGCAGTACCAAAAGACAGTCCATCCGATTTTGTGGCAGAAGCGTCTATACCGAGCGACGCTGTCGTGACGGCTCATGTGGTGCAACATGACGTTCCGGAAGCGACATTGCAGCCGCTTTATCTTCCCGGAGTCGAGCAGCTTGGAACTGAAATTCGGACTCGGGGTGAACATGTTCAGTCTGTTGCCGCTTCGAAAACAGAAACTCTGCCCGAAGTACGGGGCAATGATGATAAGCAACCAGCGCGTTCAAAACTGAATGTCGATGCCATCGGTGAATTCGAGCAGTTGGTGGTGAAGTCCGACAGTGCCGAATTGGCATCGAGTCAAAGTCGAAGCAACCAACTGATGACCTGGGTTCCCTGGGTCTTGGGAATTCTCGTAGCGCTGGGCGCAGGGTGGGGTCTGGCACGCAGTACAGGCCGATCTGTCGAAGTGGTGGTTTCGAGCCATTCCGCCTCTGCCGGTCATATCTCATCAAGCGAAACTTCGGGATCTGCCTCCCGTGAGTCGGCTCCGAGCGAACGGTAATCATTACCGTGCCATCAGTTCGATCACAAAACCAATGATCCGCCGGCGATGAATCTGGTGACGCCGACTGCGGCCTTTGGCCCGCTGACAGAATTGTCACTGCTTTTTCAAAGTCCAGCCTCTTTTCGTCAACGCCTCATCGAGAATTATGGGCTAGGTTCCTTGTAACGAGACATCAGATTGTGGCTCGATGAATACAGGGAGTGAAAGAGATGGCTACGGATCCGTGGGGTCGACCGACCTTGCACGATTTGAAAACAGTCATTGAGAGTTTCGAAAAACTCGATGGTGCGAACTCTCGCAACACTGAGCGGATCGAACTGGCAGTGCCAGCCGAGATTACCACCCGGCGTGGAAATCTCATTCCCGCCATGACTCGTGAAATCAGTCGTTATGGCGTGGGATTATTGCATAAAGGGTCACTCAACCCTGGAGATGTCCGTCTCAAAATGGCCAGTGAAACACGCGAATACACCTATAGCGTGGCCATTGAATGGTGTACCCCCGTGGAAAACGGCATGTTCATCAGTGGCGGTCGATTTCTCGGTAAGCCCGAAGTGAGCGACGTCGAAAACTGATATGGATGCCTCACGAGCAACTTGATCAAACTCGGTCAACTTGATCAAACATGTATGGCTTACTCAATTCGGAGGGACGACCAATCGGTCGCGTGGCCCGACTTCAAGCCGATCATGGCGCAAGCTTGCGGGGCGATGGGTTAAGTACCAATCGAGCCAGGCTTTCGTGGAGAGCTCCTGCCATTCTTCCCGGGGGCTGCGATAGCGCGTCCCGTTCGAACGCTCAGCCCTGCGGAGAGTATGCCGGGTGGGATCAATGGCCAGTCCTGCAATACCCGCTGGCTCGCTGGCAATGGTACAAAGTGCCCGGCTCGCTTCGAGTGCCACATCCGAGTTCTCATCGGAGAGTCGCTCGATCAGGAGCGGGACAGGTTCCAGTTCCCCCGTTTTTCCCAGCGCCCAGCAGGCTGTCCGGCGAATCTCATCACGAGGGTCCTTGACGAGTCGCTGCAGCAGGTCAAGTTTACCGACAAGATCGTCGCGATTGCCCAGTTGAAACTGAGCCACGATCGCGGCCTGAGCCTTGGCCACATCCTGATCAGAAATCGATTTGGAAAGGCTTTTCAGGGCTTGATCTGCCAGCTCGGCTGATGTTTTGGGATCTTTGGGTTTATCAACTAGTTGTGCGGCCAAATCGCGTCCACCAACCAGAATACCACCTCCGACACCGGGAGCAGCGCCTTCTCGTTTGAAGAGTGATTCGGTCGCCTTACCTAGAAAGAGGAGCGAGAGGCTGGTGGCTGGCGAAAGTCCGGAAGAATCACGCCACGAGCCATCGGTCGCCTGATTCTGAATCAGCCAGCGGGCACCGGCGTCGTACCAGTCAACACCGGCAATCTCTTCTTTCGCAGACAAAGCGGCGTATCGCTCAATTGCATAGAGGTAATAACAGGGCCAATCGGCCGGCATACCGCGCTGAGCCAGGCGTTCGAGTGCGCGAAAGTTTTTGTCAATACTGGCATCGAGAACTGACAATTCGAGGCGGGTCGGCCTTACGACCACCACAGCCTGATTTTCTTCGGGAGGAGCTTCGGGTCTGACAGGTTCGAGAACTCCAAAACGCTTGCCAATCGAGGCATTGAGGCGACGAGTTTTGCCAGCGGCAGTTTTTCCGAAGAGAATCAGTCGAACAACCTGCAAGCTCCCTCCAGCCGCTGCTGTCATGGTGGCCTTGGTTTCCGTCGCACCTGTGGCTGTGGGATGATAACCCGAGCCGCCATCGGCATTTTGTGTCTGCTGGTGCCATCTGGCGGCGCCTTCCCAGGCGTCTGTAGGAATCGTCACTCCGGCTCGATAGGCAGCCCAAAGTCCTAGTACGCCATATTGCGAAATACTGGTGTCGCCATAAATGTCAGTCTGCGAAGGGTAATACCATCCTCCGTGGGCTTTCTGCTGAGCAATCAGATAGTCAGCAATCAGGTTTAAGCTCGGTTTATCGCTGAGATCGCCAGCCGCTTCGAGCAGCATCGCATCGACTGCAGCCGAATAAATATGGTGCGAGGCAGGCAGATAGCGATTACCTCCGCATCGTTTACGCACATCGGCCAAGGCGTCGGCGACCTTCTTGTCACTCAGATCCGAACCCGATTTCAGCAGTGCATAGCCGGTTAAAGCCAGAGAGGCCTGATCATCAGCACTTGTCTGAAGGAAAGTTCTGGCTCGCTTGATCGCTGTCTGAACTTCGCGAGATTGAACCGTCAGCTTGGCGGACGGTTTGTCATCGGCTGAATTCGCCTGAGGGAAGGAGGTGATGAGAAAGCAGCCAACTGTCAGCCATTTCAGGACAACAGCGCACCACCCACTGTCTTTCAAATGTTGAAAAGGTGGTGCAGCCATTGGTCGCCTCTTTAGAAATTTACTTGGTGCAAAGCTGCTGATAAGACGAGCCTGTCGATCTGTGATGTCATGGCAAGGTCGCGGTATTGCACCGTTACATCTCTGAACTCTGATCATACGGCTCCACGCCTGACGGGCAACCAGCGGTTTCAGCAACAAAAACGTATTCTCAGGAGTGAATCAGCAAGAGTGACTTCGTGGCAGGTCATTAGTCTGCAGGCATTCCTGAAAACCAGTTGTCCAGTCTGGCTGGGGCTTTGACATCCTGAGAGTAGAAGCTCATACCTCTTCTCACGGGGATGGGCCTATTCGCATTATTCGGAGACAATTAGAACGTCACAAGTAATGATTTTGAAATAGCTTATGTCTTGCATCTCAGGGATTGCGGGGGATTGCTATGAGGATGAACATCATTCCTGAGGTCATTGCCATGGGGCTTGCGACGCGAAGATTCAGCAAAGAACATGAACTTCAGTCCACTTGACGTGACGGTTTTTCCGACGATGATCCCTGTATTGGGATTCCAGTCTCTCGATGGAGGTTTATCGATTCGAAGAGAGTTCTGGAAATGGATCGGCTGAACATGAGGTGATGCCGATCCATGGTAGTTGGTTGGGCAGGTTCTGAGACAGTATTTCTTGGCTTGAGCGACTTGTTTCCTCTTCAATTCTGAATGAGGGCTTGTGAACTCAAGAAAAGGGATCATCTCCTGAAATCTGGCCAAAGGTTTTTGGGAGAGAAATGGAGTTCTCGCGAAGAGTGTGAAAAGACGATGCCCAGACTGCCAGGTTCTGAAACTGGATTTAGAACTTCAGAAACTGGAATGATGGGCTGTCAGCCATGAAACTCAGTCGATCTTTGTACTAAGCTCGACTCCAGCGGATCATCAACGCATGGCCAACTTCCGACGGATTCAGAATTGCTGTGCTGATTTCTCGACAGCATCTCGGCAGCAACCTCAGCTCGGAAAACGTCTCGCAGACGATTTGAGGCACCTGACCTCTGACTGGTTGGCAGACCTCTGGCGGAAGTTGTTTCCGCAAATGATCCCCATCCCGATTCGCACGAAAGAAAATCCAGTTCCCGCCCGCCGCCCGGATAGCGTTGCACGCTCTGGCTCTGTGGTTCGGCGTTAACAAAACTCCAACGGATCGTTGGCTCCTCCCGACGATCGCTTGGACTTTCTTTGTTCTTTGAGTGCTTTTTCAAGCCATCAGTCGCAGGTGTTGAAGTCTTCCAGCAGCCAGGTTGCTTGAAATTTACGGGATGGATTTGAGTGAGTTCTGCGGGCCAGCCAACAGTATCCTGGGATGAAATCAAAGAGCAGGTGCGTGCTCGGACAGATATTGTCCAGCTCATCGGCGAAACGGTTTCTCTCCAACCTGCCCGAGGTGGTCGCACATTTCAGTGTCTTTGTCCTTTTCACGATGACCACAATCCTTCCATGCAGGTTAATCCGGAGCGGCAGACCTATCGCTGCTGGGTGTGCAATGAAGGGGGAGACTGCTTCTCGTATGTGATGAAGCACGATAATCTCAGTTTTCCGGAAGCGTTGACTTTACTGGCTGAAAAAGCAGGGATTGAGCTGCCACGCCGCAGTCGAAACGAAGCCGGCTTTGGGGAATCCTCAGGTCCGAAAAAGAGCGATCTGTTTGATGTTCTCGTGTGGGCTTCTCGCGAGTTCCAGCAATGTTTGAAGAGTTCTGCGCTCGGGGCACCGGCCAGAGAATATCTGGCATCGAGGCAGCTCAAACCCGAAATTGTCGAGCAGTTTGCGCTCGGCTATCACCCGGACGACTGGCACTGGCTCCAGGAGCGGGCTCGTGGCCGCTTTTCCATCGATTCTCTCGCCGTTGTCCGCCTGGTGGGGGCTCGCGATAACGGCCCCGGTCATTATGACTTTTTTGTCGACAGGCTGCTCTTCCCGATTTGTGATGAACGCAGCCGACCAGTCGCGTTCGGCGGCCGGATTATTCCCGGTCGGCCCGCAAAGGAAGATGCTCCCAAATATTGGAACAGCCCGGAAAGCCCGCTGTTTTCCAAAAGCCGTCTCTGTTATGGCCTCGATCAGGCACGGGAGGCGATTCGCCGCACGGAGACTGTCGTGGTGACGGAAGGCTACATGGATTGCATCAAAGCCCATCAACATGGGCTGAAAAATGCCGTGGCGACATTAGGGACAGCACTCACCGAAAACCATGTCCAGGTATTGAAGCGTTTAGCCAGAAAATTTGTGTTGATTTATGACGGTGATACTGCCGGATTGAATGCTGCCGAACGTTCGTTGCCTCGATTTCTGGCTCAAGATGTCGATTTACGAATCTTGACGCTTCCGGAAGGTCTCGACCCTGACGAATATCTCGAAGCGAAGGGGTTGGCGGCTCTCGAACAGGCGATTCAGGAAGCTCCCGAGGCATTGGAGTTCAAGCTCCGCCGATCAATTGAAAGGTTTGGCACCGGAAGTGTGGACGCGCGGCAGCGTGTGACGGATGAACTGCTGGAAACCATGGCTCTATCGCCAGGACTTGCGGGTTCTGTCCGTGAGAGAAATCTGCTTTCCCGGCTCACTTCCCGGCTGGGATTGAGTGAATCGCTCCTGCAAAAGCGATTACGCGACCTGCGCGGCGAACAACGCTTCAAGAATGTTTCTCAGCCTCCCCGAAAAGTTGATCCAGCCGAATCATCGATCATTGACGACGAAAGACCGCTTCAGGAGCAGGTCAATTCGCTTCAGAGATCGACCGCTGGAGACGATCTGCTGGAAAGCGAGTTCTTCCGCCTGTTGCTCCAATCACCGGATGATTTTCTATGGGTAAGCCAGCGAGTTGGTTCCGACGACTTCCATCACCCTGCATTCCGGCACCTGTGGTGTGTGTGCCTCGATGTGGTCGAACATGGACTGTTGCCGTCGTTTGAACTTTTGTTGGCACAAACCGAATCACCCGCACTCAAAGGACTTCTGGCGTGGCTGGGAGAAAGCCACCTGAGTGCGGCTGAACTGCTGAGCCTCCAGGAATCGGCCGGAGTGATAGCGTCCACCAGCGAGCTGGAAAACTGGGCAGGTCAGCCAGGTTCAGCGGGTTCTGTAGCCGACCCAGGAGTTCGACGGCACTTACTCAGCCAGTTGACAGACCGATTGGTGCTCCGCAGAGAACTGAACTTGCATAAAGCACGCCGTATGGAACGTGGAGAGGCCGGGGCGAAATTGAATCCGTCAGCGAAAGATGTTTTGGCACAGGCCATGCTTATTCATCGAAAACGAGCCGGGGGCATGCAGAACAATCCCCACGAATCACCTTCCGGGGCGTAGAATTTTTGAGACGTGAGATTTTTTGAAGAAAAACAGAAATCAGGAAGTGCCGCACTTGAACCCGTTTTGCAACAGGAATTACCAATTTGCAGAACTTGCAACATCAGAACTGCTTGCAACTTCCGAACAGACGGAAAAGTGAAGATCATAATTCAGAAGTTCAATTCAACTCGATCCGACAGTGCGAAAGGGAGGATTCATAATTCGCTGACATGAAACGATCTGTCTCTCTCAGGCAATAGATAGAGAGAACGGGTTGGCCTCGCCAAAGATTTTCTGTCAGTCTGCTAACGACAGACTTCGATCCTCACTGAAATAACCATAACGAAAGCTGGTGTTTTGTGTTGATCGAACCTGTTGCTAGTTAAAGAGTTTTTTTGATTTGACCGTGCAATGAACGCACGGTGCGATTTTCCAGGGATGGGTCATGTCTGAGGGGGATGTTCGGCAAAACAAACATTGAGCAGCAGGCAT
>JAIXUU010000167.1 GCA_027483405.1 Planctomyces sp. | reverse complement strand
TCAGCGTGAGTGTGGCGGCGTAGTGAGAGCGTTCGTACTTCTCGCCTGTTTCGTCATCAGCGGCGTGATGCACGACGACCAGATAGTAGTTCGCTTCCGCTGGCGTAAACGTCGCCTTGCCAGAGCCATCGGTCTTGCGTTCAAAGTTCGGGTCGAAATCGGCGGCAAGTTCCGCACCGCGGGGAATGAACGACATCGTCGCATCGGCCAGCGGTTTTCCTTTGAGGAGCACCTGAACTGTGATCGGCTCGCCCGCTTTGGCTGTGGCTGGATTGCTCTGCGGTACCAGTTCGATGGGCTGGCCCAGCGGCTTCAAAGGATCGACACCTCCAGCCTTTTCACCGACCTGGAAGTAGCATTTCGCGTTGCGATAAGCGCGGGTGGTGCCGTGGATCGTATCGAGAGACTGAGCAGCGACATAGAGCCCCGGCTGATGGGCGACCTGCCGTACTGACCAGAAGCCTTCCTTTGCGGCATTACCAATATCGGCCACGCGAGACTTGAGATCCTGCCGGTTTCCATCGGGTGAGATCAGGTCAAAGCTAACCTTATCGATACCGATTTTACTGGCGAGTTTGAAATCGCGATGTTCGTTGCCGTGATTACCGAGCATCAGGTCGATATGCACCACTTCGCCGGGAGCGACCTGGGCGACATTGGTCTGAACCCACGTATCGTGAGCGCTAGCGATCGTACTGATAGCTGCCACACTTAAAGCGAGTATGGCATGTGCCAGAATTGAAGTCGCACTTGCTTTTTGATTGATCATCATTAAAGAAGTCAGCATATAACCCTCCTCGGGTATTAAGATGTAAGTGAAATTGAACGAACTCTCAGGCCATGCAGAGCACGGCCATTCGTGAATTGAGACTCCCGGGGCAGAAATCGAACAGCACGCACACAGCGGATGAGCTTCAAGCCATTAGTGCGTCTGCCCGGGGCATCCAGAATGGTTAGGTCGGTCAGCAATAAATTGCCGACCAACGCATGGACGATCTCATAGCGTATAAAGCCAGCACGCGAGTGTGGCGCATGCCAGGCGAGCCGGTGCTGCGGTCGAGTTAGAGACACAACGAGCGCGTTATATAGCTGAGACAGCATGCTTGCTCAGAGCCGCAAGCATGGCACTTATCTTCGCTGGAACGCGAGATCGATTGAGGATCTCCGGCGCAGGCAGGCACACGGAATGAGATCGCGAGAGAGAGTTCAACCGGGAGGAGAGAGCCGGGTGTAGAAGACTTCGCAGGGAATTCCATGCGAAGAAGAGAAGGTTGACTGATGTGGTGACCACGGTTGCCACGACTGGGCCATCGGTGGTGTTGTCAGGGGCTCTGTGAGCATGGTCCACATGGAACCGGCACCTTGACATTTCAGAGTATCGAGCCACGGAACCGATGACGTTGGTGCCGATTCTGGCTTAGAAAGCGACGACTTTTGCGCCGGCATTTGAATTCCGGATGGACTTGCATGTGAGGAGGGAGCACAGCAGGCCGGCTTACTGGCAATATGAACGGGCTCTGTTTTGAAAACTTTCTGATTGATCGAGCAACAGCTTGAGGGTGATGTACTCTTTGTTTCAGCAAGAACTGTTCTCGCAGTTTTTGGGGGAGTCACTTCGATGGAAGATCTGCGCGAGCAGAGGCTGCCATCGTCGCCACGAGTGGCCAGCATGCGGAGTTCGCGTAACGAAGTCGAAATTTGCGATCCGCTGGCAGATGTATTTTCGGCAGAGTTTTGCAATTGGGAGGATCTGGCTTTTCCCATGGAACAGCATGAGGTCGCCTGGGAGGGAACTGGTGGAGTTGGCTTGTCTACAAGAGCTTCCGGAAGGTGCATGCCATTGAGCTTTGCCCAGAGCTGTCGTTCCACGGGTGTGTAGCAACAGCAGTTTTTCCAGCATTGCGTCGCCGAGGCACAGCCACATTTGTGACCGGCACAAGGAAATGCACCGCCGGACATGAGACTCAGCGAGTTGGTCGAGAATCCCCATGCGCCAATGCAATAAGAGACAATGAGCAGGACGCCAGTGAGTTTTCTTCGCCAGTCGCCAGTAGCCAGTTCCCGGATCATTTTTTGACCGGCACCCCACACGACTAGACAGAATGAAACGAAACGTTCACTCGCAATCTGGCATCGATGGTGGGTTGAAACCAACGGGCGGGACATAAATATCTGCTTGGGCACCCTGACGACGGAGTGATCGCATCATTTTTGCTCGACTGAAACTCGATAGTTTATCTGCGTGCATGTGGATTGGAATCTTCCACCAGCTACGAATCAGCGAATTCCCATGGATGAGACATCATAGGGAAGTCTCAGGCGAGGGTATCGAAATGACTGTAACATAATACTGAGACTAGCTTTGCGATTCTTCCTGAGGTTTGACCTCGGCTTCGTTCGAGGATTCAGGAACGACGCGACTCACGAGCAGCCGGTCGATCCGCGGGCCATCCATATCGACCACTTCGACACGGAGTTGGCTCCACTGGATGATATCTCCAATTTTGGGCGGTCGCTTCAGCAGGGCCACAACCAGTCCCGAGATGGTGGCAATGCCTCGAGGAGGAGGTTCAGGCCATTTGCTGAATTCCAATGCTTCCTGCAGTTCATGCAGGTTGAGAGCGGCATCTGCCAGCAGACTTCCATCGGCTCGTTTGACCACCAGTTGCTCTTCATCGCGGCGATGCTCGTCATGAATCGAGCCGACGAGGATTTCCATGACATCTTCGAGGGTGACCATCCCTTCGGTGCCGCCATATTCGTCGAGCACGATCGCGAGTTGAGTCCGCTCTTTCTGGAAGAGTTCGAGCAGTTTCGAGATGGTCAGCGTTTTGGGAATAAAGAGCGGGGCACGCATCACCCGGCGGATATCGAGAGATCTGCCCAGATAGTTTTCGAGAAAGACGTCTTTGATGTAAATGAAGCCGACGATCCGATCGATGCTCCCTTCGCAGACAGGTACCCGGGAGAAGCCCGACATGGCCATGGCTCCCAGGACTTCTTCGGGCGGCGTATCGACGTCGATCGCATCAATATCGATCCGTGGCCTGAGAATTTCGGCGGCTGTCCGTTCGCGCATTTTCAAAGCCTGCTGGGCCATCTGCTGTTCGGCCTCGTGCAGAATCCCGGCTTCATGACCGGCATCAATCAGGTGCTGAATATCTTCGACCGAGACGGACTCGCGAATCTCCGTTTTCTGACCCAGGATCAGCAGGACGGATTTGGTACAGACGCGCAGGAACCAGACAAATGGCTGGGCGATGGTCTGGAGAAGTACCATGGGCAAGGCCACCCAGCGGGCCATGAACTCGGCATTCTGCAAAGCGACTCGCTTGGGGACCAGTTCGCCCAGAATCAGCGAAAAGAAGGCAATCCCGACCGAAATGACACCGAGTGAAATCGTGTCGCTTCGCTGCTGAATCCAGGAAACAGGGATCTGCCCAATAAGATGTGAAACCTCGCTGATGAAGCTGGCACCACCAAAGGCGGCGGCAAACGTACCGACGAGTGTGATCCCAACTTGAACAGTGGGTAAAAACCGATCGGCATCGCTGGAGAGTTTAAGTGCGGCTTTGGCACCACGATCTCCTTCCTGTGAAAGCTGCTCCAGCCGCCCGCGTTTGGCAGTTAGTATCGCGATCTCCGCACCGGCGAAGAATCCGTTGAACAGAATCAGCAAGAGGATGAGAGCCAGCTCGCCGAAAAGTCCCCATTCCACCCTGTTCGCTCCCTATTCAGGCCGGTCTGCCATACCAGCACTGAGAGTTCTCTTCCATCCCTTGGGCCATCGGCAGTTTCATGCCTGCCAAGCGTCTTCTAAGGAGTGGGAAAATGCAATGGGTGTTTGCCAGAAGTCGGGAGACTCCCGGAATTTAACTGCCATCAATCCATCGAGGTGTATGGATCTGTCTTCGTGGTAAGAGTTGCGACGGGCGTGTGAGAACCAATTCAAGCAGAGTATCACCTCACACCGGATCCGTCTTGATGGGCGATGCAACCGCCACTTACTTCATGGCGAAATTATCCTTCACCGTTAATTCATGTAATTTGTCAGAAGTTTGAGGTTTGCTGGTGAGCTTCTGGCCTTGTGAGGAGCCCACTTGTGGCCTGTAGATCGAGAGTCGAGCCAGCGGTCGTTTACGAACTGCCTGATAGATGAAGACGGGGAATCCCATGAAGGTTGGTGCCTGTGGATCTTCGAGCAATTCGAGGCCAAGTCGGCGGTAATATCGGTTCAGGCGTGTGCGTGATTGATAGATTGTGTCACCGAGAAAACCAGGCAAGCGTTTGCCGGTCGCTGCGTAACTCCAGCCATTGACGAGAGATCTCAACCCGTAGATGCGGGTTTTCCAGTTGGGGTGCCTGGCGGCGTAGAGCAAAAAGTAGCCTGCCCCATGAAAGGAAAAGCGAGCCATGCCACCGGGCTTAAGCACACGAGCCATCTCTTTCATGGCGATGGCAGAACGCGTGTAGGGCAAAACGACTTTTGAAATCACGCCGTCAAAGCTGCTGTCGGGAAATGGGAGATGTTCGGCAAACCCCTGGACGGCTTCCAGTTCATACGAGCGGACTGTTTCGACACAGGCGGGATCGGGATCGATGCCGACAGGCTCGTGACCTCTTCTCAACAGCTCCAGCATCTGTTCTCCCGGCCCACAACCCACATCGAGAACCCGGCTGGCCGGTGGAAACTCAAAATGACTGAATTCATGCAGATGATAAGGTTCAAGAATGCTCATGGATGACCCAATAGGAGCTCGTTCAGACAGATGTTCAAGAGATGGAGAGCTGGTGGTTATTCAGTGTTTCCGATATGCGGAAATGTAAAAGTATTATGGCACATGAATTGAGCTCGGGAGGACGCCCAGAGAATTCAGATGGAATTCTCTGCAGGTGTAGGCAGGGTTGTTCGTTTGGTTTGGTTTTGGATAGGGCCTCGCCTCTCATGTGTAAAAATATGGTGAGGTCAATCCAAGGTGGGATTATGCTCGATGGGTTGCTTGTTGGTGGTCAGGTTTGGCAGGTTGTAGCGGCTGTAGGAATTTGAGCAGCGAAAGGTCGGAAAGATGTTGAGCCTTGTGCAGAGTGCATGTGGCCTCCAAGGAAATGAAAGCCAAAGGGAAACAGATGGCGAAACTCCTGGTTCTGTATTACTCGACTTACGGACATGTGGAATCGATGGCGGGGGCTATTGCTGAAGGGGCTGGGAAAGTCCCGGGAGTCGAAGTCACCATCAAGAGAGTGCCGGAACTCATGCCACCCGAAGCTGCTGCCAGAGCGGGTGCCAAGCTTGATCAGGCGGCTCCTTTGGCTGATCCCAAGGAGTTAGGCAACTACGACGGCATCATTTTTGGAACCCCCACCCGGTTCGGGAATATGGCTTCGCAGATGCGGAACTTTCTCGATCAGACGGGTGGGTTGTGGGTGAAAGGGGCACTGGTGGGCAAGGTCGCCAGTGTCTTTGCCAGTACAGGGACTGGTGGCGGAAATGAATCGACGATTCTGACATTCATCCCCACGCTGCTGCACCATGGAATGATCTACGTGGGGTTGCCGTATTCCTGTCCGGATCTGGCGGATATCTCGGAATTGAAAGGCGGCTCGCCCTATGGAGCAGCGACCATCGCGGGTGCGGATGGATCGCGCCAGCCTTCTGATCGTGAACTGGCAATGGCCCGATTTCAAGGCGAGCATGTGGCCAGAATCACTGCCAAGCTGTTTGGTTAATTTCCAAGCAGGCGACAATTAGGTGCGCCGATTTTCGCCACGAAGTATGGGCTGCAACTCTTCGACAAAGTCATTAACGTCTTTGAATTCGCGATAGACGGAAGCAAAGCGGACGAAGGCGACATGATCGAGTGTTCGCAATTGCTCCATGACTCGCTCGCCGATCTCTCGAGAGGGGACTTCCCGATCAAAGTTTTCGTAAAGCTCCCGTTCGATGACCGAGATAATCTCTTCGATGCGCTCCGGAGAGATCGGTCGTTTGTAGCAGGCTTTTTCAAGACCCTGGGCGATTTTATCTCGATCGAACGGAACCCGGCTGCCATCTTTCTTGATGACGCGAATGGGGGATTCCTCGATTTTCTCATAGGTGGTAAAGCGGCGGGCACACGCCAGACATTCCCGCCGACGGCGAATCACGAAATCCTGACTTGTCCGCGAATCGATGACCTTGGTTTCGCCGTGGCGGCAGTATGGACACATCATGATGAGTGGTTTGCATCCCTGAAGATCGCGGACAGCCTGATGACTGAAATCGCGAGATGTTCGAAATTTCTTTCAGGAGCTCATGCCGGAAATTCTTGCCAGTCTCAGAGACTGTCAAAACTTAAGGTTAAACTCCTTCAGCCACGTTGTTTGATGGGTCTTCAACCGTACCTCTTCCCCAGAACAGTGAGCGTAACGTCTCGTCTGTCTGTATTCCAGTAGCTTTCCGGGAAAGGGTTTAAGTCAACTGACCCCATTCTTGAAAAACCCGGGAAAAGAAATTCCGCCGAAAATCCACGCATGATGGAAACAATCGAGAATAACTATGTGAACTGGCGCATCTCCTTGTGAGGAGTGTGCGTTCAACAGGCTCCGTGATCCGTGAGTGATGCAACCCGCCGTCAAGTTCCGAAACTCAACGAAGAGCAGTTCGCAAGCTGGCACCACCAGTTTGGGAGTGATCTAAGAGTGTTTCTATGCGGGGTTCTCAAGGATCCCGAGGCCGCTGAAGAGGCACTTCAGAGAACCTGGGTGAAGTTGTGGGAGAGTGGTGCTGCTGTCGAGCCTGAAAAGATTCGCAGTTGGCTGTTTCAAGTGGGCTTCCGGGAAGCGCTGCAGTTACGCCGATCTCAGCAATTGCAGACACGCAAGCTCTCGGAGTGGTTTTCCTGGAAGAAGACTCAGGGTGTTTTCACCAGTGAGGGGGCTTCGGAAGGATTGCCAAGACGAATATCTTCCAATGTCGAATTTGTGGATCTGCCTGCTGCGGAAGAGTCGTTGGTCCGAGGCGAAGAATACGAGGCTTTGCGAAAAGCGATTGATGATCTTTCTCTCGAACAGAAAATCGTGCTTCAAAAGCGATTGGAAGGCGAACAGACGTTTCAGCAGATTGCCAATGAGTTGCAAGTCCCCTTGGGAACTGTTTTGACACGCATGCGGCTGGCACTGGCGAGGCTCAAGAAAAGCCTCAGTGAATCAAAGTCAAAGGAATCGAGATAAAAGGCGTTCATCGAATGCCACAGGATTGGGATCAAGTTTTGACTCCGTGCGAGTTCATGAATCATGACTGCTGAACACGAACATCCATCCATGACAGAAAATGTCATGACTGATCTCGATTGGCTGGCCACTCGCTACGTGCTGGGTGAGTTGTCTGCCGACGAGGTGGGGGCATTTGAAGAGAGATTGCAGGTGGATCTGTTGGCTTGCGAGGCGGTTGTGCAAGCGACTCGTTTTCTCACAGATGTAGCTGTCAGCCTGCCTGAGCCTGCCGATGTGCGTGAGCAGGTGATGGTCGCTCCAGTCGCGGTTGCAGCGAAGACAGTGGTCACAGCGAAGACAGTGCGATCCACACCTGCCAATCGTTCGGAACAGCGTCGAGGCTGGTGGGTTATCAGTCTGATGACGGCGGCTCTTGTGCTTCTGGCAGTGGGGCTGACATCCGAGTGGAACCCCTGGGGTGACCAGCGTGTGGCCCTCGAGAATTTATCAGGAACCAGTGATTCCGGGAATTTAGGAGGCGAAGAAGCCCGTCTGGCTGCGAACCTGCTGGGAGGCTGGCGAACGATTGATGTCGACATGACCGAGACCGGGTTGACAATGATTCACCGTGAAACGGGGAATGACCGCGAGACGAACCGTGATCACGAAGAAGCTGCTGAAGGCATTGACGAAAATTCGATTCCCGACTGGATGATCGCCGCACTTCTGGCTGACCCATCGGAGGACGAAACAAACGCGAGGCCAGCGACTGCACCCCATAACGTCGCTCCTGCTCCTGGTCAGATGATTCAATGATCTGGCGGATCTTCAAGCCGTTGGTGCTGTTCAAGGATGGATCAAGGCTGGGGATCCTGAAAGTTGGGGATGATGGGAACGACAGGTCAGACAATGAAGCCGCCGCTTTCACACAAGCATTCTCGATGGAGCACTCCAGTTTGTTTGCGATCGATGCTGCTGTTATGGACTGTCCTGTGTTGGCCGCTCGCAGGTGGAATGATTCGGGCTCAGGAAAGCTCGGTTTCAAAAGCTGAGACAAATACCGACAGTACAAAGTTCAGCGATCAATCCCGTGCGAAATCGAGCAGTAAGACCCAGGCAAACAGCACTCGCGCAAGCTCCTCAGCAAGTTCTCCAAGGGAGCAGAGCCCGACACCTGTGCAGATTCAGCGAGCCAAAGAGTTTGCAGCCACTCATCATCCAGAACTGGGTGAACTGCTGGGCCGACTGGAAAGCTATGACGAACCTTCGTTTGTCGAGGCCATTCAGGAATTGCTGCGAACGATGGATCGCCTGGAAAAGCTGAGTGAAAAAAACACCGAGCGAGGTCGAGTTGAGTTGGAAGACTGGAAACTGACATCACGAATCCGGCTGCTGGCTGCCCGACTGGCCATGGCTGATGCTCTTCCTGTCGAGAACCCGGAAGCGTCTTCCAGTGCGATCAAACAGGAAATTCGTAAACTGCTGATCGAACGGGCTGAACTTCGGAAGTCGTCACTTACTGCTGAACGTCAGCGATTGCAGGATCGCCTCGAGAAGGTGAATCGGCAATTGAGCGAACTTTCCGAGCGCGAGCGCCAGAACATTGAACGCGAACTGGATCGACTCGAAGCCAATGCTTCCCAGGCCAAGACACGCCAAAAGGCCGCTCAAAAAGAGAAGTCTTCACAGAATACCAGGCAGCGTTCTTCATCGAATGCTCCTCAGTCCGATTCCACCAACAAACCTGCTGAAAAGCCGGCAAAGAACAACCAGAAACCATAACGACCGGCTCTGAATGTCTGTCGTCATTCCCATACTTCTCCTGAGAACGCCTGCACTGTCTGTCATTTGCACTGTTTGTCATAGAGTGCTGTAAGGATCGAACCACTATGCAAGAGCTTGCTAATTTTCATGATCCAGCTGTTCTGGTACATCGCCGCTGGCGCTGGGTCTGCCTGGCGATCACCGGTTGGCTGGGACTGTGTCAAACAGGCTCATCTCAGCTTCCCCACGTCTGGGCGGCTGAGGCAAAGCCTGCAGATAACAGCAAGCCTGCTGCACAGATTCTGCCTGCTGAGGAACTGAAGTCATCAGCAGTTGTCGAATCGGAAGTGATCCCTGGCATCAATGAGCGATATGACCTGAAGGTCAAGAATGTCGATGGGCCCGATTTCCGCAAGCATGTGGTGCCACTGCTCGGCAAACTCGGCTGTAATGGACGCGCCTGCCATGGATCGTTCCAGGGTCAGGGTGGCTTCCGGCTGTCGCTGTTTGGTTACGACTTCAAGGCCGATCATGAGAATCTTGTGCTGGGTGATAAGCCGCGCGTCAACCTGATGGATCGCTCGAAGAGCCTGATCCTCATGAAGCCCACCGAACAGGTTCCTCATGAAGGGGGTGAGGCTCTCAAGCAGGGGACATGGGAATATCGAGTTCTCGATAAATGGATTTCTCAAGGAGCCAAACCTGTCACCGATAAGACACCGGAATTTGTAAGACTGGATGTGTTGCCGGATGGGAAAAACCCGGCAGCGGGCGAACGCCCGGAGATGGTGGGCTCGAAGGTGGGCCAGTCGTGGAAGCTCAAGTGCATCGCTGTCTGGTCGGATGGAACCCGCGAAGATGTAACACCTTTGTCCCGCTTCCAGTCGAATAATGATCAGATCGCCAAAGTGACCCAGGAAGGTGTGGTGACGATCACCGGCCCTGGAGATTCACACGTTGTGGCGTTCTACGACAATGGTGTGGTGCCTGTCCCTGTGATTCTGCCGGTCTCGAACTTGACTGGTGACAAGTATCCTTCGACGCCCACACCCACCCGTATTGATGAACTGGTTGTGCAGAAGCTCAAGAAGGTGGGCGTCGTGCAGTCGGATCTGTGTGGCGACGAGGAGTTCCTCCGCCGCGTCTCGCTGGATATCACGGGAACTTTGCCGACACCTGAGGAAGTCGAGACGTTTGTGCGTTCGAAGGATGTGGCCAAACGTTCAAAAAAGATTGATGAATTGCTGGAACGACCAGCTTATGCCGCCTGGCAGGCGACCAAGATCTGCGACTACACCGGGAATAATCCCGAGTATTTGCAGAACGCAGTGGTGGGGAACAATTCTGCTCAGGCTGCTCGCGACTGGTATGAGTGGATTCATGACCGGGTTCAAAGAAACGTCCCTTATGATGAACTGGCCGAGAACATCATTCTGGCGACCAGTCGCCGGGAGGGGGAAAGCTATGAACAGTATTGCGAACGTGTGAGTGGCTACTATGCGAAAGACAGCAAAGGGAGTTTTGCTGAACAGCCTGCGATGACGCATTACTGGGCGAGGAGAAACTTCCGCACGGTCGAAGAGCGGGCTCTCGGATTTGCCTACACGTTCCTGGGCATTCGAGTGCAATGTGCCCAGTGCCATAAGCATCCTTTCGATCAATGGACAAAGGACGATTTCGATCGCTTCAAGAACTTCTTTGCACGCATTCGCTATGGCGATATCCCAGGCAACAAAGACGAAAAAGCCGCCATGCTCGCCAAACTGGGTGTGGACAAGGATCTCAAGGGAAACATGCTGGATAGGGCACTGAAGGACTATCTGGCTTCGGGCAAAGTGGTGCCGGTTCAGGAGGTCTTTGTGACTCCTCCCGTGAAGCCAAAACCAGTCAATCTAAAGGCCAAACCCAATGCGAAAAGACCACAGGTTGTGGCTGGGCGAACAGCCAAGGTGCTCGGTGGCGATGAGATTGTCATTGAAGAACTGGATGATCCGCGAACAGCACTCATGGATTGGTTGCGTTCAGAAGAAAACCCTTACTTCGCGAGAGCTTTTGTGAATCGTGTCTGGGCGGGCTACTTCCATGTGGGGATTGTCGAGCCACCCGATGATCTGAGTCTGGCGAATCCCCCTTCGAATGAAGCGTTGCTGGATGAACTGACACGGGAGTTCGTGGCTCATGGCTACGATATGAAGTGGCTGCACCGGACGATTGCCAACAGCCGCACTTATCAGTTGAGCTGGCAGCCCAATGAAACCAACAAGCTCGACGAGCGGAACTTTGCCCGGGCTGTGCCTCGTCGCCTTCCTGCGGAAGTGGCGTATGACATTATCCGTCAGGCCACTGCCAGTGATTTCGAGATGGCCAAGTGGAATGAGCAGCTCAATTCCCGGGCGATTGAAGATGTGGGAGCCGGTGCGAAGAATGGCCGGGCTCAGGTGTATGCATTGAATGTCTTCGGGCGATCGATCCGCGAGAGTAACTGCGATTGCGATCGATCGATGGAGCCGAGTCTGCTGCAGACCGTCTACCTGCAGAACGATCAGGAATTGCTGGCTGCCATTGAGCGCAAGGGTGGCTGGGTCGATCAGATTGTCAAAGTGGGCCCTCATCCTGTGGTGAGTGACAAGAATGCAGTCGCACCGAGCGCTGCCGTCGTGCCTGATCTCGCCGACGAAAAGGGCAAAGGCAAAAAGAAACTTGAGTCGGCAACCGAAGATTCGTCCAACGATCGGGATTTGAAAGAGGTTCTGGCCCGCGTCGACAAACGCATCGAAAAGGCCCGGCAGCAAAAGGACAAGCAGCAACTCGCTGAGTTGCAGCAAACTCGGCAGAAAGTTCTGGAGAAAATCCAGGCCCAGGCCAAAACAACCGCCAAACCTGTCAATCAGGGCTATAAGGCGGGAGTTCTGCCCAGTGACCGTGTTCTGCAAGAGATTGTCAAAACGGCATATCTGCGAACTTTGTCTCGGTATCCATCGAACGAAGAAACTCGCCGGTCAGTGGCTTACTTCCATGAGGCGAAAGATGTCCGCGTCGGCAGCAGAGATCTCTTGTGGGCCCTGCTGAACACCAAGGAATTCATGGTCAACCATTAACTCTGAAAACGCTTTTTGATCGCGGTCGTAAAACCCACGCCGACGTGATCATCATCGGAATTCAATACACTTTTTCGATCAAAACATTGGAATCAAGGTAATACCATGGCGACCAGTTATACATGTGATGGCATTCAACGACGCGATGCACTGAAAGCCGGGCTGCTGGGAGTGGGGGGCTTGTCGCTTTCCAACTTTCTCAAGCTGAGCCATGCGGGAGAGGTTTCGTCGAAAGCGAAAGCCAAAGCCGCAATCTATATCAATCTCGGTGGTGGCCCCAGCCACATGGACACCTTTGATATGAAGCCCAATGCACCGGCTGAGTATCGCGGGGAATTCAATCCCATTAAGACGAATGTCTCCGGAATCGAGATCTGTGAGCATCTGCCCCATCTGGCGAAACAGGCCGACAAGTTCGCGCTGATTCGCGGTGTCTCGCACACTCTGGCGGCTCATGAACTGGGCACACAATACGTCAACTGCGGCAACCGGCCCATCCCTTCGCTGGAATTCCCGGGATACGGTTCAGTGGTTGCCAAGGAGTTGGGTGGCCCGGATAACCTGCCCGCCTATGTGGCCATTCCACGAACGAGTTCAAAGTCGGGATATCTGGGAGTGAAATACGCCCCACTGGCCACGGGGAACACACCCAAGGCTGGCATGCCTTATTCCGTGCGTGGGGTTTCACTGCAGAATGGCTTGACAGTGCAGGAAGTGGATCGTCGCAAGAATCTGCTCAACGATCTTGATCGGACGTTTGCTGGTTACGAAAAGCAGAACCAGTTGCTGGAAGGGATGGATCAGTTTGCCGAGCAGGCCTACTCGATGATCACTTCACCAGCCGCCCGCAAAGCGTTTGATATCAGCCAGGAATCTCCCAAGTTTGCCGAGCCATTTGGTGAGACACCCTTTGGAACCAGCTGCCTGCTGGCAACGAGGCTGATCGAATCGGGCGTGCGGTTTGTCACGATTTCGTATGGTGGCTGGGATACTCATGAAGACAACTGGACGCGGCTGAAAGAAAAGCAGCTGCCTCCGTTTGATGAGGGTCTGGCAGCCTTACTGGCAGGTCTGGGTCAGAAGGGCTTGCTCGATTCCACGGCTGTCTTTGTGACAGGTGAGTTTGGTCGGACACCTAAGATCAATGCCCGTGCAGGCCGGGATCACTTTGCCCGCAATATGTTCATGATTATGGCAGGTGGTGGCGTGCGTGCGGGCCAGGTGATTGGTGCCAGCGATGACAAAGCCATGGCACCTGCGAGCCAGGCCATTACACCGGATGATGTGGCCGCTTCGTTCTATCACAATCTCGGGATTGATCCCAAGAAAGAATATCAGACCAACACCGGGCGGCCACTGATGATCGTGCGTGACGGGAACATCATTCCTTCGTTGTTTGCCTGAGATGCGTTTGGCCGGGGATTCATTGTTGACCTGAGACCTGTATTCGACGGAATGGGTTTACGTCGATGTTGGCAGTAAACCAAGGATGACTTTTTCTTGAGGGACGTGGATCGATGCTGAAATCAATGATCATGACAACTTGCCGATTGTCGTTCGTGGTGGCGATGGTCTGCGGAGCGATTGTCTCTCTGCCAGTCGATGCCCAGGAAGATGCCAAACCTGCGAAGAAACCAGCCCCTGGAGTGGCACAGC
>JAIXUU010000235.1 GCA_027483405.1 Planctomyces sp. | reverse complement strand
AGCAGTTCCATGGTGGCATCATGGCGATACGCAGGATTGGCATCGTATTCCGAGCGGCTGAAGGGAATCTGATTGTACACTTCGGTGTAGTGATGGGCTCGAATCACGCCCGTCAGCGCACCAGTCCCTGCATGAGGCAAATCGCAGTTCAGGCAGTGATGGTCGTTGATTGCCGATGAAGTTTCGCCAGTCGCAGGTGTTGATTGAGCAGCGGGTGCTGGAGGTATAGGCATGTTCTGAGCAAGTCGGCCCGGGAGGGAGGGCATTCCAGAAGTCGATGAGAATCCGGGAGTTATGGTGACTGTCCACTCGGCTGCAGTCCCTGCTCCAAACGTATGGACGGCGGAACCATCTGGTGTGTAGTTCACTGTAATGATGTTCGCTGTGACGATGTTCGTTGGGGACACTTCTTTTGATGGCGAGCCGACCTGATTCGTAAGGGGGGCTACTGGCTGATTTTCAGGAGCAATGGCCGGTAAATTTGCGATGGACGCTGGTGGTGATGAGATCGCGTCAGGCAGAACAGGAGCGACCAGCACGGGAGCCGGTGTGAGTGGTGCCACGACCGGCTGGGGAGTGACTTCGGGAGCAACTTCCTGAGCTGGAAGCTGTGCCCAGAGAAGTGTAGTCGTGCACAAAGTTATGCAGCACAGAAATTTATGATACATTTGGTGGAGATCCACTCACGAAATGATGTTCTGAAGTTTGTCAAATAGATTTCACCTAAATTACCCATTCTTACAGCTGTTGGGGAGCCAGAAATTCTGATTGAACCAGTTTTCCGTTGATTTTTTGCCACATCGGGTCAGGAATTGAAGTGCTTTGAGTCGGCGAATGAGCTTCGAATGTGCTGTGGTCGTCCGGGGGAAAAGTGCCTTGCCACCCGCTAAGATGGCAAATGAACCTGAGAAGTGAATCAACTTGACCAATCGGTCATTTCCAGCGAACCCCATCCGAAGGTTCGCCAGCAGGCTCAGGTTGTTAATTCTCATTCTGGCAGTCGAAAGAAGTGAACGTGGCAGCTAAAGCTTGGGGTGGTGCATTTGATGGGCAGACGGATCCTCGCGTGGAACGTTTCACCGAATCGATCAGCTTCGACGCCCGGCTCGCAGAGGTCGATGTTCGCGGCTCGAAGGCTCACTCGCAGATGCTCTCGGAAGTGGGCCTGATCAGCGAGCAGGAAAAGAACCAGATTCACACCGCACTCGATGAGATTCTGGCCACGATTCTCGCGGGGAAATTTCCCTTTCGAATCGAGCTGGAAGACATCCACATGCATATTGAGTCGGCGCTCATCGAACGATTGGGAGATACCGGTCGCAAGCTGCACACGGGCCGAAGTCGCAATGATCAGGTGGCAACCGATCTCAAACTTTATGTGCGAGACGCGATTGATCGGCTTGATGGATTGCTTGTTGAACTGCAGCGGGCGTTTATTGGGCGTGCGGAGCGAGATGAGGGGGTAATTTTGCCCGGCTACACGCATCTGCAGCGTGCCCAGCCAGTCCTCGCCTCACAGTATTGGTGTGCCTGGTGCGAGAAGTTTGAGCGTGATCGAACACGCCTGCGGGATGCTCGTGTTCGCTTGAATGAATCTCCGCTGGGGGCCGCTGCTCTGGCTGGCACGACGTTGCCCATTAACCGTCAGCGTACAGCTGAACTGCTGGGATTCGACCGGCCGGCTGCTAACAGCCTGGATGTTTCCAGCGATCGCGACTTTGTGGCCGAGACAGTCTTTGATCTGACAATGATTGCAACGCACTTGAGCAACTGGGCCGAAGAATGGATTCTGTGGTGTACGACCGAGTTTGGCTTTATCAAATTGCCGAATGCCTACACGACCGGCTCATCGATCATGCCTCAAAAGCGGAATCCTGATGTACTGGAGCTGATTCGCGGAAAAGCAGGCCGAGTGGTGGGTGATCTGCAGCATGTCCTCGTGCTCATTAAGGGCCTGCCCCTGGCCTACAATCGTGATCTGCAGGAAGACAAGGTAGCCCTGTTCGATGCTCTGGATCAGGTTGAGGCGAGTCTCGAACTGGCGGCTGCCATCGTTCAGCATGCCGAGTTGAAGAAAGAGACGATCTCGGCCCGCATAGAAGAAGGTTTTCTCGATGCAACAACGCTCATGGAGTATCTCATCCAGAAGGGTGTGCCCATGCGGACAGGCCATGAGACTGTGGGCAAACTCGTGAGGCTCGCTGAATCGAAGGCCTGCACGCTGGCGCAGTTGCCTCTGGCTGATTTTCAGTCGATTGCACCACAGGTCGAACAGGATGTGTTCGAAGCGTTGGGTGTGGTGAATGCTGTCCGCCGCTTCCGCAGTGAAGGTTCGGGGGGAACGGCATCCGTCGCCCAGCAGGTGGCCCGATGGAAGCAGAAATTAGGGTGATTTCAGGATGCCGAGCTACTCGTAAGTTCGCGACCTAACCATTGGGCAAGGTCGCATCCCGTGGCTTGGCTCCATTCACCAAGGATCTTCTGATACCAGGGGCCTTTTTGGCCACTACCAATTATTTGCCCATCAAACCGTACGATGGGGACCATGCCAAATGGCGTACTGGTGAGCCAGGCCTCCTGAGCAGTTTTGAGATCCTGAGGCCAGATTTTTCGACGTTCGACCGTGAGCCCGTGACGCTCACAAAACTCGAGTGTGGCTTTCAGGCTGATCCCTTCGAGGGCTTGGCCTTCGGGTGGGGAGATGGCGCAGTTGTTTTGAATGACAACCAGATTCCCCGCAGCAGTTTCGGTCAATGAACCATCGTCATCGGCAAGAATGCTGAGTGCGTTCGGGTCAATTCTTCTCGCAGCAAGTTCGCCCATCCGCCAGTGCATGCGGCTTCTCGACTTGATGGTTCTGGGCACAATCTCGGCAGGTAACGCCTGAACTGGCGGGCAGACGAGGGAGACTCCATCCCGGTACATCACCTGGTAAGCCTGCCGCCTCAGGCAGAAGGTGTGGATACCGACACTCGGGCCATGTTGCCTGGCATACTCCTGTCCCGTGTAGGTGGGATTCGGTCCGGCGGTGACGAAGATCACGACCCCTAATTCCTGCGGAATCTTTTTCGAATCGATGACTTCCGGCGTATTGAAGACCTTGAAGTTGTGGGTGACCACCCGCGTGCAGATCTCGCAGATTTGGCTCTCAGAAAAGGGCAACGCAATTTCGACGAATTTCAAAGATTGTCGCAGACGTTCGAGATGATCGGTCAATCGAAAAATCTGACCGGTAAAGGTGCGCGACATTTCGGAAACCGCCAGACCACCGACAACACCCAGATCCGTTACGGGAAGCGCAGCGGCTGATTCGAGAAGGTATTCGCCATTCAGCCAGGCGATGGGTGTGTTGATAGCGAAGGTCGGAGAGTTCATTTCGAGAATCAGCCTGACGAGATTTTCTTAGTTTTACTGCGGTCATTCAGTACGCAAAACGACCTGCTTGAGAGGAAATCTATCGCTACGAGTCTCCCGCTGCCGGCTTCCTTTGGAAAGGGTAGAACCAGATGCCATAGGGGAGAAATCGCGGTGACAGTTCCTGCGGGAGCCGGGAAGGATGTTGCAGAATCCAGGCTTGCCGGTTAACGAGAAGCTCTGGCGGGACGCAGGCAGCCACGGCATCGGCGGCTGTCGCTGGTCGAGCATCCATCAATTCGACTGTCCCCAGGATCACCCCTTTCGGGAGTTGTTCGATTTCAAGATGGTGTTCAGCGGCTGCGACCAGAGCGCAAGGAAGCTGAGAGGGTTTTCGGGATGCATAAATGTAGATGCGACCTCGATGATTCGTCATGGTCGAGCGGACTTCAATTGTTTTCCTCCCTTGAAGGATCAGTTCGGCCCAGGGCTGTTGAATTGCCAGGGCGATGCGTTCTTTATCTGGTGTTTGTTCCTGGCTGGTCAACAGATACTCCCAGACTGACGGATCCATGAAATTGAGCGTGAATGATATGACTTTTGCAGGGAAATTGGGCATCCCTTAAACAAAGATTATGAACATCGCCACAACTCGAGCCAAAAGCCATGGGCCGAAGTGGTTTGTCATTTTTCGGCAGGAAATTTGTGCCGTCGGTAGATCGTGATGCGGCGTTCGGTTCCAATTACGGTTCAAAATCTATGGGTTCGCCAGCCCTGAGTGGGAGACTGCTGAATTTTGAAGAGTCTATGTCACGACTGTGAGCATGTTCGAAAGATCGTTTCCGGGAGACAATCTGTCTTCTGGCTCTGCACTCGCCATCAGCAAGATCTCGCTTATGCCAAGTATCCTCCACAACCGCGATTGTCCTGTTCAGGTTTTCAAGTAAGAATTCAGCCGGACGGGCTCAACAATTACCCGAAGGGTGGAAGAGATGCGGGGGTGGAATGATGTCTAGGCCAACGTGGCAGGCACTTTGCAATGAATGGCTGGATGATGGCGGTGAATTCCCGGCAGCCGAAATTGCGGAAGCGGCAATCACCACGATTGCAGATGCAGCCTTAGTGGTCTCATTGCTGGAGCGGCAGGCACAATGGCTGAAAGATCAATTGATTGAATTTGGCGATGTGCGGGCCCTGCTGGTCGCTTTCGAGCGAATCGAGACGACTCAGGCTTTCATGTATCTCGCCCGGCATGCCATGCCCCACCTGCAGGATATTTTTGAAAAAATCTCTGAGAAGATCCCTTCCGATGATGACCTGCTGGGTTATCTGCTCATGCTCTTTTCCCGCTTTGGGACATCCGAAGGCTGGAATGCGATTGTGGCAGCGAGTGGTGATGCCAGGCTTTGCAATCTCTGGGTTTGGGATGGCTTTATTCAGTGGCCACGAGAACAGGATCCGATAATCCCGAAGCTCGTCAAGCTGCTCTCCCCAAAATCGACAGAGGATACTGCGGCGGTAGCCAGTTTGTTCTGGCTGAATCAACTGGCAAGAGCCGATCAGATTCTGACGCATCCTTATGATTCGCCGGAAGGAATCCAGCGACTTTCGGAATGGCTGGATGCCGCAGCACCGTTGGAAAGCCGAAGTGTGGCAGGCAAGGCGGCTGCCAGTGCCATTCCATTTATCAGTGCATCCTACCGCCCTGCACTTTTTGAATTGGCTGATCAGCATCCCGAAATGGAAGTGCAGTTGGAATCGGCATGGGCACATGCCTATCTCAAAGAAGAGAGTGGATTCACCAAACTGGTGAGTGCCTGTGAAGACGATGAGCTGGCCGCCAACGCTGCGGCTTATCTTGACGATCTCAATGCCGGACATCTGGTGCCGCAGGAACTCCGTCGCCGACTATCGGATTTTCAGGAGTGACCTCGGAACTGACCAGCGGATGAGATTCGATCGGGGTTAGTCATCGCGGCGGAAGACAAATTCATTGCAGCCCAACCGGCCGCCAACAGTCCTCATCTCAAACAGCGTGAAGCCTCGATCTCGCAAAAACCGGAAGATTTCTTCGGGTTTGGCTACTTCGAAAGGCCAGCCGCCCACCCAATCGACCATGTCGGTCCAGTAGTACATCCCGCGCTCTTTCTGGCCGAACCGCGATTGGAACCAGGCTTGCCAGATCGGGAGCGGGTTCTTGAGGCGGATCACCAGCATCAGGCTGCGGAAGAGGTTCACGGGAATGGCATAGCATTCGTAGGCCACGACTACAGCGAGGACGATCAACAGCCTGATGAACGAAGGTGAAGCCACATAGAGCCTTTTGATGGTCTTCCAGCGGTCACTGGCAGCGCCCTGATCGTTGTAGATTGACAGGCAGAAGTGACCACCGGGCCTCGTGGCCTGTGCCGTGATCGCAATGGCTGACCACATATCTCCTGTGTGATGGAGTACACCCCACGAGTAAACGATGTCGAACTGCCCCAGGCTGGCCATCATCGTCTGATCGCGAGCCGAGCCCTGCTGAATCGTCCACCCGTTGCCCGAACCATATCGGCGTCTCAGTTCCTCGGCACAGGCCACACTCTGAGGATCAAAGTCGATCGATGTGACTATGGCCCCTAAGCGGTTTGCGGCGAGGCTGAACAGCCCACTCCCCGAGCCAACATCGAGAAACGTCAGGCCATCCAGCCGTTCGCGATGGAACAGCTTCTGAATCGATTGTTCAGCAGTGGCAATTTGCGGTTCGGTCAGGCGAGAGAGAAATCTCCACCAGTTGGCACCAAAGGCAAAGCGTGGATCAGTCTCAAGGGTCACGGTCACAGGAGCGATCCAGTGTTAAAGATAAGCTTTATAGCTCAATAAAATGACGTTAAAGAGGTTGTTTGGGCGAGAGGCGGTTGGTTAACTTGTGCGGTTTTGCAGATACCACTTTTTGTCGATTTTTTTGAAGAACATTTTCTTATTCCCGTTAATCTCTTCAGGAAAAATGAACTCGGCGACGAGGCCATCTTCACTCATGACGGGTTTGAGTTCAGCAGCTTTTTTCAAAGCATTAAGGAGTTTTGGGGCACCATTTTTGGCAAAAGCATCAAAGAGGGCGTCCGGGTTATTCGTCTGCTTGAGAACCTCAAGTTCCTCAGGAATCGAAAATTCCAGAATCAGTTTTTTATGCTCCTTTTCCTGTAACAGGCGAATCATCTCGGCAATTGTCGTATCGAGTTGCTCCTGCGGGTGCGGTTTTTTTTCCTGAGCCATGGATGCACTCTGTGGATTCAGGAAAAAGCCTAATATCAGCAGAAGAGGAAACAGTGGGGTGAGAACGGTCGTAAAGAGTTTAGACATGCTTTGCGTCTCTCTGACGATAACTGATTTCTGATTTCGAAAGTTGTGATCTCGACAATTGCGATGCCGCAATTTTGAAATGGATGATGTCCTGGCCCCCCTGCCGAAAGATGAAAAGCCGTTGTATCGTGAAGAATGTGGAAGCTTTTATAGAATCCCGGGGCCCTTCACATCGATCCCCTTGAGCATCATTTTGAGCTCTTCCACGTTGGGGCTGATCTCAAAAGCCTCCGCCCGGCTCACGTATTCCTGCGTGATGAAGTGATACAGGCTGTCGTTGAACAGTTGCATGCCGTCGGCCTTGCCGATCCGCATGGCGGCGGGCAGTTTTTCATCCTGCTCTTCGAGGATCAGCTTGCGGACGGTGCCGTTGAACAGCATTACCTCGCAGATGGGGACGCGCTTGGGTTTGTCGCGAATCGTGGGGAGCAGCTTCTGGGCGACGATCGCCTTCATGTTAAAGCCCATCGACGAACGGATCGCCGAGTGCATGCTTTGCGGGAACAGGTCGAGAATACGGCCGATCGTCGAGGGAGCCGACGAGGCGTGGATCGTGCCGTACACCAGGTGGCCCGTTTCTGCCGCATGGATGGCGGTCTCGAACGTGTCCCGGTCGCGCAACTCACCCACCAGCATGATGTCGGGGTCTTGCCGCACGGCATGTTTCATCGCGGTGTGGAAATCGCAGACATCGGGGCCGATTTCCCGCTGGTTGATCAGGCTTTTGTCGGCCGTATACACGAATTCGACGGGATCTTCGATCGTCAGGATGTGCTTGCCGAAGTTGTGATTGATCCAGTCGAGCATCGACGCGATTGTGGTCGATTTGCCCGAACCCGTCACGCCGGCGAGCAGCACCATCCCCTGGTCGTACCGGCAGAGATCCTCCATGATCGGCGGGAGGTACAACCCCTCGAAGTTGGGGATCGACCGCTCGATCTTACGACTGACCATCCCTACCTTCCCAGTCTGGATGAACATGTTCACGCGGAAACGCCACGGCTCACCCTTGTACTCGACGACATGGGCATAGTCGGCACCGCCCGTGTTCATGAAGATCTCCTGGTTGCGTTCGTCCATCAGCGGCCAGCAGAGTTCCTTCATCTGCTCTTCGGTGATGGGAGGCATATCCAGAGGTTTCAATGCCCCTTTGATGCGGAGAATGGCGGGCTTGCCCACCTGCAAGTGCAAGTCGGAGCTGTTGAGATCGACCATGGCCCGAAACAGTTTGTTAATCGGGAAGTCCTTGATGACCCCCGCTCCCAATCGGATCGTGCTGAACTTGGCTGCCGCAGCAGGTGCGCCTCCACCCATGCGATATCCCTTAATAATCAGATGTGATTGTTGAGATCAGATTCTTTGATTTCGCGCCGAGCGTCGATGTGAATGAATCTAATATGTAAACAGAACTCGTCATGACGTTCAATTGGCTGTTGAAAGATTGGCCCAATGGACAGGGCGAATCACATGGATGAAGGCCTTTTGTGTGGTCTCGAAGGCCGTCAATTGTGATGGATTACGTTCAGGGAGCCTTCTCGTAGAGCGAGTTGAGATCGTCCGTCCAGTTCAGGAAATGAAATGTCCAGTTTTCGCGTGGGCGGTAATAAGTGATGCGAAAGACAGCTGCTGAGCGTTCGTGATATTCGAGAACCGTGTAGCGGATGAATCGATCCGAGATTTTCTCAGTCTTCAGCAATTCGACTTTTCCGAGCGGTTCGCCATAACGTGCTGCCAGTTTGATCTTTTCCTGATGGATCTTTTGTGTGAGGGCGTCAAATCGAAGTCGCTTTTCTTCGTTCACTTCACCAGTGGAATTCTCAATAGCAGCAATAAACTCACGGATATTGCCTTCCTGAAGAGCATTCATGGCGAGTTGAACGGCCTGACGGCACTCTTCTTCGCTGGATAGTTCTTCTGCAAACAGTGGGCTGAATCCTGTCAGTCCGATGATGATCCCCATGAGAAATGCAGGAATCATTCGAAATCGATGTGTTGCCATGTCCGCTTCCCTTCGATTGAATTGAGATGCGGGAAGGATGACATTTTCGATACTTGCCTGCAACATGTCGCTTTTTGGCATGCGACAATGAATTGAATCATCAACTGGCAAGAATGAGCCCGCTGCGGGTGAATGAACTCAATTCGCCAGAAAGAATCACGACATGGCCACCTGCCGATGCGAAGTCGATCGATTACGCCGCCCGGAAGAAAGGGATCGTGGCGGGAATTTCGGCTTCCAGTTCGTCGGCCGTTTTTCGGATCAGTCGTTTCTCATAAACGAAGCGGATGAAGTCCGGGAACGAAGCCCAGCTTTGGGGAGACTTATTCCAGACTCTGGCCAGCTGCTGGAAAAAGAGTTGTTCAAAGCGAGCGATGACCAGATCTTCCACGGTTTGAACCGGGTCAAGATCGGCAGGGATCCATGGGCGTGGACACAGTTCGTAGATTGGCAACTGTTCGTGACGACCATGTGAGGGGATGTCGTAGATTTCCGCGATTTGCCCCGATGAACTCAGTCTCGTCGGAAAAATACGGCAGGCCGATGGTCGAGAGCCATAGATACCGCATCGGGCTTCACCGAGAGGGAAATCTCGATCCGGTGCGCCTTCCATGAGAAATCGACATTTGGTCGATTGTGGGAAAAACTGGCTCTGGCTGTGCATCAGGCAGATGGCAAAAGGAACCTCTGGCTCATCGTCAAAATAGAATTGAGGAGCCTGCCCGCGCGTGATGAGCCCTTCGCGATCTTCCCAACGGCAGACGAAATCCCAGAAATTGAGTTTGAGGTCACGTTCGATGCGGATGATATCCGCTCCAGTGATGGAAACTGCAAAACTGCGACAGCAGCCGGCATGGCAGTTTTGGCAGGGACTCATGCGATTCCATCCTTCTTCTGCCGCCTGACAAGCTTTGGAACCTGTCGGCTCAGCGGGTGACTTCCGATCGCCCCGTAGGGCATGTATCGATCGCAGCGGTCATTCCGATTGAGAAAAAGTTACGGAGCCGTGAAGAATTTGCTCAGAAACTATTCAGTGCTCAAATGAATCAGTGCTCGAAAAGAACGATGTTCGCCCTGTTTTTCTCTAAAGATCTCGAAAGCTGGCAAGGTTGCTCATGAGCAAGATGATCGCCAGCAAAAACTCACTCGTCGTCATCAACGAGGCATAAGTCGCTTGTTCACTGAAGGCAATCAGGAGGCAATCTCCTGTCTGGCAGCGAAGTGACGGCTTTCATCTGAGGGGAATTCTCGTTCTGATGTATCGAATCGCAAAAAGATCTGAGATATTTATCTCGAGATATTTGTGAGGACACGCATGACGCCGAAATGTTGTCACTTCGAAGAAGGTTCTGCTGTGAAGTACGTCAAAACTGATCGTGGGCTCCTGTCATTTTTCTCGCAAGTTGGATCTTCCTGCATGGCAAAACTCGGCTCTCTGGCAAGTGTTGCCCTGCTGCTGAGCGGTGCTTCACTTGTTGCAGAAGACTGGCCGAATTGGCGTGGGCCTCTCAATAACGGAATCTCTTCCGAAAAAAATATTGCGACCACCTGGTCTGTGGACAAGAACGTCTTGTGGAAAACTCCCCTGCCAGGGCCTGCGGGTTCGACACCGGTCATCTGGGGCAATCAGATTTTCCTCACCACGGTCACCGAGAGTGGAGATCTACAAGTCTTGGGGCTGAGTACCAAGGATGGTGCTGTGCAATGGGTGAAGACGGTATCCAATAGCACTCTGACAGCACGGGGTGATGAAGGGAACGCAGCCTCTCCTTCTCCCGTGACCGATGGTCAGCATGTCTGGGCATTTTTTGGTGATGGAACGCTGGCCTGCCTGACAGTGGATGGCAAGGAAGTCTGGAAATTCAATGTCCAGGATCGATATGGGAAGTTCAACATTCAATTTGGCATGAGTTCCACACCACTCTTACGAAATGGTGTGCTTTACCTCCAACTGCTACATGGTGATGGGAATCCGAAAACCCGTGAAGCACGCATCGTGGCTATGGATGCACTGACTGGCACAGAAAAATGGGCTGTCGATCGACCGAGCGATGGCAGCGATGAAAACGAACATTCCTATGCCTCTCCCGTATTTTTTGGAGAAGGTGATGAAACCGTGCTGGTGACACACGGAGCCGACTACACCGTAGGGCACAGGCTGACCGATGGGAGTGAAGTCTGGCGGATGAGCGGACTGAACCCCACTGCGAAATACGATCGCACACTTCGGTTTGTGGCATCACCCGTTGCTGCAGGGGATTTATTGGTCATTCCCACGGCAAAACGAGGCCCGGTGATGGGCATTAAGCCCAAGCCCGGCAAAGACCTGTTCAAAACCGAAGCCCATCTGTGGCAATGGGAAAGAACACCTGATGTTCCTTCACCGCTGATTCTGGATGGGCTGGTCTACCTGTGCATGCACGACGGGAATCTCAATGTGCTGGAAGCGGATACGGGCAAAGAGGTCTACTTTGAGCGGACACATCGGCAAAGACACCGGGCGTCACCTGTGTATGCCGATGGCCATATCTATCTCACGGCACGCGATGGCAAAGTGACCGTCGTAAAGACAGGTCGGAAATTTGAAGTTGTTGCTGAAAACGAGATCCCGGAATCGATTTCGTCTTCACCAGTGATTTCGAACGGAACTCTTTATCTGAGAACGTTTTCCAATCTGTACGCCATTCGCGAATCGAGCCGCAGCCAGTCCAGGTAAATAAGGGCTCCAGCAGGTTTGTCTCGTGGATTCATTGTCTGAGAGCAACCAGTTACACTCTGATTGGATTTGTGAAGGGCAAATTCGCCATCGGCGAAATTCGTCAGCTTGATCCTCGTGAGGATCGGCTGAATTGATCATCATTCAACAACCATAACAGGCTCGGGAAGTCTTCACGGACTGGTCAGTGTGACCAGCCGACGTGAGTTCCTAAGACGGGTAATCAGTATGTCCGCTGTCGAGAGTGTTTCCATGTCTGCAACTGGGTCTTCGAAAGAAAACTGCTCCACAAAGATTTGCTGGAGTGATCTTGCTGACAAAGTGATGGGCGGGCACGTGCTGACCCGTGAGGAAGCTCTAGCCATTCTGGATTCAGAAGACGATGAGATCGTGGATCTGCTGGCAGCTGCTTACAAAGTGCGGCGTAAGTACTTTGGGAATAAAGTTCAGCTTTACTTCCTGAAAAATGCCAAGAGTGGTCTCTGCCCAGAGGATTGCGGTTACTGCTCTCAATCCAAGATTGCCGAAACTGAGATTCCCAAGTACGCCATGCTGAATGAAGCCAAGCTCATGGAAGGAGCAGCGCGAGCTGTCGAAGCCAAGGCCCGAACCTATTGCATCGTGGCTTCGGGACGCGGCCCTTCCAACCGGGAGGTGGGGCATGTCGCCAGCGTTGTCAAGAAAATCAAAGAGACCTATGGGCTGCATATCTGCTGCTGCCTGGGGTTGTTATCGCCCGATCAGGCCAGGACATTGGCGGAAGCGGGGGTTGATCGGATCAACCATAACCTGAACACCGGGAGAGAGTTTTACGATAAGATCTGCACGACCCATACCTATGATGACAGGCTGGAAACACTTAAGGTGGTTCGTGAAGCCGGTATGGAACTGTGCAGTGGCCTGATTGTCGGCATGGGTGAAACCCAGAACGATCTGGTCGATGTCGCTTTTGAATTGCGGGAACTGGGTGTGGAATCGACCCCGGTCAATTTTCTGCATGCCATCGATGGTACTCCTCTCGAAGCTCGGCAGGAATTGAATCCCCGCCAGTGCCTGAGAGCTTTGTGTCTGTTCCGCTTTGCCAATCCGGCTGTGGAACTGAGAGTTTCCGGCGGACGCGAAGTGAATCTGAGGTCGATGCAGGCGATGAGCCTGTATGCTGCCAACAGTATGTTCGTCAGCGACTATCTCACGACCAAAGGGCAGCCAGCTGAAGATGATTTCAAGATGGTAGCCGACCTGGGGATGGAAGTCGTGATCGGTGATCATGACTCTTTTCTCGCATGGAAGGCAGCTCAGGAAAGTCAGCCCAAGGTCAGTTGCTGCGAGGGAACTTCGACCTGTGTAACCCCTGAGAAATCAGCGGCAGGTTGTCATGCCTAGTCCGAATGGCTTTGACAGCCGTCTGGATGCTTTGGTGACGGAAATCCGCACGGCGATGAGTCATGAGATCGCTTCGTCCAGCGATTTTGCGAGGCCTGAGTTCATCTCGTGGTTGCACGAACATGCTTCTGAGGCAGCTCAAGTTCGGTATGATCGAACGCCGACTGGCTTTTGCCGGACGATTGTGGCTTGTGAAGCCGATCTTCAGCGGTTTCTGGCAGGATCTGGAAAAGAATCGCATTGACGCGGCTTTTGCCAAGAGAAGTCGAGTGACGGAGTTGGCAGCCATCAATGTTTTGCAGATGGAATGTTCTCCCGCTGGTTTGGGAGCGAGTCATCCAACAGACTTGCTATCATCTGATCGAACGCGTTGAGTGCCGAACTTGCCGCTGCTTTGGGCAATCAGATCTTGTTCGTTTTCAACAGTGAAACTGAACTGAAATTCGTCATTCACTGCCGGAACACTCGTCATTGCGTCTCGTACCTCGGCGAAATTTCGGGCATAAATAAAGAGTGGGGAGTCATTGAGACTCCCCACTCGATTATGAATTCATGTGAATTGGCGGTCTTTGCAGAGCAACCAATCCGCACGAATTTAGTTAGCGGCTGGTGCTGGTGCTTCAGCTGGTGGAGCTGGAGCAACAGGAGCGGCTGGAGCAGCTTCAACAGGAGCTGCTGGTGCAGCACATGTTGGAGCACATGGAGCCACTGGGGCACATGGTGCTACTGGAGCACATGGAGCAGCGGCAGGTGCACATGCGACTGCTGGTGCAGCACATGTTGGAGCACATGGAGCTGGTGCACAGGCGGCAGGAGCTGGTGCAGCACATGTTGGAGCAGCTGGAGCACAAGCGACTGGTGCTGGTGCACAAGCAGCTGGAGCAGGAGCGGCACATGTAGGAGCACAGGCGACTGGAGCGGCGCAGCTAGGAGCTGCACAGCTTGGTGCACATTCGCTTGCGCAGCACTTCGAACGCTTCTTCTTGCAACGAACCTTCTTCACTTTGCAGCAAGGGGTTGGTTCGCAAGCAGGAGCACAGGCCACTGGAGCAGCGCAGCTAGGTGCACAGGCAACAGGAGCTGCACAGCTTGGTGCAGGTGCAGCGCAGCTAGGAGCTGGAGCACAGCAATCGCTTGAACGACGGAACAGACCGGCGTCGGCAGCGCTTGCACAACACAGGACAACAGCGACGGCAGCAGCCGCCATAGACTTGAACATACCAGCCATCTTCACAGACCTCCTCAGACGTTGAACGAGATTTGTCGGTGCAGACAGCCCCGACCCCCCTGGTGACTCGCTCGTCGATCAGCAAAATCTGCCGATCAGTGACTTTTCGAGCGAAACATTTTTACTTTGAGTAACTTTGGATAACTCTTCCGGTTACGCCAAAGCAGGATAGCGGGAAGGATACGGATGTCAAATGAAATGAACCGAAAAACACGTTTAGGATGAATGGGAGGTACACATTGTCTGGGATGATATTGTCGTGCCGTTGATGACAATTCTATTGTGGAGAGCAGAGGGGCCAGAGAAACGATCTTCCGAGATTATTTGTCATTTGTCAGAGAATATCGTAAGTCTCTGACAAATAGGCTGTTATGATAAGATGTGTGCTGAGAGTTGATGGCCCTCTCACGCCCGCCTGAATCGTGAGGACGATGGATATGTACACTTCTTCTGACGTGCGATGGTGTTGTTGCGAACACGTCTACCAAAAAAGTCGTCAGCCTCGACTGATGGGAATTGTGAATGTCACTCCCGACAGTTTTTCTGATGGAGGAGCGTTTTTCTCGACAGACGCTGCTGTTCGGCAGGCTCTTGATCTCGCCAGCAATGGTGCCGACATTCTGGATATCGGTGGTGAATCGACACGCCCCGGTTCATTACCCGTCGCCCCAGACGAGGAGATCAGACGCGTCATTCCTGTGATTCGCGAAGTCCGAAAGCATTCCCTTCAAGCAATTTCCGTTGATACGACCAAAGCTCAGGTGGCCAGGAAAGCCTTGGAGGTTGGTGCCAATATCATCAACGATATTTCCGGGTTAACGTTTGATGTGGAGATGGTGGCCGTCGCTCGCGATTACAAGGCCGGCGTGATCATCAATCACATTCAAGGCACTCCGCAAACCATGCAGCAGAATCCGGTCTACACAGATGTTGTGCAGGAAGTGTTTGAGTTTTTTGAGCGAAGAATCAACCAATTGATTGACAGCGGGATTTCAGCCGAATCGATTTGTCTTGACCCCGGAATCGGGTTTGGCAAAACGGCGGCACATAATTTCTCGCTATTGCGAGCTATACCGCACTTTCAAAAACTGGGGCGACCATTGCTGGTGGGTCATTCGCGCAAAAGGTTTCTTAAGCAACTCACCGGGCGTGATGTCAACGAGAGGGAATACGGAACGTTAGGTGTCAGTCTGGCTCTGGCACAATTAGGAGTCGATTTTCTCAGGATTCATGATGTGGCTGCACATAGGGATAGCCTGCTGGCTTACAGTGCTGTGGCTTTGAACATCGATCCAGAACAGCCGACTCAGTAAGAGTGAAATGAAACAGTGGACTGACAAAGCATTGTCGTCAGTCCACTGTCATCATGAGATTTCTGCTGAGTGAGATTGCTTTGCCTCGAACGTGTTCGAGGCAAAGATGGTGAATGCGGCAATTACTTTTTGAGCATTCCCAGTGAATTCAGCCAGTTGGCGCAAAGCTCTGGCCAGGCGGCAGCGGTTCCCTGCCCTTTCCCGAGGCCAATCCCATGGCGGCCTTTCTGGAAAATGTGAAGTTCGCCAGGCACGCGGTGTTTCACCATCGCGGAGTAGAATCGCAGGCTGTTTTCAGGAAGAACTGCTGCATCCTCCTGAGTATGCCAGAGAAACGTCGGTGGTGTCTGTGACGTGACGCGCAAGTCGTTGGACATCCGGAGCACATCTTCATCGGCAGGAGTTTCGCCCAGGAGATTTCTTCGCGAACCGGCATGAGTCACGCCCTGTTCCATGGAAATGACGGGATAGCACAGAATCGCAAAATCAGGCCGTGAACTTAGCCGGTCAATCGTATCAGACGAATCCGATAGCCCCAGATCAAACTGGGTGGCAGCGGTCGAAGCCAGATGTCCACCGGCAGAAAAACCCAGCACTCCCACTTTGTCGGCATCGTGCATCCCAGCTTGTGGAGAGTGCAGAGATCGAACAAGACGAATCGCTCTCTGGACATCCAGGCGTGGGACAGGATCCTTGTAAGCCGGGGCGTGTCTGTAGGTGAGAACGTAAGCACTGATTCCCAGTTCATTCAGCCACTGGCCAATTTCGTGGCCTTCGTGGGATTTGGCGAGCCCGCCATAACCACCGCCAGGACAGACGACAATTGCACATCGAGTCGCTTTGGAGGGATCGGCTTTGTAAATGGATAAGTAGGGGATGTCGGCAGGAGCGCCGGCTTTGGCCTCAGGTGCTCCGTTTGGCCAGAGAATCATCCGGGGTTGATCATCAATCCCACCGGCCATGACTGAAATCGGACTGAAAACAAGACTTCCAATGAGCAAAGCCAGAGTCAGGTTCGATTTGATGATTGCCAGAATTCCGGGTTGGAATTGTGTCGTGTTGCGAGTCTTGAAGTTGTTCATTTGAATGGAATCTTTGACTTTAGGATGGGATAGGATCAACGCCAGGTGAAAAGCGCCATGCCAGACAGAACGAAAATAGCTCCCAGGATGCGAGTGAAACTCAAAGGAATCGCCTGCATTCCGAGAAGGCCGAAATGATCGACAAGTAATGCCGTCAGCATCTGGCCGAAGAGGACGATCGTAACCATCTGGGCAATTCCCAGTCGAGGTGCGACTGTCATACTCGACCACACAAACAAGGTGCCCAGAGTACCACCGGTCCAGGCCCACCAGGGGGCTTGTGAAAGCCTCGACCAGTCAGGTGTCGGAGCACGTGTCAAGAGGCAATACAAGAGGGAAACGACTGCACCTGTTGAAAATGAGATGAGCGTGGCCTGCATTGGAACAGGAACATGCCCCTTTAATTGTGTGTTGACTGCCGCTTGAACGGCAGTTGCAGCCCCCGCGATGACCGCCAGAAGATAAAGCCAGCTATGCATAGATTCAGCCAATGGGAGAATTGTCAGTTCGAAGCTGTTTCGATCATCCCAAGTTGGCGGCGTCTTGAAAAGGATTGATAAACACGGTTGTGATTTCGAAAAATCGAGTTTTATTCAGCAGTCTGTTTGAGGGGTTTGATAAGGTCATTGAGTCGAGTGGTATGCTTGTGTGCCGAATAAACTCTGCACTCAGATGACTCGTCAGGAAAGTACTAGCGTGTGGGGCCGTAGGAGGGGGTTGGCTCATTGATGATCGCGCGATACCTGGCGATTTGTGGCTGTTGATCCAACTTCGTCGTCACTCCCAGATGCTTTGAGAAAAATTTCAAGACACCTGATTGGATGCGACTGGTCGGCCACGTGCCATGAGGCAAAGATCGAATTTTCCATAAAGTGACCGGTTGATGCTTCTCCTGCAGCAACCGACTCAAACTCAGCGACTGTTCAAACGGAATCTGATCGTCATCCACTCCGTGCATCAGCAGAACGGGTGGCGATTTTTGGATCTGTGCAGCTTGCCACAAGGGACTGGCTGACTGGGCTTCCGCCGGATGTTCAGGAATTGGCCCGCCGAGCAGCAGAGATTCCGGTGCCCATAACGCAAAGTGATTCATTTCATCCTGAGAACCTGCACCAGATTCAAGGGACTGAAAATCAGTCGGTGCATAAAGTGAGCAGACGGCCTGAATCTGAGACGAAACTTCGGGGCAAAGGCCGGTGAGCAAAGCCAGATGTCCACCAGAGGAAGCACCGAATAAGGCGATCCGTTGATGATCGAGTTGGTGTTCGCCGGCATGTTCTTCCAGCCATTTTAACAGTGCGATGCTGTCCTCAAGCTGAGCCGGGAAAATCGCGACATCCGAGCTGCGGAAGTCGTGTGATACGACAGCAAAACCGCGATCAACAAGCTCTGAAATTGGAGCATGCCCGCGATGACCATTCCGCCAACCGCCACTGTGAAATGAAATGATCACTGGCCAGCCTGTCGAAGGGCACTGTAGCCGAGTGGGAACGTGAATATCGGCCAGAAGAGATCCCGTGGATCTTTCGCAATAGGTGACAGTCACTCGTTTTTGTGCGGGGAGTGAAGGCGGAGTGGTTGGAGAAACTTCGAGAGAGAAAAACCGTTGTGGTTCTAAGTCCTCAGCTCCCACCAGCCGGACGTTCTTTTCCCACCACTGAGCAGAAGATCCCGCGACAACACATAAGCCACCAAAAGCCAGTATCCAGAGAATTGTGCGGGCAAAGGCTGTCATGAAATCCCTTCGAACTCAAGGGGCTGATCTCAACTCTCCGCATGGCTGCGAGTTGCAATGACAGATGGCATCCCGCTGAAAAGATGCCATGGATGGGATGAGGTCACCAGGGACTCGAACCAAGTAACACCTGATATTGATGAACGGCAAATCGCTAATCTTCCAAAAATTTCACGGAAGGTACATCTTTTTTTGTAAGTTTTTTATTTTCATGATCTCGTACGCAACATCTGCGCATGGAAAAGGCATTTGATTTTGGAGATTGGTGTTGAGGGGATTTCGCTGGCAGTATTTCTGCTTTGAAACGCCAAAATCTTGAACAAGTCAGGAGGCAGAAAGTTTCGCACCTGATTGTGCCTAAAAAATGGGCTGCTGTGCAATATGGTTGAGCACACCTGAGCGGCGATAAGAGAATGCCGCCCCTTGTGGAGTCTATGCAGATTCGGTACACCGATTGCAGCGTATCGGAATGGGAATTTCCCAGTCGCTCCAAAACTGTATGTGTTAAAGAGGAATCGAGACTTATGAGTGGCAGCCAGGCTCGTCAGCAGGCCATTTCCGCTGTTTTGAATTACAAGCCCATTTCTCCCCCTCTCAATTTCGACGAGACACCAGCCGCCGACATTTACGGTTGCAATGTCTTCAGCATCACTGAGATGGAGAAGCGTCTGCCTAAGCAGGTGTTTAAATCCGTCAAGCGAACCATCGAGCGTGGTGAACCTCTCGATAATTCCATTGCTGACGTTGTGGCCGCCGCCATGATGGATTGGGCAATCTCCAAGGGTGCCACGCACTACGCCCACGTCTTCTATCCTCTCACAGGCATTACTGCTGAAAAGCATGACAGCTTCCTCTCGCCAGATGGCAAGGGTGGAGCGATTGCCGAGTTTTCTGGTGCCCAGCTGATTCAAGGCGAGCCAGATGCCTCCAGCTTCCCGTCCGGTGGCTTGCGTTCCACATTTGAAGCTCGTGGATACACCGCCTGGGACGTGACCAGCCCGGCTTACATTCTCGAAAACCCCAATGGCACAACCCTGTGCATTCCCACTGCGTTCGTCTCCTGGACAGGTCCGGCTCTCGATAAGAAGACCCCGGTTCTCCGTTCAATGAAGGCACTCAACATTCAGGCTCAGCGTCTGCTGAAACTGCTGGGGCACAAAGATATTCCTATGGTCACAGCCACATGTGGCCCTGAGCAGGAATATTTCCTCATCGACCGGAATTTCTTCTTCGCCCGTCCTGACCTGGTGAATGCCGGACGGACACTCTTCGGGGCCAAGCCACCCAAGGGGCAGGAATTCTCCGATCAGTATTTCGGTGCGATTCCCGAACGCGTGCTGGCTTACATGCTCGAATGCGAACGTGAGTTCTACAAGCTCGGTATTCCTGTCAAGACCCGTCACAACGAAGTGGCTCCCAGCCAGTACGAAGTGGCTCCGATCTATGAGAACGCCAACGTCGCTGCTGACCACCAGCAGCTGCTCATGATGATCCTCAAGAATGTCGCTTCGAAGTACGGCATGTCCTGCCTGCTGCACGAAAAGCCATTTGCCGGGGTCAACGGTTCGGGCAAACACCTCAACTGGTCTTTGGGCAACTCAGCTCAGGGTAACCTGCTTGATCCAGGCGAAACACCTCACCAGAACATGCAGTTCCTGCTGTTCTGTGGCGCTGTGATTCGTGCTGTTCATCTCCACTCCACCCTGCTCCGCGCAGTGATTGCTCATGCGGGGAATGATCATCGACTGGGGGCCAACGAAGCTCCTCCAGCCATCATCTCGATCTTCCTGGGCGATATGCTGGCTGATGTCTTTGAGCAGATCAAGAAGAGTGGCGCCCCAACATCTTCCAAGGGTAAGGGAACTCTCACTGTGGGTGTTGATACTCTCCCACAGTTGCCCAAAGATGCTGGTGACCGTAACCGGACCAGCCCCTTCGCATTCACTGGCAACAAGTTCGAATTCCGTGCTGTGGGCTCCAATCAGTCGCTTTCCGGTCCGCTGGTGGCTCTCAACACGATTGTGGCCGAGTCGATCGATTACATTGCCACAGAACTGGAAAAAGCCACTGGTGGCGATCCTGCCAAGCTCGCTCCTGCCGCTCAAACGCTCCTCAAGAGCATTGTTGAGAAGCATGGCGTTGTGATCTTCAATGGTGACGGCTACTCCGAAGCCTGGCATCAGGAAGCTGAAAAGCGTGGTCTGCCAAACCTCAAGCAGACTGTTGATGCTCTTGAATACATTGCGACTCCTGAAAACATCGCCATGTTCGAGAAGTACGCCGTTCTGACGAAGGAAGAAGTCGTCAGCCGCCAGGAGATTTACTACGAGCAGTACTGCCTGACAATCAACGTCGAAGCCAATCTGATGGCCGAGATTGCCAAGACAGTGATCTATCCTGCATCAACTCGCTATGTTGGAGAACTGGCTTCGTCAGGTGCCAGCTTGAAGGCTGTGGGAGTCGAATTCGACGCGACACTCTTGAATAAGGTGGTCGCTCTCAACAAATCGCTGGTGGCGACAGTCGCCAAGCTCGAAGAAGCTGCTTCCCACGGTGGAGGTGGTGGTCACGGGGTTGCTAACCCCAAGGAAACAGCTTTCTATCTCAAGAACAGCGTGATCCCTCTGATGGTGGAACTGCGTGGTATTGTCGACGAGCTTGAAACCTACGTCGCTGACGACCACTGGCCACTGCCAACCTATCAGGAAATGCTCTTCATCAAGTAGCAGCAATTTTTCCAGCGATCACGAGTCGTTGTTGCCAGGGTTCGCCTTGGCTCATGTTTCAAGATTCCTGGTAGTATAAAAGTGTAAGTTTCGAAGGAGCCGTTCATCCTCAAGATGAACGGCTCTTTTCGTCTTCTCACACTCTTGATTTGCATCTTGAAGAGCGAGCACAATTCGAACGAGAATTGTTCTCAGGAGTATTTGCCTCATGGAGGAACTGACTTCCCATTTACAGCGAATCATCATTCTCGCTGGGGGGAAGTCATCGCGCATGGGTGTTGCCAAGGCGAATCTGGTTTTCCATGGTGAGACTTTTCTGGAACACTTAACTCGTACGCTGTCGCCCTTAGGCATACCGATCTGGGTTCTCGCCAGTGAAAACTCCACGTCGGTTTTGTCAGCCAATGGCAAAACATGCCACCATCATGTGGATTACGACCATCAGCCGTATGCAGGGCCGCTGATGGCCCTCTGTGGGCATATTTCCCGCCATCCGCTTTCACCTGGTGCCTGGGTTTTTGTCGTCGGTTGTGACACTCCGCTGGTGGATGAGCGGTTTGTGAGAGTGTTGTGGCAAGTCGGTGCTGCGCGAATGAGCGATCATCTCGATGAAGTGGAAGGAATAGGTTATCGCCTGCCCGGTTCGCTCGATCCGCTTGAGATGGCCCCCTTCCCTGCCCTGATTTCGAGCCGGTTTTTGAACAGTCTTCCCCAGAAAGTCAACGAGGGCGAGAGGTCTCTCTTTCGGGCACTGCAGTCTCGTCCGAAAGTTGTTGTCGAGGGGAAGTTGATCCTTGAATCTCTGGCTGATTTCGCCGCTGGCGATCTTCCGCCATGGTTCAATGTCAATACTCCAGCAGAATATGCCGCCTTAACCGGCTTGACTGAGCCACTTTGAATCAATCGCGCATGAGACGGTCTTGACCGCAAAGCATGATTCCAGAGAGATTCCGCACACACAACGGCAGTCGATTAGACATCGATCGATGGATTTCTCGCTGCTGTTCCCGCCGTCATCTCTCCATCTCCTGGAGCACTTCATGCCTGTCAGTACCCGTCTGATTCTCGCCATTCACAATCACCAACCGGTTGGTAACTTTGATCATGTCATCAGGCATGCCTGTGAGAAGGCCTATTTTCCATTACTCGATCTGCTGGAAGAATTCCCGGAGATTGCGATCGTCCTGCATAACTCGGGAAGTCTGATCGACTGGCTGATGAAGCATGAACCTGGTTATATCGAGCGACTGGCTGCTTTCGTGGATAACGGGCAGATTGAATTGCTGGGTGGGCCGTACTTTGAACCCATTTTGGCCGCTATTCCGAGGCGAGATCGGGTTGGGCAAACCGCCAGTTACAAAAAGTTTCTGGAACGACGATTCGATGCACCCGTGCGCGGTGCCTGGATCCCTGAGCGAGTCTGGGAGCAATCCTTTGCTGCCGACCTGATCGATGCCGGTGTCGAGTACATTCTGCTGGATGATGCCCATTTCCGGGCTGCCGGGATTCCGACTGAAGATCTGCATGGCTACTACTTCACTGAAGATGCCGGTCGAAAGCTTTGTCTGTTCCCTGGAAGTGAGCGTTTACGTTACCTGCTCCCCTATGCAGATCCTCATGAGATCATCGAGCACTGCCGTCAGGTGGCCGAGAAACAGCCGGGAGCTGTGCTGACATTCGGCGACGATGGCGAAAAATTTGGTGTCTGGCCCGGCTCGTGGGATCACGTTTACACCAATGGCTGGATGCGGCGATTCTTCACGGCACTCAGAGAGCAGTCGAGCTGGCTGAAAGTGACCACGATGGATGAAACAGTACGCAATGTTTCTCCTTTGGGGCGAACATATCTTCCCGATGGAAGTTATCGGGAAATGATGGAATGGGCACTCCCTGCTGAGCGTCAGGTTCAATACCACGACGCCATGAATGGCTATCGCCAGCATCACGACTGGCCACAACTGGGTTCATTTGTCAGGGCCGGTTTCTGGCGAAACTTTCTGGTGAAGTATCCCGAAACCAACGAAATGTACACACGCATGCTCGGGGTCAGTCAACGATTAGCCGAGTACGAAGAACTTTATGGCGACAAAGAGCACGTGGCGGATCTTCGAGCAGCCCGCGCTGATCTTTATCGAGCCCAGTGCAATTGTCCTTACTGGCATGGTGCCTTTGGCGGTCTCTACCTGCCCCATCTGCGTAATGCCGTCTATAGCCATCTGATTGCTGCCGATCACAAGCTCGACCAGATTGCCGGGAAATCGCATCCGTGGGTGGAGGTATCGATTGACGATTACAACTGCGATTCAAAGTTCGAGATCAGTCTGAAAAGTGACAAACTCAAGGCTTTTCTGGCACCTGCGCAAGGTGGTCAGATGTATGAACTTGATGTCACGGCTGTTCGACATAACCTGCTTTCGACATTGAATCGTCGCTTTGAGCCCTATCATCATAAGATTCGACAGTGTGCAGGTTCAGCCCATGTGACAGAACATGGTGGTGGCGTGGATCCCAATGGCGGTGTGAGCTTCAAGCAGGCGGGGCTTGATCAGAAGCTGCAATACGATCAGTGGGCTCGCAAGTCGTTGGTCGATCACTTTCTGCAACCAGGTTTGGCTGTCGAATCGTTCGCCAATGGAGAAGGAATCGCAGGGGACTTTGCGCATGGTGCCTATAAAGCGATTGTGCGACGATCCGATTCCCATGTGGAAGCGGTCATGACTCGTGATGGACACATTGGTCCTCATCAGGCCACTGTCCGCAAAATCATTGCGATGAATGAATCATGCCCAGGTGAAATTCAGATTCGTTATGAACTCTCGAATCTCCCTCTGAATCTGCCATTGCACTTTGGCGTGGAGTTCAACTTTGCCGGGCTCGCGGGGTCGGCACCGGATCGCTACCTGTACGATGCCGCTGGTCGATCAATTGGGACACTCGATTCAACTCACAGTTTACCCGCGGGAAAATCGATGGGTTTGGTCGATGAGTGGCTCGGGATCGATGTCAATCTGGATACGACGATGCCAGCCGAGTTCTGGATCATGCCAGTACAAACCGTCAGTCAATCTGAAGGAGGCTTCGAACTCGTCCACCAGAGTACATCCGTTGTACCTCATTGGGAGTTCTTTGCTCCGGCTGATGGCTGCTGGTCCGTCGAATTGAAACTGTCCATCGATACTTCTGTGGCCCATGCCCGAGCACTGCATGAAGAAAACGCCAGGCGACCAGTCTCTTTGTCACTGACGGTTTAATCTGGATAGCACGAAGTTTTCGATTCTTCGGGCGGTAACGGTTATCACAAGCTGAGCACAACCACTCGAAATTGTCTTGCTCGCCATCGATCGATTCTCCATCAGCAGGTCTTAAGACAGCTTTGTCTTAAGACCTGCTGCTCTTTTTGGTAGAGCTTCAATGGGCTCCCTCTTTCTGAAGAGATGGAATTCGCCATCAATTGGTGATGGATCTGTCTCTGAAAAACAGCATTTGATGATTTCTGGCAACTGATCGTCACACACGGAATTTCTGAGCTAAGTTTCCTATGACTGATGGTCGGATCAGTCTGCCAATCTTGGGAAGCTGCCTCTTGATTTCGGAGTGATGCGTCAAATGCCACCTGCCACTTTCAATCCCCCACGCAGCCGCAGCGGTTTATCCTCGGAGCAGGATTTTGAAGCACTCAAGCGATTAATCCACGGCAGACTCGTGGAAAAGCTCGATCTTTCCCGCCTGGGAGACCTCGAGGGTGATACGCTGCGCCGAGAAATTCGACTGGTTGTTGAGCACCTATGCGACACCGAGAACCCCTTGCTCAATCGTTCCGAACGTGAACGGTTGATTGAAGAAGTTCTTGACGAAACCTTTGGCTTTGGTCCGCTGGAGATTCTTCTCAAAGAACCCGGCGTCGCTGACATCATGATCAACGGCCCGAAGAATGTCTTCATCGAAAAAGGTGGGCGGATTCAAAAGTCGGAAGTCACCTTCCGCGACAACGATCATCTGCTGCAGATTCTCGACCGCATCGTTTCCCGTGTGGGGAGACGCGTTGATGAAACCTGCCCGATGGTCGACGCCCGTCTTCCGGATGGTTCACGACTCAACGCCGTCATTCCTCCACTGGCCCTCGACGGCCCATCGCTCACGATTCGTCGATTTGGTTCCAAACCACTGGCTCTGGAAGACCTGCTGAAATTCGGTGCCTTCACACCCGAGATGGTCATGCTCTTAGAAGGAGCCATGAAGGCTCGACTCAACTGCATCATCAGTGGAGGTACGGGTTCTGGTAAAACCACACTTCTTAATACTTTGTCGAGCTTCATTCCGAATGATCAGCGTGTCATCACGATTGAAGACGCTGCCGAAATTCAGCTCCAGCAGGAGCATGTGCTCAGGCTCGAAACACGTCCTGCCAATATCGAAGGTAAGGGACGAATCACAGCGACTGATCTTGTGAAGAACGCACTGCGTATGCGGCCCGACCGAGTGATTATTGGGGAATGCCGTGGAGCCGAAGCTCTCGACATGCTCCAGGCCATGAATACTGGTCACGAAGGGTCGCTCACCACGATTCACGCCAACACACCGCGCGATGCTGTTTCGCGACTGGAAACGATGATCGCGATGGGTGGTGTTGAAATTCCTCTGCGAGCACTCCGCCAGCAGTTTGCAGCGGCAGTCGATCTGATTATTCAGACGAATCGTCTACAGGGTGGGCCACGCAAAATTACACATATTACAGAAGTGCTCAACATGGAGCAGGACACCGTTGTGATGCAGGACATTTTCGTCTTCGTGCAAGATGGAATTGATGAGACTGGTCGAGCTTTTGGCCACTTTGAGTCCACGGGAGTCAGGCCATCGTTTATGTCTCGACTGGAGCAGGCTGGTATTCGTTTGCCAGCGAACATTTTTCATCAAAGAGCACTGGGTGGGCGGTAACGATCAGAAATTGTTCCGCCAGTGAACCATTGATTGGCCCGACTGAAAAAACGGACTGTCTTGAACAAGCTTCGATCCAGACTGTTGAACAAAGGTTTGTTTGCTCATTTCGTGCGTGATTGAGTTTCTCCGAGGGAATTGTCTTATGAGCCCACTAATGATATCGCTGACAGTTTTCGTGGGTGTCTCTGCCTTCGTGGGTGCCATCGCTTCACTGTTCATGGGTGGAAATTCCAAACGTGCAGAAGACCGTCTGGATGTGCTTGCTGGTCTGAAAACCAGTGAAGAGCAAACCAAGATCACTAAAGATGAACTCGTTAAGCTCAGCTCTCAGACCATTGATGGTGCACTGGGATTGCTGATGGAGCGATTTCGCGGGATCGGTCTCTTTTTTGAACAGGCCGATTCTCCGATCGGTTTGAGATCGTTTTTGCTGATCAGCGTTTCCTGTGGAATTGTGGGTGCCGCTCTGGGATTGATTGGCAATGCGCCCACTCCACTCCTCCCGTTATTTGGCTTGCTGACATCCACGTTTCCATTCATCTGGCTGTCGTTTCGACGCAAGAAGCGATTCAAGCAGTTTGCCAAACAGCTCCCCGATGCCATGGAATTGATGGGCCGGGCATTGCGATCAGGTCACAGCCTGGCATCAGGTCTGCATTTGGTCTGCGATGAAATGCCTCCGCCGATTTCACAAGTCTTTCGCAGTGCTTATGAAACTCAGAATCTTGGCGTTCCCGTCGAAAGTGCCTTGAAAGAGTCCCTTAAGAAAATGCCCAACCTGGACTACAAATTTTTTGTGACAGCTGTGGCAATTCAACGTCAAACCGGCGGCGACCTGGCCGAGATTCTCGACAAGATCAGTGAAGTGATCCGCGAGCGATTCAAAATTCTGGGCACCGTACAGGCTTTGACGGGTGAAGGCCGCTTAAGTGGTGCT
>JAIXUU010000008.1 GCA_027483405.1 Planctomyces sp. | reverse complement strand
TTGACCTCCACGTTAAATTATTTCCCATCAAATTAAAAAAAAAAAAAAAAGAGGTAGTTCACCTTTTCACTTGGAAAAATGGGGTGAAACAATTGAAATAAAGTGGTATGGCGAAGACTGCGAAATGTTGTAACCTACTGTCCTAAGTGAGTTTCGAGCTTTCGGCAGTACCCCATAGATTCGACTTCGGAACCGTAGGTTAGTGGTTCGACTCCACTGGGGTGCATTTTTCCTAAGTCCCGCCGAATGCTGTAGTTAGCATACCTGCCTGAGTAAGCTTGTACAGTCTTTTACGGTAGAGTTTCTTAGTATTGCGCAGAGAAACTCAGCGAGAGGCCCTGCACATGCCTCGTCTCCCTGGGGGATAAAGGTCGGTTACAGACGGCCAGTCCCTGCCATTCCAGGAGACTGATTCGCTCCAGCCGGAGGTGTTGGTTTCTATCCAGTTGCCGTAACCAGTGGGGTTGCTCCACAGATCGTTGGTCGATTCCTGCGAGCGGCTGCGGCCGCCGATCACCACTTCGTCCGTGAGAGAACTGGCTTTAGTCCGGGATTGCCCCTGATTCTGGGTGATCTCGTCATGCAAACCAAAACCAGACGACGCCAGATCGAACGTCCTATCGGTGTGAAGATCGTCGGCCTGGGAGGCATCTGAGTCCACGATGGATGCCATTGGAAGGATGGTGCCCCAAAAACCTCCTGTGGCGTGGCCACCCCGGTAGAAATCAGAGTTTCAACCGGGGTCACCCTGCGTTGCCAACGCCACAGCGACCGCTGTTGCAAAGATAAGAGTCAAACAATTCTTGGCGATTCCCTTGACAGGCAAGGTGGTCGCCGGGCCTTGCATGATGGCTATGCCCCCGTGTGTTCTTTATCGAGTGCTGGGGTCACGCTCACGCACGGGCGAGCGAACGCCAAGAATCGTCAGCGGGGGCGATAGATATAGCCATGAAGACACATTGGCTACGTCAGAGCGCATTGCTCCTGCACCTCGGCAAACTTCGGAGTTCCGAAGCTTCGTCTTCACTCAGACACCTTTCCAGTTCGTCAACAATTGTCGTCACATCGCCGAAGTTCCGCATGATTCCAGCAATTGCAAGTCGTCTCGTGAGGTCTTCCGTCGATCTTGCAGCGGCAATGATTTCTTGCTTTGTGGCATCAGCTAACAACAAACAAGCCTTGGGCCAGACTGGTGTGTCATTCAATCCCCAAATGGTGGAATCTGGAATGATGCACACATAACGCAATGCTTGTCGCCGGACTCCGGTATTTGAATCGGCGACCAAGGATAAAAATTGCGTAAGAGCATTCCGGTCATTCGCCGTTGCCAAATATGCCACCGAGGAAATTGGCCAAAATCGTACCGCTGGATCAGGATGACCCAACAACTGCGATAGTTCGTCAAAGACTTCCCGACCATTAGTGTGGTCGGCGACCTCTGACGCAATCCAAGCGCCGCCCGATGCGACTTCTGGATTGGCATGTCTCAGCAGCGGCAGCAGCGTTCGCATGGATTCACCGTTGCGAAAGAAGTCGGCAAGATCGTTCAGCGAAATGTCTCTAAATCGCTGGCCATCCGATTTGCAGATTTCTGCGACGATGTTTTTAGCCGTGGTCATCGCAAATCCTCAAATGTACGACGTAATTGCCGAAGGAAGTTCTCCTCTTGCACAATTCTTTCGTAATGGGCCTTCCTTGCCCAAACATGACCGCCGCCGACTGCATCGAACGCCTCTGCTTCTGCCTTCCGCAATCTAATGCTTTTTTCATATGTCGAAATGGCATTTTCGATATCTACCTTGCTCCAATTCTTCGGAACGTGCTTCGGCACGACATCTGCCACCTTTCCAATTCCTTTGACAGATGGCGTTGGAACTTTGTTTGGAGCAACTCCTTTTGGTTGTTCATATTCAACAATCTTTCCATCTCTACCACTAAACGGCACAATGACTAAGCAGTCTTCCTCCGTAGTATTATGGACGAGCAGGCCCAATTCTCCAGCATGGTACACATGTTCGCCATGGACTTCGAGGTTGTAAACTGGCTGAGGGGCTTCGAAGGTGGCTACTGCCTCTATGACAACAGGGCCGTCCCATCCCTGCATCCGCTCACCGCAGGGTGGCACAGGTTGCTCGTCCGCGAGCTACCCGTGTGCCGGAGGCAAAAGAGGTTTGGTTGCTGGAAGAAATGTTATATGAGTCTCTGAGGATTTCAGGTGGAAACTTGACGCAGTTGCATATCTGCCAATGCCCTCCTGTGGCAATGCCACCCCGGTAAAAATCAGAATTTCAACCCGGGCCACCCTGCGGTTCGTTTCATCCGCACCAGCCCGACCCACCGAGATTTTCACATAGCAATGCGGCCCGAAACTTCTAGGACTGCTACAGTATCACCTTTTTGAAGGTGTTCCTGACAAACGTCCCACCAGCGACCGTTTCATTGCCCTGCTGGTCTGCTCCAGCCAGTGGGGTATCGACATGCGTCAAGAAGCCTGACTCATGAGTCCTGTGTGTTGATACACTTTGGGCACTATCTGCGCTTCGTTGACCGCCCGGAACATCGATGCGGCGGAATCTCGACCAAAGCGCTTCTGGCTACGTCGTACCAGCGGATAGCCCAGCCGAGTCAGGATGTGATTCGGCTTTGAGAACGCCAGAATTTCGTAAGTCACCCGGCCAGTATCTTGATCCCACTCAATCAGAAAACGCTCTTCGCCACTTTCTACATGGCCTGGCAGAGTTCCGTAAGCAAAGCCGAAACGACTGATCGGGCCAGACTCATCGATGGTGTAGACGATTCGGCAGGCGTTCAGCCACCACAACCCTACCGCCTGCCCCATAATAGCCACGACCTGACCGACTTCGAGTGGAGTTTCTGCCGACCACACATCCACCCAGCCCAGTCGAAATTGCTGCCAGTTCAGAAGTGCAAGCTTTGCGGCGTCAAAAACCTCTTCCCCGGTTCCCAGTTCAATCCTAGTGCCGTCAACTGTATACCCAGAGGGCGGCGTCGAAGCTGTGGCCCCTACAGCAGAATAATTGAAATCCAGCTTCCTCTGTTGCTCCACGAACCGAGCCAGAATATCTGCACTCGGTTTGTGAAGGTACAACATTCGCATTTTTTCAACATCCTGCCGCCGAGTATTTTTCTCAGCCCTTAAAATGGTAAACTGGAATTTTGAATGATAGGCATTATGTGAACCGTTGCCGAACTGAGAATTTAACAGCCACTCATGCCGTCCACCGAAGTCAACAAGCCTCAAGTCGTTTCTGAGAATACCGTTCTGCTGACGGGAGCGTCTGGGTATGTCGGCGGGCGATTGCTCCCGCTGCTTGAGGCACAACCCTTAACTCTGAGGTGTCTGGCACGCAACCCAGCCAAATTGCGACCTCTCATCAAGCATACGACTGAGATTGTTCCAGGCGATGTCCTGAATCCCACATCATTGGACGCAGCCCTGGAGGGAATTCACACAGCCTACTATCTCGTACATCTCATGTCGGGATCGGCTAACTTCGAGCAGCAAGACCGCCAGGCAGCCCAAAACTTCGCGGACGCTGCCAGGCGAACCGGCGTCAAGCGAATTATCTACCTCGGCGGGCTCGGTGACGACAACGACCACAAACTCTCACCGCACCTGCGGAGTCGTCACGAGGTGGGCGAGATCTTACAGGCGTCGGGTATCGAAACGATTGAATTTCGAGCCGGGATGGTCATCGGAGCGGGGAGTCTGTCCTTCCAGTTGATGAAATCGTTAACAGATCGACTCCCTGTCATGATCTGTCCTCGCTGGCTGGCCACTCCCACTCAACCCATCGCGATTGATGACGTCCTGGCTTATCTTTCAGCTGCCAAAAACCTGCCAAGAGGTGAGAGCCGCATCTTCGAGATTGGCAGTCCCGATATTGTTACTTATGGCGACTTGATCCGCGAGTACGCCCGGCAACAAGGCCTGTATCGATGGCTGATCTTTGTGCCAATCTTGACGCCTTATCTTTCCGGTCTCTGGCTCGCCCTCGTCACCCCGGCCACTTACGAAGTTGGTCGCCATCTCATTGAAGGATTGAAGAATCCTACTGTAGTTCAAGACACACAAGCCCTGAAAGCCTTTTCGATCAGGCCAATGAGTGTGCAGCAGGCAATAGCCCAAGCAATATCCAGTTGAGACGACAGCTTTGTCAAAGCCTCACAAGTCTACACAAGAGATCACTTCACTGAATCTTGTAGTGACCAGCGACAGAGGAGTCTAAACCCAAAATGTTTAGCGATCTTAATACTGAATTCATTTCCACCAATCACACATAAAGTTGACGGTCTGAGAAAAGTTTATTGATTTTTCACTTTCTGATCTTTACAACGCTGGTTACTGACTGCCCATACTGTACCTACTGATTTTTCGCCAGTAGTCCAGGGCACCATCTGCTCTTTGACAATCTGGTTGAAGTTCGGGGGCCGCCCGGCTTTCGGCGGCTGCTAGCGTTCGTCATGGACGATTCCTTCTTCAATAGGCGTCGTATCATGATTAGCCCTGTCCCCGGCCCACCTTCTCTCGATCTCGAGGCGATTTTCACAGGGGAAGGAGAAAATCAGTCACAATCGGCTGATGATCTCATTCCCGCTCGTATGCTCAACGAATTCACCTACTGCCCCAGACTGGCTTACCTCGAATGGGTACAGGGTGAGTTTCGAGACAACATCGAGACCAAAGAAGGGACATTCGGACATCGAAATGTGGATATCCCCACTAAAAAATCATTCGATGCTCCTGATGAAAACCCAGACGAATCTTCTCACCATGCCGGTGAAGATTCTGCACTCCAGGAGATCACAGCCGACAGCCTAGCGGCCCGGGCTTTGATGCTCTCTGCACCCTCTGAAGGATTGCTGGCCAAACTTGATCTAATTGAACTGAAAGGTTCGAAAGCTGTCCCCATCGACTATAAAAGAGGGCACGTTCCCGATGTTCCGCACCAGGCTTGGGAACCAGAGCGAGTTCAACTCTGTGCTCAAGGCCTGATCCTGAAGGCAAATGGCTATGAATGCGACTATGGCGAATTGTATTACATCGAATCCCGACGCCGGATTCGTGTTCAATTTGACGACACCCTGATTGCCCGCACACGCGAACTGGTTCGCGAAATGCGGCACATGGCCTCCACACGCCAGATTCCCGCCCCGCTTGTTGATAGCCCCAAATGTCCGAAATGTTCTCTTGTCAGCATTTGCCTCCCCGATGAAACCAATTGCCTTAGAAATAGCACCAGGGAAGATTCTGCTCCAGAGAGCTCGGAAAGTATCCGCAAGCTTGTTCCCGCCCGTGACGATGCACTGCCAATTTATGTTCAGGATCAAGGAACCTATATAGGCAAAGATGGCGAGCGTCTGAAACTGACTCCCGCGAAATCCTCTCCACTGTTCATTCCACTCATTCAAGTTTCACAAGTTTGCCTGATGGGGAATGTGCAGGTCACAGCCGCTGCAATTCGAGAACTGGCGGACCGCAATATCCCCATCAGTCACTTTTCCTACGGCGGATGGTTCACGGCACTCACTTCGGGAATGTGCCACAAAAACGTCGAGTTGCGCATGGCCCAGTCGAAGGCGGCTTTTGATCCTCAGGCCGCCCTGTCGATAGCGCGTGGTTTCATTTCTGCAAAGATCAAAAACTCACGCACACTGTTAAGGCGACACGCTGACGACAAGCATAGAAGCGATCTCGACCGCCTTGCTGATTACATTCAGAAAGTCGAGCAGGTCGATAATTTGAATTCTCTCATGGGCCTGGAGGGAATGGCTGCGAAGACCTATTTTGCAGGATTTTCCAGATTGCTTAGAGGTGGAGATGAGTTCAATCTCGAAGGGCGTAATCGCCGCCCCCCGACCGATCCCGTCAACGCGCTTCTATCTTTTGTCTATTCGCTGTTAACCAAAGAGTTGACGATCACGACACAAGCTGTGGGCTTCGATCCATTCCTTGGATTTCTGCACCAGCCTCGCTATGGCAGACCTTCTTTAGCACTTGATCTTGCCGAAGAGTTCCGTCCGCTCGTGGGAGACTCAACAGTGCTTACGCTCATTAACAACGAGGAAGTCAGCCCCAAAAGCTTTATCCGTCGTGCAGGAAGCGTCGCTTTGACAGAAACAGGTCGCAAAGCCGTCATTGCCGCTTATGAGCGGCGGATGGAAACCGAGATTACGCACCCCATCTTCGGCTACAAGATCAGCTACCGCCGGCTTTTTGAAGTCCAGGCTCGCTTACTTTCCCGAGTTCTACTTGGCGAACTCGATAAATATCCCGGCTTCTGCACTCGTTAATGATCCGCTTGACTGGCGTCTCAGAGAAAACACCAATGAAAAATGTCTATTTGATTTCGTACGATGTTTCCGATGCCAAGAGATTACGTTTAACTCATCGTAAACTCTGCGGATTTGGCACTTCATTGCAATACTCTGTATTTCGATGCGAACTTTCAAAGCTTCAGCTCATGTCGCTGAAAGAGGGTTTGTGGGAAATCCTCAATCTTGTGGAAGATCGAGTGATGGTGGTCGATCTTGGACCGGCAGGCGCTCGCGGCGACGATTGTGTCGAGTTCTGGGGCAATCCAAGAACCGAAATTCCCGAACGAAAGGCCTTTGTGATTTAGTAAATGGTTTTCCGGAACAAGAACATAATTCTGTTTTCGAAGCTGGTTCATTCTGATACAAAACGCGGATAGGTTGAAACGATCTTTTTCCAAACATCCGGCGACAATTTCACGCGCATAGCCATGAATGCTCTGCACACGCAAAAAGACCTTTCTCTGATTTCCCCAAGTTTTTTTCACAATCTCTGAATCGAGAGGTTCAGTGCCACGAAAAACCTCGGAATCGCTCGCAACAGTTAACCTGCTCTGGTATAAGGAGTTAAAAAATCAATCACATCATAACGGACATTTTAAGTTCTCTAGAAATGCTACCTCTCGAAACAGGCCTCTTAAAGTCTTTATCCTCCGCGACTTGGAACACGGGCGGTCTTCCGCGCTAACCAAGCGCGGCCCCATTGAAGCGTGAATGCTGCTGCTGCGGTGTGTGTTGTCTCGGTCGTGTCTTCCGCGCTAACCAAGCGCGGCCCCATTGAAGCGTAAGCATGACCACACCACCGCCAACCGGTTTGGTGGCCGTCTTCCGCGCTAACCAAGCGCGGCCCCATTGAAGCCTCTGCCATTGGAAAGGCGAG
>JAIXUU010000223.1 GCA_027483405.1 Planctomyces sp. | reverse complement strand
TCCCTTCCGACATGCCCAGGCTACGAGCAATGGCAGGCAATGGCAGATATCGCAAAGAGTCGGCACCCAGCACGCGAGCCATCTCTGCCTGAACTTCCGTCGTCAGTTCGGCATTCGACTGAATAAATCGAGGTGCGAATAGCTCGCTGATCGATGACATGTCGATCCCGTAGAAACAAGGCGCCACAATCGGTGGGCAGGCGACGCGGACATGCACTTCTTTGGCACCGCCACGCTCACGCAATTGCGAAATCAGCACCTGCATTGTCGTGGAGCGAACAATGGTATCTTCGACCAGCAGCACCCGCTTCCCTTCGAGAACTTCACGAAGAGGCGTGTACTTGAGCCGGGCTTTATCGGCGCGGTCTTTGCCTTCGATAAACGTCCGACCGATATATCGATTACGAATCAGCCCTTCGAGACTGGGCACACCCAGTTTGTAGGCCATTGCATCAGCGGCAGCTTTCGAAGTATCAGGAACAGGAACCACGATCAGGTCGTCACCACGCTCGATATCTTCGAGGGCAGCAAGTTCTTCGCCAAGAGCTTTCCGCGAAAGATAAACGCTGCGATCATCGAGCGTACTGGCCACGTTGGCGAAATAGATCCACTCGAAGAAACAATGCGCCGTCTTGGGTGATTCGGCAAATTTTTTCACTTCGATCTGATTGTTTTGAATAATGACGGCATGCCCAGGGGCCAGCGTGTGAATGTTCTCATTGCGAAAGCCCAGATTCGACAAGGCCACACTCTCACTGGCGGCGGCGAACATGGGACCTTCGATGGCATAGCAGAGTGGCCGCAGCCCCAGTGGATCACGGGCGACAAACATTTCACCCAGTGCATTCAGAAAGACAATGTTGTAAGCCCCATCCAGCTTTTTGGAGAGTTCAGTCAACAGCTCGACCAGCGAAGGTCGGCGATCACCGGAAAGCTGCTGTGAAATCAGGTGCATCAGAATTTCAGTATCGGTCTGCCGGGCGAGATGAAACTCCCGCTTGGCCTGAATCTCTTCCATCAACTGTGTGTAGTTGGCAATCTGCCCGTTGAAGGCAAACGAAAACCACTTGTTCTTCTCGATATGCGTCCGCTCGAAAGGATGGGCATAACAGCGGTCTTCTTTGCCACAAGTCGCATAACGAACATGCCCGATGGCTGCCGGCCCCTTGAGCCTTTGCATCAAGGGGAGATATCGATCCTGATGCTGAATGTCAAAAACCTCTGAAACCGTCCCCACATCTTTGTGAGTTTCCAGAATCTGGGCACTTTCGGGATCGTACGACGTCATCCCGGCGGCCAGTTGCCCTCGGTTTTGAATCTCCAGCAAAAGTCGCGGCATATGCCACGAGGTATGACTTGCTCCCTGTCGCGGTGCCAGCGGGCTCTCCACCAGTCCAGGCAAGTGGTAGATCGCCGCTACACCGCACTCGTGATGCAATTCCGCCATGTCGCTGGATTCCCGTTAGAAGTCAACCAGACATTTCGAATCATCAGGATTATCCACACTCAATCGAACAAAGATTGAGCCGACAAACCTATTACTCACAAACCTTGTACCGTCAAAACATTATCGCAGTCGAATCTCGAAGCACTCGAGCAATTTTTCCAAATCACAATTGAATTGCCATTGAGAAGTTTGCAGCTTCAAGTTTCCCGGCTGTATTCACACATCTTCAATCCATAGCTCAGGCACAGCAGCTGTTGTGTTCAACTCATCAACGAAATGAACCGACCAACTTCAGTCTTTAAGCATGATCCAAGCTTCATACAGCCTTCATCATTCCGATCTTACAGGAAACCTGCAATCACTTCAGCCATGGTTTTTCCCGGAAATGAACTTCTGGCCATGCAGACGATCCCTTTCAGTTCTTCTCAGAGTAAACTGCACATTCGCATGGTCAAGGCGTTTCAGCATCACATGTGTGGTTATCGATATTGGCCGAATTGTTTGACACTCCTCACTGCATCTTGCGTGATTGTGAACGCGAACTCAGTCTGGGCATGCCTTGACTTTCAAAATCTTCGATACCGGTAAAACTTGATCCCTTGAAATTTGATCTCACGAAATTCACCTTGCAACTTCGACCATGTCGGTTTGAAGTACAGATTGTCTGTCATTCATTGATTGACTATCCGCCCAACGGCAATTTGGAAAACTGATTGCGGGACGACGCCGGATATCAACTCGTTATCACTTCGAATCAACGGACGATTGCCACACGAAAAAGGATTCTCTTTGTGATGACCCATCAACGCTGGCTGCTTTGGCTCATTGCCGGATTCGGTGTGATGCTCTGCTCTCTCGAAACGCAGGCTCAGGATCTCCCCACCATCAAGCTGAAGTCGGTCAAAACGGTAAAATTTGATGGGCCAGCCTATTCTGTCGCAGCACATCCAAACCAGCCGTGGATTGCAGTGGGACTCGATAAATCGATCCTGCTCGTCAATCTGGATGGTTCCAAACTTCACACTTGGAACTGGCCGGCAGGTCAAGTGCATGGACTCTCGTTTTCACCCGATGGATCGACGCTGGCGGCTGGAAGTTACCAATCCGTACAGCTATTGAAAGTTAACGCAGGGACAGATGGAAACCCCACTCTGGAACCGCTCAAAACACTTCCCGGCCACCGTGGTTATGTGCTGGATCTGGCGTGGAGCCCGGATGGGAAACGACTGGCAACGGCATGTGACGACGAAGCAGCTCGAGTCTTTCTGGTTGAAACGGCCCAGCGCCAGTTAATGCTGATTGATCACAGTTTCCCGGTCACCAGCGTGGCCTGGTCTCCTTCGGGTGAATGGTTGGCGACATCGGCAGGCGATGAGACTCGAGCCTTCAAAGCTGGCGAAGTCTTTCTTCGAGAAGCGACCACTGGTGAGGTACTTCACAAGCTGACGGGATTTGAACGCCCTGTGCTGGCGATTCAATTCACACCTCAAAGTGATTTCCTGATTTGCGGTGGTCTCGATGAGAAGTGCTTTGTCTTTCAGACCAAAGACGGACAGCCATTAGGCTTTTATGGTGGCCATGCCCGACCAGTTCGAAGAATTGTCACCGCGACCAGTCAATCTCCCCGGCTCCCTATTGCCATTACAGGTTCAGGGGGGCGATTTGCCGGTAAGAACGAAACCCATATCTGGACTGTCGATTCGGGCGACCAACTGGCCCTGGATGAATCCCACACATCTCAGATTACCGGAGTGGCACTGAGTCCATCAGCCAATCGATTGATCACTGTCAGCAAGGATCAATCGCTGTCGATCTTTGAGGTGGGGGGCCTGGAAGCTCAGTCACAATCAACTTCCCCGCAAAAAAAGGATTCGCGTCAGCCTGCGCCACGAGCATGGCCACCTGCACCGGCAATTCCACGTGAATAACGACCAGCCGATCCTTTGCAAACCCTTTCGCAGACTGTGGGGGGCCATTGTTGTGGCCATACATCTGTTCAACTAAAGAGTTCCATCACGGGTTGGGCTTGGCCATCAACCAGAGGAAACGACGATCCATCTGGCCCTGGAAGTGGATGCTCAATATCAATCCCCAGACTATGGTAAATCGTCGCGAGAATTTCTGGCGGTGAGACGGGCCGTTCGATGGGAGACCCGCCCAATGCATCGCTTTTTCCGACAACCCTTCCGCCCTGCACTCCACCACCGGCAAAGCCCACGCTCCAGCAATTCGTCCAATGATCTCGCCCGCCAGCGGAGTTGATCAGAGGGGTC
>JAIXUU010000026.1 GCA_027483405.1 Planctomyces sp. | reverse complement strand
TTCTGATGCTCTACCCGGCCGCAGACATGAATATCAAGATGGGTAACAAGTCGAATCCACTGACATTCGCGATAGTGATCAGCACCCTGGGTTGTTTATCCGGGACACTTCTTGGCGCAACACTCCGGTTTGTAATGAATCAGCAACGAAGTGACTCTTGACAATGTGATTCGAAGAGCCCCGAATATGATTCAGCAGGGGGCACACCAGCCTTTTCACCGTAGGGTCCGCTGTGCGGACCATATTCCGCCCACCACCACCCACGACATCTTCAAAAGCAGAGTGCCTGCCAATGCACCAATTCGCACGATCACACAGGATCAACCGGCTGCGGGCGCCCCGTGTTCCGCAGACAGAACCGCTTTCAATCCCTTCGCTCCACGAGTTGCCCCACGTCAACGCCCCGCCGAAACGCATCAATGAGTGCTTACCTCTTGGATTCCCCCGTCATGACAGTTACAGTGAATTGTCCCTCAACACTGAAGTCGACCCGACATCCAAACCTTGTGCCGCCAGCCCAAAGTCTTGATTGTCGCGACAAAACATACCTGCCGAGTTTATCCATCCGATGTCGCACCATCCTGTCCTCAAATTTGTCCCTCACGTCATGCCTCGAAATGGCATTCCGCCGCTTCGTGGGTTGAGTTGGGTCTGCCTCGCATTCGCCGTCTGGCTCTGCTCTCCATCGACGTCTGCATTTGCTCAGATTGATTTTGCCCATCAGATCGTGCCGATCCTCCGCAAACACTGCATGGAATGTCATTCCGGAACGAAGATCAGCGGCGGCCTCTCACTCAATGATCAGGCCGCGTTTCTTCAAGGCAGCGAAAACGGTCGTATCGTCGATTTCGCACAGCCCGATAAAAGTCTGTTACTCCATGTGGTCACCACAGACGACACCGATTTCCGCATGCCTCCGAAAGGTCCGGGGCTCAACAAAGCTGAAGCCGCTCTGCTCCGCCAGTGGATCAAGGAAAAGGCACCCTGGGAACCTGGCTTCGCCTTCACCAGGCCCGCTTATGAACCTCCCTTAAAGCCACGAAAAGTGGAATTGCCCCCCATTGTGAATGGCCGGGCTCATCCCATTGATCGTCTGGTCGATGCTTCATTTGCCAGCAGACAAATCCAGCGCCCAGCCGGGATTTCCGATGGTGAGTTTCTTCGCCGTGCCTCACTCGATCTGATTGGCTTGCTCCCCACACCGGAAGAATATGCCGCGTTCATGGCTGATCATCATCCGGACAAACGCACGCGGCTCATCCAGTCGTTATTGAATCGGGATGTCGATTACGCCGAACACTGGCTCAGCTTCTGGAACGACTTACTACGCAATGATTACAGCGGCACAGGTTTTATTACGGGGGGACGCCGGCAGATCAGCAGTTGGCTCTATGAATCACTCCTCAATAATCTCCCTTACGATCAATTCGCCCGCGAACTTATCGCACCACCCTCTATTGAAAGTCGTGGTTACATCGATGGGATTACCTGGCGCGGAACAGTCAGTGCCGGTCAGACCGTCGAGATTCAATTTGCTCAAAGCGTGGGCCAGTCATTCCTCGGCATCAACTTGAAATGTGCTTCCTGCCACGACAGTTTCATCGATCGCTGGAAACTGGATGAAGCCTATGGACTCGCCGCCATCTACTCGACGAGACCTCTGGAGATCCATCGCTGCGACAAACCCACAGGCCGTATGGCGAAGGCCTACTGGCCCTTTCCGGAACTCGGGCAAGTCGACCCTGCCGCACCGCGCGATGAACGGCTGAAACAACTGGCCAGCCTCATGACGCATCCCGAAAACGGGCGTTTCACACGCACGATCGTCAATCGCTTATGGCATCGCCTGATGGGCCGCGGCATTGTTCACCCTCTCGATGCCATGCAAAGCGAGCCCGAGAACGCCGACCTGCTCGATTATCTGGCCAATCATCTGCAGGAGCATCAATACGATCTCAAGCAAACTTTGGAGTTCATTGCCACCTCGGAAATTTACCAGGCAAAAGCCGCATCCGTTTCGGAAGAATCTCTGCAGGCGAGCTTCCGTGGCCCGAGAGCCAGACGCCTCTCTGCTGAGCAATTCGTCGATGCCGTCTGGCAACTCACCGGCACTGCTCCCAAAAAGCCAGATGCCAACGTCGTGCGAGGAAAACTCGATCCCTCTCTGCTGGAGGCCACAGCTCAGGCCATGTCCGCCACATGGATCTGGGGAGACTCGGCGCGAGATGGCAAGTCTCCACCAGCCAACGAAACGCTCGCCTTCCGCACCACCATCAACCTGCTCGAAGTGCCTCACAAAGCAGCGGCAATCATTTCCTGCGATAACGAGTACACGATGTATCTGAACGGCAAGAAGCTGGGCGATGGCAAAAACTGGGAAACTCTTGGTAGCTATTCACTGACCTCTGCCCTCAAAGCCAATCAACCCAATCAACTGCTGGTCGTCGGCAAAAATGCGGGAGCAGGCAACAATCCCGCCGGTTTATTTGTGGAAATACAACTCATTCAGAAAGACGGCAGCCGGCAGCACATTGGCAGCTCGACCCAATGGGAATGGAGCCCCACGCTCCCGGACGCCAAAGGGAAATACGCCCAGCAGCCAACCGACTGGAAACCAGCCGTCAAAGTTCCGGCACTCGATGTCTGGACGCAACATACCTTGCAGCCCGCCATCAACCGTCTTGCCGAACTCAATTTTGATCAAGACCACATGGTCCGCAGCTCGCTGGTGAAAAGTGATTTTCTGATGCGTTCCCTGGGACGCCCCAACCGCGATCAGATTGTTTCCATGAGGCCCAATGATCTTACAACGCTCGAGGCCATCGATCTCTCGAACGGAGAAACACTGTCAACGGCTCTGGATCAGGGAGCCAGGTCACTCCTGGAAAAAGATTATGCCACGACTCCCGAACTGGTCAATTGGATCTATAGCTACTCACTTTCCCGGCCGCCAACAGAAACAGAATTGGCGACCGCTCTGGCAGCTCTGGGTGACGAACCCACCCGGGAAAACGTGGCCGACCTGCTCTGGGCGATTCTGATGCAACCTGAATTTTTCTATGTCAATTGATCCGATAATTTAAACTGTTCCCACACGTTTGCATGCTCCAAAGATCCATCTCGCGGGAAGCTCCTCAGCATCCTCTCGAGATCGCACCATACGAGAGACTGATCACATGGCTTTTGAAATTGATCCTTCCACGCCACGGTCCATTGTCCGGCGGGATTTTGTCAAAGCCTTGACGATGGCTGGCCTGGCGGCCATGGCCACGGGCGAACCACGAGTCGTGCGGGCCAATTCCGAAGAGCCGCTGGTCCATCCCAAACCGACGGCCGATGCCTGCATTCTGCTGTGGATGGCCGGCGGTATGGCGGCTCCCGACACCTTTGACCCCAAACGCTACCGCCCTTTCGAAAAGGGTCTGGCCGTTGCAGACATGCTCAGCACTTTCCCTGCCATCAATACCTCCATTGATGGTGTGCAGATTTGCGAAGGGCTCGAAAACATCGCGCAGATCCTCCATCGCGGGACACTCATTCGCAGTGCTGTCCAACCCGATCTGGGAAGCATTCTCCATAGCCGCCATCAGTATCACTGGCACACAGGCTATGTCCCTCCCCAGACAGTCGCCTGCCCGCATTTAGGTTCATGGATGGCCAAGGTCCTGGGGCCGCGAAATCCGGTCATGCCCGCGTTCATCAATATCGGGCAGAGACTGGAGGGTGTCGGTGAAAGCGAAGAACTCAAGGCGTTTACGACAGCCGGCTTCTTTGGCAGCGAGTTCGGGCCAATGAACCTTCCGTTCCCGGAAGAAGCGGCTCAATCGGTCAAGCCGCCCCAGGGCATGACCAACACGCGATTCGCCAATCGTGAGCGGCTCTTCCGGCAGTTGATCGATAAAAATCCTCATCGCGATCAACTCAGCGATTATCAGCAGCAATCGATGCTTCGCAGCCTCGATAACGCCTACCGTCTGCTGAGTTCGAAAGAGCGGGAGGCGTTTGATATCACGCTCGAACCGAAAGAGGTTCAGGAAAAGTATAATACCGGTCGCTTTGGCAGAGGTTGTCTCCTTGCCCGCCGACTCATTGAGAATGGCGCACGGTTCGTGGAAGTCACGACCGAGTACGTTCCGTTCCTGCACTGGGACACGCATGCGAATGGGCATGAAACCGTGGCCCGCATGCATCAGGAAATTGATCGCCCGATTGCCACGCTCGTTCAAGAACTCGATGAACGAGGGCTGCTCGATCGCACCCTGGTGATTGTCGCCAGCGAGTTCAGTCGCGACGCCTTAATGGAAGGAAAACCCGGCTCAAACGCCGGGGATCAAGCCGCCTTCCGCGGCGACAACATCAGTGAAATGGCCCATTACGGCCTGCATCGACATTTCACCGGCGGCAGCAGCGTCCTGATGTTTGGCGGTGGCATGAAGAAAGCCTATGTCCATGGCCAGACGGCTGATGAACGCCCGCTGATCGCCATCAAAGATCCCGTCACCGTCATGGACTTGCACGCCACAATCATGACGGCGATGGGCATCAGCCCCAGGACGGTCTACTCCATCGAAGGCCGCCCATTCTATGTCACAGAAGACGGCAAAGGCCTCCCCGTAACGCAGCTATTCGCCTAACGCCGCCCAAGCACCGTAGTAGGGTCCGCTGTGCGGACCATATTCCGCTATATTTAAATGCGCAGGGCACATGCCAATACACCAACTCGCACTGCCATTGTAAAACCGGTGCAGTCCGAGGACTCCACGCACCCTACGTCCCAGGTAAAACTCAATTCTTTCAACCGGAGAGTTCTACAGGCATTGCCGTATGATGCACAAAAGTCTCTTGTGCCTATCGTCACCCAGACGTGCAAAGCCACGTCTGGGCCACCCCACGCTCATGGCTTATGCCCAAATCCATGGAATGGTAAGTATGACTATAAGCTACCACGATAGAAGCATTTTCTGGAACCTCCAACAAAGTGAGAATACGCATCATGGCTCTAGAAGAAAGAAGTGATATAGTTGCGTTTATGTCGCAAGAGTTCGTTTCATTTGATCACGGCAAGATTCTTAGGTATTTGCAACTATTCAAGGAGTTTCTACGACGATATCGTGACTACTGCAGAGCGTACCATATAGATCCACTCTCGCCATTCGACAAAACGGTGGACTGCAGCAATATTCCTGCCGACGCGATGGAGGCAATCCAAAAAATATCAGCAAGTCGATCGTGGTCGCCGTTTTGTCAGCGTGCACTCGAGATATATGTGGATCTGGTTAGCCAGCCTGACTACCGCAATGCCGAGCTGCTACATGTCTACAGGCCGATATTAGAATTTCTTCTTGAGGGGGGTGAGTTCTATGAGCATCATGGCGATGTGCAAATTGGTGATGCCTCGATTTCTCGGCCATGGCGATTGTAAGCGGATGGAATGCTTTGAGTTATTGCTTGCATTTGTGCTTCCTGTCATCGCAGGGTGGCCCAGACGTGGCTCTGCACGTCTAGGTGACAACAGTCACAAGAAACACCATCAACGGGGTGGCACGTCCCTGAGGTCCCCCGAAGGGTGTGGTTGTGACCATGGATCAAGATGGAAATATACCCCATTGTGTGCCATGCTTCCGGCCCTGAGGAAGCATGTGTTTTCAAATTCAAAGATCAATACCATCCACAATTCCAGCATGCTCACTTGAAACCGCCACCATCGCACAGAGCTCATCCTCTCTGAACAAACCATCCAGCCGATGATTTCTTTACGGCGAGAAATGAAGAACTGAAAGTATCACTAGAACGTTGTTTAAAGCGACTATTGACATACCGTTGGCACACAAAGAATAGGTGCATCTATGGCGGAAATATCAGATATTGAAGAACAATGTGAAGATTTAGACTGGTATGCTGTTGATGAATCGGGGTGTATTGGGCACTTTGCGACCGGAGGGCGTGGATTCTTGCCTCGATCCGTCAAGAATTCTTCTGAAAATCGTTTGGCGTTGCATTCTTTTTTTGTTGAATTGCCTGTGTCTTGTGCAAGCGTTTATACTGACGCAGCCGGTAACAACGACTTCTTTCTTGCAATGTCGGGCAGGGGGCTATATTCATACGACTACCTACCTGGAAAAGGTCGCAATCTCGGCTATTCGCGTAACTGCATACCCACGTCTCCTCTAAAAGTTGAAGTATGTCCGGAGGAAATACAAGCAATACTTAAGCACACGATATCTTACGTATTGTTCTCTCAGGCTGAGAATGTCTCACCCCAAATGTTTTCGTAGCGCTGTTAGGTGGCCGGGTGGCCCAGACGTGGCTCTGCACGTCTGGGTGACGATAGGAACAAGAAACACCGAATAAACGCATTGAGTCTTGGCTCCATCAATACTCTGAATCCATCTCAGTCGATGTGCCTCCTGAAAGACCTGCTTGCCTCGCTTGCCAACTGCTGCTGAATATCGACTGGCGGGATAGCATCTATTGTGAATCGATAGCTGGAGGCGATGGTTTCCACTGTTGAATGGCGCAGTTCAGGATCAGCGATCGTGATGATGATCTCTTGGGAAATCGGACGTGAAATGTCCCAGACAACCATACTGACAACGTGTGGATAGGTGGTGGTCGACCCAAAACGGATTATGCCCTTTGTGGTCGATGTGTGGAATGTAGAAACATCCTGATCAGCATACGGAATGGCAATCTTTGCAGCAATTAATGCCCAGTGCTCTGCATACTCATCTTCTGGCATCAAGAGGACTTGCCACGAAGTTCTAGCCTGCTCATTCAGCGACTGGCGATGGAATGTGTAGTTACCGTCGGCAGAAAAATGAGTTTCATAATGAAGTTGAGTAAGTAAAACGGAATCACCATTCGCATTCTGAAGCTTTAACCATGTCTTGCGAGCATCGAGACTTGTGAAGAAACCAGCGGGTACTTGGAATTGAGAGTAGAATGTATCGATCAGCTGGGTGTCGGGCACGGGCTGGGGATACATTGAATTCGGTTGAATGGCCAGTCGTGAAGTGGCATGCGGATTCAGAATTAATCGTCTGTAGGACGTCAGCCTTTCAATCCGAGGATACACCAAGACAATGGTGACGAGAACAAAGGATAATGATAAAACGATGAGCCATCGAAAACGTGACATGTAATGAGCCGCCGTGAGTTGTGTTGTCTTCGCACGTTTCTCATGGTTTTGTTGGTGCTCAAGCTCTGGATTACGGTTCTGTCGTATCCGCACAGAAATGGCACCTTGGCGAAGATCTCAACTTCCTGAAAACGAGCTATTCAATACAACGGATGCATGAACTGAGAACTGAGCAATTCGACTCACTATTGTACTTGAGCATGAGGCAGACTTCACGGAAAGCTCCGCCTCCAGAACCCCGATAAACAACGACAAATATATCCTTTGAGATTTGAAGCGGAGTATCAATCTCAAAGCGATCATCCTTCAAGACTTCTTTCGTAAGATGTTGTGATATCTGTCGGGTTACCTCTTCCGAAGGTCTGCATTGATGGGTACCTCGAACGATCTCATCTCCGATGATTTGGATCGCCTCGTCACAGAATCCAGCATTGAGCCGTCTGTCGCGGGTCGTCTTCTTCTCCGTTTCAGCGTTGGATCTCTTTGGGCTGTCGCTGCAACCCGGGGCTGAAATCATCATTAAAGGGAGGGCCCAGATGGCCAATCTCATGAATCGTAGCAAAAATCTTTGTCCATTTGCGTCATTAAGTGCATCGAAAAAAAAGCCCATGGAAGTTCGCGAGTAGTCTCGCAAGTGAGGCGTGCGACTCGAAGTGTCCCAAATTGATTCGCTCATCAGCAACTCCCTGTCGAGGTTTGAACCCCGCTACCTTCCCTGATGCTTGATTGGCTTTATCCTAGTCACTCATTCTGGCTCATGCCCACCAGCCCCATCATCCATCCCTCGCCAAACAAAACCACCACTGAACAAATGCATCAACTCTGACTTCTCCCCGTCGCAGGTTTTCGAGTAAACTCCCCGAGGTCATTCTCATGGGTTCATTCTCACGAGATGTCTCTCGCAAACGTAAACAGGGTGTTGTACTGGGTGGTCAGTCGTAATCCGTGGCACCACAACTGGCGTCACGATCGCAGCGTACCGATACAGATTTGAGGCTTGAATGGGCTTGACGGCGAAGAGTACCTGGTTTGGTAAAGGAGTCGCAGTTCAGCCGGCTTCAATGGCCGCTCCCCAGGCGAAGACGCGCGTCCGCTCCGGCAATGATACGCGGGAAGTCATTGAATCGATTGCCTTTGCGTTCATTCTCGCCTTCATTCTGCGCACATTCCTTGCTGAAGCCTTTGTCATCCCCACGGGATCGATGGCTCCCACGCTCTATGGTCGCTGCAAAGAGGTGACCTGCAGCCAGTGCCGACATCAGTTTGCGATCGGTGCCAGCGATGAACTCAATCGCTCGAATGGCACACTCGAAATGCGGATCGAAACGGCCACCTGCCCCAATTGCCGCTTTGAGAACGATATCAAAGACCGCCCGGTCTTCAGTGGCGACCGAATTCTCGTCAACAAATGGACCTACGAACTCTCCAAACCCAGCCGGTGGGATGTGGTCGTCTTCAAGTTCCCCGAAGAGCCCGAGACCAACTACATCAAACGTCTGGTGGGCCTTCCCGGCGAAATGCTCCGCATCTGGCGCGGCGATATCTACGTGCGTCCCGGCTTGGATGGCGAATACAAAATCGCTCGCAAGGATGACCCCAACAAGCAGCGCGTCATTCAGCAATCAGTTTACGACGACACCGAAGCACCACGGGTTCTGATCGATGCCGGTTGGCCCGAACGCTGGCAGGGTGTGGAAATTCCCGCCAACGATGTTTCCCCAGCCGACTGGAAGGTAGATCCTGCCGGGTGGAAAGCCGATCGAAAAGCCAGATCCTTCTCGATCACCGGGAACGAGTCTCAAGCCGGAAAATGGCTCAGATATCGGCATTATCTTCCCACGCCCGAAGCCTGGAATCAGGCCCTGGATAATCAGCCGATGATTTTCCCCGCGAAACCTCAGTTGATCGCCGACTTCTGCTCCTACAACCATTACGCCCCCATGGGCAACGGCCAGCGTGGCGAACCTGATCCCTACTGGGTCGGCGACATCGCCGTCACTGGAAAATTCCGGCTGGGCCCTGCCGCCGAAGGGATCGAGAATGCGAACGTGATTATCGAACTCACACGTGGCGTGCGGGTTTACCAGTGTGTGATTGGAACCGATGGTTTCATCACACTGCGGATGTCGGATGAACTGGCCGGCGAAGAGGCCTTTCGCCAGATTGCCCGCAGCAAAAGTCCCGTCGTTGCGACAGGTTCGTGGTTCAATCTGGAGTTTGCCAACTTCGATCAGAGACTCTGCGTCTGGATCAACGATCAACTGGTCGAATTTGATGCTGAAACCACCTATGCACCACCAGTTCTCTATGGTCCGCAATTGCGAGACCTCTCTCCCGTAGGGATTTTTGCTCAGGGCCGCGAAGTCGATGTCGAAGAACTCCGCATCTTCCGCGACATTTATTACCGGGCCGACCGCGATCTGAGTGACGGACGGGCCTTTCCCGATGCTGCCGTTTCACCCAGCGAGTATTCGAGCCCTGGTCGCTTGGCGGCACTTTTGAGCGATCCGCTCGCCTGGGGAGCCGAGTACGAAGCCCATGCATTTGCCGCCGAATTCCCCGCTCTGGGAGCCGACGAATACTTCATGATGGGCGATAACTCACCGCGAAGTCAGGATGCCCGACAATGGTCGAACACTCGTGGTGCCGACCGCAGGCATGCTGTCCCTGGCTCAGCCCTGGTGGGCAAGGCCTTCAGTATTTTCTGGCCGCATGGCGTTCCCTTCATGAATGATGGCAAAGGGTATGCACCATTGCCGTTCTTCTATCATAAGGTCAATAAAGCCCAGAACCCGGATGTCGAAAACTACCCCAGGTTCTCCATTCCCTTCTATCCCCAGTGGTGGCGCTGGACGCGCATTCGGTAAGCGCCGCTTGCCAGAATTCCCCACAATCTCGGGCTGCCAACGTCATCTGTACGGCTCGACACGATCAGGCTAAACTGACATCGGATCAAGGAGGATCAGATGCCCAAACTGCTGGAATGCACAGGTCTCGTCAAGCAATACCCGCGCAAGCTGGCTGTAGCGGATGTCAGCTTCCATGTGAACCCCGGCGAAGTTGTCGGTCTGCTCGGGCCCAACGGGGCCGGGAAATCGACCAGCTTCCGCATGACGTGCGGGCTGGTCACACCCACTCGCGGCAAGGTCATGTTCAACGGCATCGATGTCACCAACTGGCCCCTTTATCGGCGGGCTCAGGCCGGCATGGGTTATCTGCCGCAGGACACGAGCATCTTCACCAAGTTGACTGTCGATCAGAATTTGATTGCTGTCCTCGAATTCATGCCGCTCACGGCCAAAGAACGAAATTACCGTTGCGACGAACTCCTCAATGAGTTTGGCATAGCCGAAAAGCGACATCAGATCGCCTCCACACTCTCTGGTGGGGAACGCCGCCGGCTGGAAATCGCCCGCTGTCTGGCCAGTCGCCCCAATCTCATTCTGCTCGATGAACCTTTCACAGGGATCGATCCCGTCACCATCAACAGTATTCAGGATATCATTGCCGAACTCCGGAACTCCGGGATATCGATTCTCCTCACAGATCACCGCGAACGGGAAACGTTGACGATTACCGATCGCAGCTACATCGTCTTCGGCGGGCGCATTCTCTGTAGTGGCGATGCGGAACAGGTCCTGAATGACCCGGACGCCCAGCGCTATTACTTTGGTAGTCGCTTTGACGCCAAGTCGATTATCGAGAGCAAAGGGATCTTTCAGGCCGGGCAATTCGAAGAACGCCGCGCTGCGTAACAAAGGTCGTCATGGCTGGCATCACAATCGGGCTTAATGTTTCGCCGACCAGCAGAAGTTCGTTTTCAGTGACGGGCTTTTTCTCGCACCCGTCGCTCATCCTCCTGGCCTGTGCTCTGGGCCTTGTCGTCTTGGGTCTCTGTGGCATTGCCCGGGCTGATCAACTGCAGACCGTTACGCCCCGGTACGAGCGGCAGGTCGTCTGGCTCATTCCGGCAGCGATCGCGTTTGCACTCGTCGTGGCCATCCCTTACTCCCGCTGGAAGCGATTCAGTGACTGGCTCTTTGTGGCCTCTCTGCCACTCTTGGTGCTGGTACTCGCCATGCCACCTCGCAATGGGGCGCGAAGCTGGATTCCTCTGGGAATTCTCGATTTCCAACCTTCTGAGATGGCCAAACTCACCTTCATCATGGCTTTGGCACATTACCTGATGTACCGCGATAATCATCGCACACTGCGCGGTTTAGTGATCCCCTTCGTCGTGATGCTGTTCCCCGTCGCACTCATCCTGCTGGAACCCGATCTCGGCTCGGCCATGCTCTTCGTCCCCGTCCTTTTCAGCATGCTGTTCGTCGCCGGAGCCCGGGCCAGGCATCTGCTGGCGGTCATGCTGCTGGCCGCCTGTCTGATGCCTTTCTTCTGGCAGGGGATGAATGCCGAGCAACGCTCACGGGTGACGGCACTTTTCAATCAGACCGATGGCGGGCCAGCCCCACGAGGTGACGGCTATCATCAACATCAGGCCAAGCAGGTCATCGCACTGGGCGGCTTCTGGGGAAGTGAGCTCCAGGGACAGTTGCTCGAAGAACCGGCCGCTTATCACCTGCCCGCCGGCCAGACTGACTTTGTGTTCTGTATGGTCGCTGAACGATTCGGCCTGGGTGGAGCTCTGGCGACGGTTGCGCTGTATGCCATCTTCCTGATGCAGGGCATGCAGATTTCGCAGCGATGTAAAGAACCTTTCGGCCGACTCGTCGCCGTTGGCATTACTGTGCTTCTGATCACGCAAATGATCATCAACACAGGCATGGCTGTGGGATTGCTCCCCATTACCGGGATCACGCTACCGCTCATGAGCTACGGTGGTTCCAGTTTAGTCGCCACCTCGATCGCTCTGGCCATGCTGGTCAACATCGACCTGAACGGAAGATCGGAAATTCAATCCGAGTCTTTCATGTTCAAGGATTTGAATACCCGTTCCGACAGTTGATACCCGTCTTTTTCGAAGTGCTTGTCAGACGGTGTGACGGCATTCGTAGAGATCAGTTTTCTCTGCAAAAAATCTCATCAGCAATTTTGCTGAAGTTCGGCCGTTAAACCTCAAGTCACGCTGCGGTTAGCTGGGCAGGATCAATTGTCCAAACAACTAATCTGCTGCTACTAAAGGTTTGACATGATTGCAACTTTGGAAAGATCCAGAAGCAAAAGCAAAAAGTCTCCTTCGGGATCAAAGACAGCCCGATCGAAATCGGCAACTGCAGCGACAAAAGTTTCTGCCAGAATCTCCAGTAAATCTCAAAGTTTGACAGAGGAACTTTGTCTTTCGACCCTCGTGTCTGAAAAGCGTATCTGCAAGTCTTTGAATTCATCCGCAGCCACGGCTGTTAAGAATAAAACAACCGCCCGAGCTCCACGCCCTGTGGCTCCCCAGCGGTTGATTCCCCCTCCTTTGGCCTATGTGGATCATCCACTCTTCGCACGGAAAAAAGCCGAAGCTCAACTGGAACAGTTGAAGCCACTCACCATTGATTCCCTGAGTGCCTCACCTGTCTCTCAAGCGACCACGGCCGGAGCACTGTTGCCCGCCTTCGCCCGCTCTCGCCTACTCGCTCCGGATGAAGAAAATTATCTCTTCTTATGGATGAACTTCTGCCGGTATCAGGCAGAAGTCGCTCGCAAGAAGCTCGCCAAATCTCCTGCCAGTGATGCCTACTTTGCTCAGTACAACCTCTGGCTGAACAAATCGATTACCGCTCGCAATCAGATCGTTCAGGCCAACCTCCGGCTCGTCGTAGCCCTGGCTCGTAAATGTTGTGGATCCATTGAGCAGCTTGCCGAACTTGTTTCCGAAGGCGTGATGCCTCTGATCCGTTCGGTTGAACTGTTCGATATCAGTTTGGGAAATCGCTTCAGCACTTACGCCACCTGGGCCGTCCGCAATCAGATGCACCGCCACTTCAAAAAGGTGCAGACCTGGAACGAACACACGACGGCTTACATTCATGAAGCCCTCGAGCAGTTCGAAGATTTCCGCAGCCCGGTAGAAACCCAGCCTGGAGAATCTCAAGAGGCCTGCCAGCGCGAGCTGACATCACTTCTGGAAACATTGTCGGAACGCGAGCGAGCTGTCATTGCCGCCAGGTTTGGTCTCGATGGCCAGCCTCGTGGCCAGTCACTTTCCGAGATCTCCGGACGAATTGGTCTGAGCAAAGAGCGTGTCAGGCAAATCGTGCTCAAAGCTCTCGATAAGCTGAAACTTTATGCCGAGCAGAAGCCAGTCCTTGTGGAATTGTTCCAGGCCTGAGTGACTCCTGCGTACGGAATTCTTATAGGCTTGCCGTGAGATAAGAGCCGCAGGCATGGCACACAGAGCGATGTCGTTTCGTGGAAAGCCTATCAACCGCTTCGGCAAACAAAACAGCCGATGGAACTGAATCAGAAAGTTCCATCGGCCTGACAGATGCGATACCGTCGCGAGATGCTGTACAGACTCGTTGGCGGTGCTTGTTAGCGAACGGAATAGATCTTGGGATCATCGACAATAAATCGAGTCGACCAGGTCTTGCCGTCATCCATGTTGACGATGTTGAAGAAGAATGTATTCACCTGCTCACAGCGATAGCTGTAAGGGAAGCTCGAATACAAGTGATCACTGGCCTTGAGGTCTTCAACACCGGGATGGGCGTAGTAATGTACCTGTCCGTCGGGAGTAAAGGACATCCCCAACGTCCACCAGCCGGGCTGAGTGATTTTCGGCCCGGGAACATCTTCACCGCGTGAGCCCGAACGAAGTAGCAGAATCGCGTGGTCTTCCTGATAACCATCCGCTTTGCGATTGTACTGCACGAAAAAGCCCGGCCAATAATTCTCCAGTTTTTTGGCAGGGGTGGAGTTGCGTCTCAATCGACCAAAGCCACTGCTGGCTGCTGGATTGTTAATCGTCGTCTGACAATCGGTACGGAAGCCAAACTGCGAGCCAGTGCGCTTTTCCCACTGTTCAAAAGGGGGCATATAGACGCGTACCACAAAGCTGGGAGATCGATTGACTGGCAGGTAACCAATCGTCTGAGCGACACCAGCGATCAGATCATCCTGCTGGAACTTGCCGGAGAGCTGACCGGGGATTCCTGAATTCAAAGTCTGAATCGCGAGTGCTCCTTTGCTGCCGGCGATTCCGCCAGCCGGAGTTTCCACGCGTTTGACAAAATCGGGAGTGCCGCGATAGGTGCTCTCGTGCCATTTGTAATTGGCAGAAAATCCAGCCGGATGGCGAACGGTCTTATCAATGTTCGAACTTGCCTTAGGCAAGTTGTAAGTAAAGTTCCAGTTTTCGTCTTCGAAGTCATCACAGGCATTGGAAAGGAGTGTCCCAGTACCGGGGACGAGTTGTGCATCAGCCAGGGCAGGAACCAACCCCAGAAGAATCGCCGCAGAACAGGCCAAAGTACGCAAAGACATTGCATTCCCCGAAATCACAAGAGGACTAGAGCCCGAGGCGAAAGCTGCAGCCGCGACATCTTGCCGCGACTTGCAGTTTCATCGACTCTCGCATCCGTGCGAGATGGCTGGGCTATCCACCATGCGAGAAGTATCGGCGATGTCGATTCTTCCAGTTGATTCACAAGTGGAGCCAGAGCCGGCCTGATTGATCGATTTTATCCATCAGCACCTTACAGCCGATGGTAACGTTACAGCCGATAATCTCAACGCAAATTGACTGATTGATCGACTCAGTCCTCAAGATCGTCAGACAAGGGCTTCAAGATGGTAAGACAGGGGCTTCAGGAGATTTACTTTGTCGAGTGAGGCTTAAAATCATGCCCATGCTGACGAGACTGACAATGAGATTGCTCCCCCCCGCACTGATGAGTGGATGAGAAATTCCCTTAGGCGGAACCATCGCTGTCACCACTGCGATATTCAACAGAGCCTGCCCGACCAGTTGACTGAGCAGCACAAAACTCGCCAATCGCCCGACATTCAGTTCTGGCCTCTCTGGCTCTCCCGCCTGGCGAATGAGTTGCAGTCCAAAATAGAAGAGGCTGCCCCATAAAATCAGCAGAGAAAGCGTTCCCACCAGTCCCAGTTCTTCACCAATCACAGCGAACACAAAATCGGTATTCGCTTCCGGCAGAAAGCTGAGCTTCTGATACCCCATCCCTAAACCAACGCCTGTCCAGCCGCCACTTCCTAAAGTCACCAACGATTGTTTCAACTGGTAAGGTGCCTCGCGCCAATCACTCCATGTCTCCAGAAAGCCTGTAATTCTGCGAAGCTGATAGTCCTTCAGCAGAAAAACTCCCAGACTGGCAGGAATCAACGACAACAGTCCCCATCCGAAATACCGCAGCGGTAAACCGGCAGTGAACAATGTGAGCAGGACTCCGCCAAAGAGAAACAAGGTCGTCCCCAGATCGGGCTGCAGAGCCACCAGTCCCATGACAATGAAGGGCGGAAGGAGCAGCGGGACGCGAAAGCCAGTCAATGTTTCACTCAGCGACCAGCGAGGCAAAGTCGGATTCTGCAGGGAAATCCTCACGGCAACCCAAAGTGGCAAGGCAATCTTGGCCAGTTCTGAAGGTTGCAGTGTCAATCCCGCCAGGCGCAGCCAGCGCCGGGCTCCTTTCACCCGAACCCCAATTCCCGGGATCAGCACCAACACCAGCAGAATCATGACTCCCAAAAGCAGCCAGGGTGCGGCTCTCACCCAGATTTTGGCCGGGATCGCAGCGGCTACACCAGCCGCAACCAGCCCCAGGGCGATGAATGTCAGATGCTTGGAAAGATAAACCTGATCAATTTCTGTGGGGCGACTGGTCACACTGGCACTGTGGACCACGAAGAGCCCGAAACCTAACAGCAAGCCCGCGAGAGCCACAAAAACAGTTCTCGTAAACTCGATCTGAGAGGCCAGTTTTTCGTCGCTGGTGGGAACAGTGGGCTGAAGTTCCAGGATTTCCGGGGAAATGGCAGTGCTCATTTGTCCCCTCGACTCATCATTTCACACGACAACGACATTCCCCGAGGTGATTTTTCACCCTGAGTATTTATCGGAGCTTGAGGCTGGCCACAGCCAACAATGCCAACACAGCCGCTCCAATCCAAAATCTCACCACGATCCGAGTTTCCGGATCACCTCGAAAGACGAAATGGTTATGCAGTGGCGAGCAGAGCAGTACGCGTTTGCCCGTCAATTTGAAGGACGCAACTTGAGCCATCACACTCAACGTTTCCACAACAAAGATCCCGCCAATCATCATCAGCAGGAGTTCCTGCCGAATGACGAGGGCTCCAAATGCCAGCAAGGCCCCCAGTGGCAGTGAGCCAGTATCCCCCATAAAGACCATGGCCGGATGACAATTGAACCAGAGAAAACCCAGGATCGCTCCGGTCATCGCTCCATAGACAATGCACAACTCCCCCGCACCGACGACATGGGTCATTTCGAGATAGGCCGCCATCGTCTTATGCCCCGAAAGGTAACAGAGAGCGGCCATGGCCGACCCGGCGATCAGGAGGCATCCGCCCGCCAGTCCATCGAGTCCATCAGTGAGATTGACCCCATTGGAACTGCCGACCATGACAAAGCTGCCCCACAACACAAAGGCCGGGCCCAGACTGATGGTTGCCAACCCCAGATTCAGTGGCAGATCCTCAAGCTGCGGTGCGGCTCGTAAATTCCAGTAGAGTGGAAATAGCACCAGCATGCTGGCGATGCATTGGGCAGCAAATTTTTGACGAGCCGTCAGACCGCGCCGCGAGGTACGGTTCTTGACCCAGTCATCAATAGCCCCAATCGCACCGAACAGTACGACAGTTAACAATGCCAACTGAAGGTATCGATTGCTGAGGTCGCCGCACAAAAGCGCCGCCACGACGATCGCTACCACAATAAAAAGCCCACCCATCGTCGGCGTCGACTTTTTGGACGAATGCAACTCGTTCAATCGTGCGGAGGCACTATCGATACGCTCTTGAAAGTTCGACTTCAGCCAGCGAATGGCAAATGGCCCGTAAAAGATGGCCACCAGGAACGAAGAAAACGTGGCGAGAGCGGTTCGAGCCGTCAAATAGACTCGAGTCTCGCCCGGCGAGGTGCTCTGCCAGCGTGAGATCTCGTCGGCGTACATGTTCAACAGCCAGAACAGCATCCTTGCTGCGATCCCTCTGAGAAGGAAAGACCATAACCCAAGTGATAGCGGCGAGATTGTGGCCAAATCGGTGAACTTACACCAGCCCCAATCCCGCCCTCAAATCACCGCCAAACGATTGGCAGGCTTTCTTCTCTCTACCGAGAGAAAAGAAGTTCTGGCGATGCATGCCGATGTACTGGGAATTCAGACGCATCGGAATTTAGTGAATGCGATGCCCCACTTTGGCACCGCTATCCGGGCTCAGGACGAAAACCTGAGTCCCGCCTTCACCGGCTGCCAGCACCATCCCCTCACTGGTGCCAAAACGCATCTTGCGAGGGGCCAGGTTGGCACAGAAGACGACCATTCGGCCGACCAGAGTGGCAGGTTCATAGGCCTGACGGATCCCGGCAAAAATCGTTTTGGTCACATCTCCCCCGAGAGAAAGTGTGAGCTTCAGCAGCTTATCAGAACCATCCACAAAATCGGCGGTCAGCACACGTCCCACCCGCAGGTCGACTTTCACGAAGTCATCGATCGAGCAGTAAGCCTCGGTAAGTGGCTCTTTCGTGAGTGCTTCGAGCGTGTCGCCAAAGGCATTGGCGGTTGTCGGTGCGGGGGTCGCGGCGGCAGAGGAGCTGTCGACTTGAGGAGTAGCAGCCGGGGCTGCAGCCGGTGCGGATTGGCTTTCTTCGGTCATCACTTGAACCTGTGCGGGATCAACCCGCTTCATGAGGTGTTCGAATGGATTAACAGGCGAAGCGACCAGAGGAGTCTGGGCTTCATCCCACGATTTCATCGGTGCATTCAACAGGCGTCCGGTCTGTTCGGCCAACTGCGGCAACACAGGTGCCAGATAAATCGCCAACTGACGGAACAGATTGAGTGCCACCGTACAGACATCCTGAAGCTGGCCCGCCTGAGCAGGGTCTTTCTTCAGTGTCCAGGGAGCGTTGTCTTCGACGTACTTATTGGCCTTCTCCGCGAGGACCATAATGGCCCGCATGGCTTTCGCATACTCACAGGTTTCATAGAGTTCGGCGATTTTGTCAGCCTCGGCGGCAGCTTCCGCAAAGAGGCCTCCATCGTCGGGATACTGAGCCGAAAGACCGGTTGGCTGGGCAAAACGAGCCGTCCGGCTGGCGAGGTTGACCACCTTCCCCACCAGATCCGAGTTAATGCGTGCGACGAACTCGTCGAGGTTCAGGTCGAGATCTTCCGTTCGGCTGCTGAGCTTCGAGGCGTAGTAGTATCGCAGGTAAGCCGGATCGAGATGCTTCAGGTAGGTTGACGCCGTGACGAAGACGCCCTTCGACTTGGACATCTTCTCACCATTCACCTGCAGGAAGCCGTGAATGTGGACCTTCTTCGGCAGGTTGAACCCCGCCGTTTTGAGCATGGCCGGCCAGAAAAGCGTATGGAAATAGGTGATATCTTTCCCGATGAAGTGATGAATCTCCGTCTGGTCACTCTTCCACCAGTCTTCCAGTTTTTCGCCATGGGCTTTGCACCACTGATGAGTGGAGGCGATGTAACCAATCGGCGCATCGAACCAGACAAACCAGTATTTGCCGGGCGAATCGGGAATCTCGAAGCCGAAGTAACGCGCAGGTCGGGAGACATCCCAATCACGCAGAGGCTTACTTAGGAAGTGACCTTGCAGATAGTTGGCAATCTCCTCCTGGAGATGCTCCCCCGTTTGCGTCCACTCGTTAAGCCAACCGTGCAACTTTTCCAACTCGACAAAAAGCTGCAGCGACTCACGCCGGATGGGCGTGGCACCTGAAAAGATACTGATCGGGTCGATGACCTCAGTGGCATCGTAGGTGGCACCGCATTTTTCGCAGTTGTCGCCATACTGATCGGGAGATTCGCAAACCGGGCATGTCCCCTTCACGAATCGGTCAGCAAGAAATGTTTCTTCGACCGGGTCGTAGAAGCGTTCGACAGTCCGCTCGACGATCAGATCGGCCTTACGGAGCGATTGCCAGATCTCTGCGCACAGGGCCCGGTTTTCATCGGAGTGGGTGCTGCCGTAGTTGTCGAACTCAATCCCGAAGCCAGTGAAGTCCTTGAGATGCGACTCGCGCATTTCGGCAATGACTTCGAGTTCTGATCGGCCTTCCTGGCGGGCGCGGATCATAATCGCCGTGCCGTGTGTGTCGTCAGCACAGACGTAAACGCAGCGGTTCCCCACCAGTTTCTGGAAGCGAACCCAGATATCAGTCTGGAGATACTCCACCAGATGGCCAATATGAATGTGGCCATTCGCATAGGGGAGAGCAGAAGTCACAAGAATCTGGCGTGTCATGGATCTCGATTTCTCAGCGATTCAATACTTCGAGTTCAAACTCTCTGGCGTTTTGCCCGGTTCGATCAACAGTGGCCGTCGATCAATTGGGATTAACGCTCCTGGAGCACGATAGCGTAGAACCTGTCTGCCATGGTGTCTACGTTGAGGATACCAGAGCCGATCCAGCGAACGGTCTGGCCATCAGGTTTTGACGGTAACGGTCAGGTTTTTCCGCTGGTCTCAAAAATTCTCTGAGGACGCGGACCAATTGCTCAATTGCTGTTCACGAGTGGTCAGGCTAACCTGCATTGAGGTTTGATACTCGCCGAACAGTGGTCTTGGTACCGGGACTTTGATTTTCCCACCCTTGAGATATTTCGCAGCCGAACATGGCCTGCACAAAGGAGTTAACGAACATGACGAAGCCTCTCCGCGTGGCAGTGACTGGTGCCGCTGGTCAGATTGGATACGCCACACTTTTCCGCCTGGCATCGGGCGAGATTTTCGGTGCCCAGCAACCGGTCATTCTGCACCTCATTGAGTTGCCACAGGCCCAGGGCGCTTTGGATGGCATTCACATGGAACTGGATGACTGTGCCTTCGCGACTCTGGCGGGCGTCGAAAAGTTTTCGAGTGACAATCTCGAACTGGCTTTCAAAGATGTCGATTGGGTGCTGTGCATTGGTTCAATTCCTCGTGGAAAGGGGATGGAACGCAGCGATCTGATTCGCATTAACGGCCCGATCTTCACCAATACCGGCAAGGCCATTAATGCAGCAGCCTCGCGCGATGTGAAGGTGCTGGTTGTGGGGAACCCCTGCAATACCAACTGCCTCATTGCCATGTCCCATGCTCCAGACATTCCCCGTGCGAATTGGTTCGCGATGACCCGTCTGGATCAGAATCGTGCAGCCTCACAGCTGGCCATTAAAGCCCAGCGTCCTGTGGCAGCCGTTCAAAACGTGGCCATCTGGGGCAATCACTCTGCCACTCAGTACCCGGATTTCATGAACGCCAAGATTGATGGGCAGCCAGCTTCTCAGGTCATTACTGATCATGAATGGCTGAAATCGACCTTTATCTCGACTGTCCAGCAACGCGGTGCTGCTGTGATTGCTGCCCGTGGCGCTTCCAGCGCAGCCTCGGCAGCGAATGCAGCTCTTGATACCGTCAAGAGTCTGGTGAATCCCACACCGGCTGGAACCTGTATTTCAGCCGCCGTCCTGAGCGATGGCAGCTACGGTGTCGAAGAAGGGATCATCAGCGGCTTCCCACTCTCCAGCGACGGCAAAAACTGGAAGATCATTCAGGGCTTCCAGGTGGATGAATTCAGCCGCTCGAAAATCGATGCGACCATCAACGAACTGAAGACCGAGCGGGACACTGTGAAAGATCTGCTCCCTTAACCGACTCTGTGCTCTTTCGATAAACAGAAGTCTTCAACGTAAAAAACCGGTCGATTGCCAGGATGCAATCGACCGGTTTTTTTGATGAATCGACCATATCAACTGGTCGAATCAATGACCATGAGATCGCTTGAGACAAGCCTGCTGGTAGGCGTTGAGATACTCCTGAGCACTTCGATTCCATGACCAGTCGCGTGTCATGCCGGTCTTCTGCAGTTTGAGCCAGGTGGTTTTGTCGAGAAAGTAACCAAGGGTTCGGCAGATCTGCCGGAAGAGAACTTCGCTTTTGTATTCGTAGAAGCTGAAGCCATTGGCTGTCCCTTTGCCGAGATTTGCTTCGGTGACATCGATGACCGAATCGGCCAGTCCACCCACAGCCCGGACGATAGGAACAGTGCCATAAGCGAGGCTGTACATCTGATTGAGGCCGCAAGGCTCGAACTGACTGGGCATCAGAAAAATGTCACTGCCGGCTTCAATCTGGTGCGAGAGCGCTTCGTCATAGCCAATTTTGACGGCGAATTTTTCGGGATGCTCTTTCGCGAGTGCCATCAACCCTTTTTCGAGGACAGGATCACCCGTTCCCAGAAAGACACATTGCACATTCAAATCGGCCAGATCGCGGGAACATCCCAGAATCAGGTCGAGGCCCTTTTGCGAAGTAATCCGGCTGATCATTCCGAAGAGCGGAACATTCATGTGGACAGGGAGCCCCATCGCCTTTTGCAAGGCCACTTTACAGACGGGCTTACCGATGGACACTGTCGTGTGGTCGTAGTTCTCTGCATTGTAAGGATCGGTGGCTGGGTTCCAGACTTCTTCATCAATGCCATTGAGAATGCCCACCAGGTCTTCCCGGCGAGATGTCAGCACCCCGTTGAGACCATTGCCGAATTCAGCCGTCTGAATTTCCCGGGCGTAAGTCGGGCTGACAGTCGTCAGCATGTCGGCAAAAGTGATCCCGGTTTTCAGCAGGTTGAGCTGTCCGTGGAACTCCATCTGTCGCCAGTTGAAGTACTTCCAGTCGAGACCTGTGAGCACCATATCCCAGTGCCAGAACTGGCCTTGAAAAGCCATATTATGGATGGTGTAAATGCTGGCTGTGCGCTCGAGGCCGTAGCGATGCCCTTCAATTTTCAATAAGGCAGGAACCAGCCCCGTCTGCCAGTCGTTGGCATGGATCACATCCGGACGAATGTCAAACTTGCGGCAGATTTCGAGAACGGCGCGACTGAGAAACACAAATCGTTCGCAACTGTCCCGATAATCGCCCTGGGCATCTCCATAAAGGCCGGGGCGATCAAAATAATCCGGTTGATCGACAAGAAAAACTCGAACGGATGTTCCGGGAATGCGGGATTCGAGGATTCGAGCAGTCACATCGTTATGACCGATGGTAATGGTGATCGACTGCTCTGTGGATTGAATCTGCTTGGCCAAGCCGTTCAGTTCAGCCTGCTGCGGATAATAAGGAGTAATGAGCCAGAGTTCGTGCCCGAGAGCAGCCAAAGCCTTGGGTAAAGCCGATGAAACATCAGCCAACCCCCCGGTTTTCGAGAAAGGGACAGCTTCAGAACTGGTCAAAACAATCCGCATGAGAAAACATCCGTCGGTGACGCATCTGAAGTTGTCTGGCCCGCCTGCATGTGAAATCGCGGCAATTGGGCCAGTTCATACAGGAAATCATCGAAACAGTACGTCGAGGTTCGAGCAACTGCAACCCGATCCTGCTCAATCAGCCCAGTATTCAACAGACATCTTTTCGTCTTATACCAGATTGACAACCTCAGGCTGTGGTCGACTCCAGCCTATCCCGGAAGATTGACCTAAGTCGCATCACCCATATCATCGCCCGTGTAATGCTCGTAGAAGAGTCGGCCGATCTCTTCACTCAGACGGGTCATATACAGTGCTTTGAAGTTGGAAAGTGTTTCGTCGGCAGCGCTTTTGGGCTGATAGAGCGGGTACTTGGAGATGATCTCTTTGCTGAAGATCTTTTCACCCGCTTCAAACGAGTCATCCATCTTCCAGACACTGACAATCGCTTCGGATCGTCCGCGGTAAAGCGAGGCACTTCCTTCTTCATACAGCGAGAAGGCTTTGAGATCGATGTAGACGACGTACCTGGCCTTGAAAGCCGCACCGATTTCTTCCGCACGATCCCAATCGGGATTCTGATCGAGCCACGCTTTGACGTAATCCGGAGGCACAGTCTTGATCTTGTGGGAGTCGAGCCGGAAGGTCACAAACTTGCTGACTTCAAAATGAATGTCTTCAAAACTGAAGCGTACTTCCTTGGGTGCATAACAAACGACGGCAACCTTCACGTCTTTATCAGTCATCGACTCTTTGGTCATGGCATCGAACTCAGGTTCGATGGAGGGTGGCCCACCAATCAGATAGCCGATCATGACCACGTAATTGCACCCATGAAACAGCAGACATGCTGTGAGAGCGCAGACCATGGCTGTCAGCCGCATTCTTGAGGAACGCCTGGCAATCGTGGTATGGGCATCGGACTGATTTTTCATCCAGGTTTTCATGGCAGACCCCGGCAATATGGAATCGAGAGCAAGACGACAGAAAAATTCTGCACCATCACACATCGATCAAAGTGTGTCGTTCAAAGACTTATCAAAGAAAATTTCGCCCAGCATCTCGCTGACGCGATCCAGGTACTCTTTCTGAAAGACCAGCGCAGATCGCCCGTTTTCAGAAATGGGCTGATGCTCAGGATAGGTCGAGTTGAACTCAGTCGTGAAAATCTGACTGGGAAACTTTCTCCCCCCCAGATCCTGCACTTCGAAAGCACTGACCTCGGCCAACATTCTTCCCCGATGCAAACGCGGGGCATTATCTTCTGTCGTCTGGAATCGATGGACGTTGACCCAGGCAATATAATTGGTTTCGATATCCTGACTGATGTCTGTCAGATCACCATCGATGCCGCCATGGTCATCCAGCCATTTCGTGATCTTTTTCGGATCGACGGCATCGACCTTGCGACGCTTCATGCGGCGGGTAATTCCGTCAATCAGGTCATATTCGAGGGACGAATTTTCCTGTTTGAGATCTGCCGGTGTCGAGCAGACCACCATGATTTTGTGTTTCCCTTTGGTGAGATCGATCCCCGTCATGGCCTTGAAGCGGCAGGTATGCTTGGGGTCTCCTTGCACCATTTTTCCGGCCATCACGAAGAGTGAACAACCCGGAGCTGAACCAATCGCGGCCAGAACGCTGAATCCCAGTGCAGTTCGCATCCATTCGCGACGCGAAGAACCAGCCGCACATGTTCGTGCTGTGTTGTCCATCAAGGGGACCTCCACATTATGGAATTCCATGAGATAACGATCCGATGGCCATGACTGACCGCAAGACGTCATCAAGAATTCGGGATTTTTGATTCAGAAAAGAAAGGCGAGGTGAATTCAGCGAGGAAAGGCGGAAGGGCAAAAGGCAGGAAACCAACTATTGGACTCAGAAACCACTCCAGTAGATCCAGGCAAGTCGTCCTACCCAGTTCAAGAGAATGATTCCCAGTACCACAAACGAAATCACAGCAAACACTTCGAGGTAATCACTGGTCAAGCATGAAACTCCTCGAATCACACTGACCAGAATCCAGACCGTTGTTATCAAGGCGAAGAATGCGAGACAGAGACCTCCCGGATGACATCGGGCGGCATCAATCCATTCCAATCTGACAAAATGGGAAAAACAGGTCGTCATGCCACAGGCAGGACAAGGGAGACCAGACAAGGCGAGAAAGTAACAGGGGGGGAAACCAAGTTGTTGATGAGTTCCCACACCGGAAGGGTGAGGCTTCAAAAAGGCGGCAAGTATAAAACCACTGATCAGCAGAACTGCAGCCAACAGCAGCAGCGCTCGATGAGTGATCGACAGGCGGTGAGGCGGAGAAAGACGGGAAATGAATCTGTACACGTTTGAGAGGCTATGTAGTTACTTATGACAACTGCTGCAAGGCGTGGTTTATCGGCGGATTCTGCATCTCCCGGCATCATCGGTCTTCAGCACTGACAGTTATAGCTTGTCTGAGCATGGCAAAACACCTCGGGATTGCGCCATTTTCTGTTTTGGTTCAAGACGTTGCGTCAATTCAAAGCAGCGAAAACTCGCTCTTGGGAGCCGCTTCTCAGCGAAACCCGACTGGACAGACTTCAGCCTTTTTCATAACAACGCCACGGAATTCCCAAAGTTCTTCCATCCATCGAAAGAGAACTCGTCACCTGGTTGATCCCGGCTTGCCGGACTCCCTTCGTTTTCCGTTCTTGTCGGCCCCTATTCACTCCTGGAGAATCACATGCCCGCTCCTCGCGCTCAGAATCTGCGCGACGCCGGGAATTTCGCGCAGAGCCTGCTCATGCCAGGCCTGTTCGTCATGTCGATTCTGGTGATCATTGCACCCTTACCACCCGTGGTGCTCGACGTCCTGCTAGCGGGGAACATTACGCTGGCGGTGGTGATTCTGCTGACGACGATCTACGTCTCGAAGCCGCTCGATTTCAGTGTTTTCCCATCGCTGTTACTGGGAACAACCCTGGCGCGGCTGGTGCTGAACGTGGCCTCGACACGTTTGATTCTGACTCGGGCCAACATCGATGGAACCAGTGCGGCAGGCGAGGTGATTGAAGCCTTTGGCGAGTTTGTTGCCGGCGGACAACTAGTCGTAGGCATCATTCTCTTCGTGATTCTCGTCGTGATTCAGTTTGTCGTCATCACCAAGGGCTCCAGCCGCATCAGCGAAGTGGCGGCTCGCTTTGCTCTGGATGGAATGCCCGGCAAACAGATGGCGATCGATGCTGATCTCAATGCCGGTGCCATCACACAAGAAGTGGCCAAAGCGCGGCGTCTGGAAATTACACAGCAAGCCGACTTTTATGGCGCTATGGACGGTGCGGGCAAGTTTGTCCGTGGCGATGCCATTGCGGGCATTATCATTACGCTGATTAATATTCTGGGTGGGATCATCATTGGCATGTTCATGCACAGCATGCCCTTTGAAGAAGCCATCAAGGTCTATACGACGTTAACTATTGGTGATGGACTGGTCTCTCAGGTACCGGCCTTTCTCATCTCGCTGGCTTCTGGCCTGCTGGTGACTCGCTCGAGCAGCGAATCGAATCTCTCAAAAGAAACACTCAGCCAGCTTTTTCGGCACAGCGAGACACTCTTTGTGTCGAGTGCCTTTGTCGGAGCCATGGCGTTTACAGGCCTGCCGATGATGCCTCTGCTTTCATTAAGCATGGCACTGGCCGTCGCGGGCTACTTTCTGCGTGCCTCCCAGGAGAAAGGGAAGCTGCAAAAAGCCCAGGCAGAAACACAGGAAGCAGCCGCAGCGAAACCGCAGCCTCGTCCGGAAGATCATCTGGGTGTTGAACCACTGGAAGTCGAACTGGGCTTTGGCCTGATCCGCCTTGCCGACCCGGCTTCCAATGGAGATCTTCTGGATCGAGTCACGCGAGTCCGCAATAAGATCGCTCAGGAACTGGGGCTTGTTCTTCCCAAAATTCGTATTCGCGATAATGTTCGTCTGGAGCAGAACGAATATCAGATCAAACTGAAAGATACGCCCATTGCCTGGGGAGCCGTCTATCCCACCGGGTTAATGGCCATCGATACCGGCTTAACGACAGGCCGCATTCCGGGTATGGATGCCCGCGACCCGGCTTTTGACCGACCTGCCGTCTGGATTGAACCTTCACAGAATGAACGCGCCCAACTGCTCGGTTACAGCGTCGTGGAACCGGCCGCTGTCATTGTCACACATCTGACTGAGATCGTTCGCTCATATGCGGACGAGTTACTTTCCCGCCAGCAGGTTCATCAACTGATCGACACACTCAAAGGCAAAGCCCCCAAACTGCTTGAAGACCTCGTGCCTGATGTCCTCAAGATCGGAGTGATTCATCAGGTTCTGGCAAATCTGCTCCGCGAAAGAATCCCGATCAAGGATCTTGAAACCATTCTGGAAACGTTAGGGGATTACATTGATCGCACGAAGGATATTGCCATTTTGACGGAATACGTGCGGCATTCTTTGAGCCGCACCATCTGTCAGCAGTATCGCGATTCACAGCGCACGCTGCATGTCGTCACTTTGGAACCTGCCGTCGAAGACACGTTGTCGGCCGGGATTGAATTCACCGAACGCGGCATGCTCGTCAAGCTCTCGCCACAGATCGTGGAGTCGTTTACTCAGGAACTGGCGAAGCAACTGGAAAAACTGGTGCAATTTGGCCGGCCACCCGTGCTGTTGTGCGGCCCGCAACTGCGTGCCGGTGTGCGACAGATGACATCCAGCACCTTACCACGACTGGCTGTGATCAGCCTGAACGAAATCACACGGGATACGGCTGTCGAACCTCACGGTGTGATTGGTATCGCTGCCATCAGACCAGCCAGACCCACCATGATGCCTGCTCCACAGGCCGATTTGACAGGAGCCAGGCGATGAGAACGACCCCCGGTTTATCAGCCGTCATGACTGATCAAATGAATTTGAGAGTGCAAACTTCTTTAACCCGTTGTGGTGTTGTCAGGGGGCTTGTATGAATCGGGACATTCGCGTCTATCGTGCCGCGACGCTCGACGATGCTCTCGAGCAGGCCTATCGGGAATTGGGGACTGAGGCGACGATTCTGCATACGCGGCAGATCGAACATCGCTCGTGGCTTCCCTTTGGACGTACTAACAGCGAAGTGGAAATCACCGCCACCCACCAACCTCAGCCGGTTGTGACAAAACCAGGCAATACTCCTCCTAAACCTCGATCGACAGCCACTCGGCCCACTCCGCGACCGGTGGATGAAACATTAGCCAGCCCACCGCCACTTCTGGGTGTCGGGCCGTCAGCGGCTCGATCCTTAGAAGCTGAACTCAAGAAGCGTACCAGCGGCCCACAGAGCCATACTTCTTCACCGCCGGTTGGTAGTCCTCGGGCTGGCACATCGACTCATGATGTCCGTCCAACTGGAAGTAGCCAGGGAATTGTCAATCGACCAGAAAAGCCAAACACCAAGTTCACACCACCGATTCAGGGGAATTCACAGCCGTCTGCGACGACAGGCTCGGTTCAGAATCCACCTTCTCATCTGGATTCTATGACGATGTCGCCACGTCGGACGCCTCTGCCAACACGCGTGACGCCCCCTTCGAATTCGCCCGCTCTTACACCTGCACCCAAAGGGCTGGGTCGCTGGCAGCCACGCCAGAATTCTGAACAATCGCCAGTTGATCCCAATCCCGGTGAAACGAGTCGAGCCGCTCGCGATCAGCAGCAGGACCAGTCGTCTCCAGCGAATGAATTCAGGCAATCAGCACCAGAACCGACCGTTTCGACAACCCATTCCTCTCTGTCGTCAGGTGTGGAGGCACCGGCGAAGCCAGTCTCGCTCTTGCCAGCTTACGAACCTTCGGGACTAACTCTGCCAGGTGCACGCATTGAAAAACCAGCGGTGTTGACCACGGCAGATGCTGTCAATGACTCCCAATGGTGGCAGATCGATCAGCGGCTCCATGAAACTCAAAAGAGTTTGGAACAATTCAAGACAAGTTCGATGAATCGCCTGCATGAAGCGAGGGAAGTCGAATCAACCAGTTGGCATGACTTGGTGAATCAGACAGGCCTGCCAGAAAACATCGCCCGGAAGCTGTTAAAAAAGCTCGCTTGCCTCGCCACTCCCAAAGAATTGACCGATCCACAGGCCTCCCGGTTGTTATTGTTGAGCCTGATTGAGCAGGAATTGAATCTTTCCAGACCGGTGCAAATCGCACCGGGTACCCCTCAAATTGTCGCATTGGTGGGCCCGACGGGAGTTGGGAAAACAACCACGCTGGCGAAGCTGGCAGCCCAGGCGCGGCTGCGTGAGCATCGAAAAGTCGGCCTCATTACCGTGGATACCTTTCGAATTGCCGCCGTTGAACAACTCAAGACATATGCGGAGATTATGGAACTCCCGATGCGTGTGGTTTCATCGCCTGCAGAAATGCGAAGTGCGATGGATGATTACGCGACGATGGATCTGGTCCTCATCGATACGTCTGGCCGAAGTCCTTACGATGAACTGAAGAATCAGGAACTCAAGGCGATTCTGGCAGAAGCCCACGCTCACGAAATTCACTTGTGCATCAGTATGGCAAGCGATCCGCGTTCAACCACGATGATTGCTTCGAAGTTCATCACGATCGGTGCCAATCAGCTCATCCTGACAAAACTCGATGAGATTCAGGATTATGGTGCCGTCCTGGCCACCAATCTGAATTCCACTTTGCCACTTTCTTACCTGACAACCGGCCAGGAAGTTCCCGATCACTTGGAGCGTGCGGCCGCTTCGCGGATTGCCCGACTGATTCTCTCTGCGGAACCACTGCGCCCATCGATTCTCGCAACAAGTTCGATTACGACAACCAATGCCTATGCCTCTCCCGTCTGAACAAGATCTGCCACCAGCGAATCATTAGTTTTCAGTGAGCACCATCCCGCCCCGCTTCCTCATCATTCGATAGCCCATGACCTTACCATTGACCATGACTGAGTCAGAAACCTTGGCGATCCCCTGCGATCAAGCCACAGGTCTGCGTTCGCTCAAAGCTCAATCCGGAATCGCGTGGTTCAAGGGTCAGCAAGATGTCGCCATGAGCGAGTCTCGATGCCGGGTGATCGTGGTGACATCTGGAAAAGGGGGCGTCGGCAAATCGACTTATGCACTGAACCTGGCTGTGGCACTGGGAGAGATGGGTCAACGTGTCCTCCTGCTGGATGCTGCCGAAGGTGTTTCTCATCTCGATCTGATGTGCGGATTACACAGTTACTGGAATCTGGAGCATGTTGGAACTGGTGCCAGACAGCTATCGGAAGTGATTCTTAACTGTCCGGGCAACGTCAAATTGCTCACCGGCTGCCGCTTGTTACTGCAGCCGGAACTGATCCCAGTCCCGCTCAGGACATTCTTCATCGAACAACTGGTTCAGCTCGAAAAAAGCTGCGACACCTTGATTGTCGATGCAGGAACCGCCAGTTTTCCTCTGGTTTATCCCTTTTTGAGAGCAGCAGATCGCATCGATCTGATCACGACTCCCGAACCGACATCCATCGCGAATACCTATGCAGTCCTCAAGCATCTATCAGTACGCTGCCAGAATTCTGCCGGTATCCTGATTACCAGTTGCCATGAGGATCAGCACGCGGAGGCCATCTTTGAGCGTTTAGCCCGCACGAGTCGAACATTTCTGCAATACGGCATCGAGAAATTGGGAAAACTGGGATACCACGAAGACGTGATGGCGTCGATTGGCTCAAGAACTCCGTTTGTCCTGAAGACGAGTTGCCCAGTGAGTGCACAAATTCGCCGATTTGCAGGGAAATGGACGACCAGATCTTTCGCACCTCGAAAATCTTTCTTCAGGTTGGTCTTGTCGGAAACGGAAGAAAAAGCGATGAATTGCATCCACGCGACGGCAATCACCTGATTGCTCTTCGCCGACGAGTTTTGATCTTGAATCTTGCCTGAACGCCTTTCCCGCCTGTGATCCTCTCCGCATTGCTTCTTATTGCTGCCTCACTTCGAATACCTGCCTCGCCTCATGTTCCCTTCACAACATAGCCCACTCTGTTTGTGCCTCGCGCTGCCAAAGCCTGCCCACATTCCATTCGTTTCCCACCTCGACTTTTGACTCCCTTCCTAATTAACGAAACCTGTTCGTTACCTATCGTTTTCTTGAGCTTATTTCCTACCTGCGTATCACTTTTTGAGAATGCAGTCGGAGAAATTCCGTCTGCGGACTCTGCGTTGATTTCAACAGATTCACTGAATTTGCATGCTGAAGTATGTCGATACTGAAGAATGAAGCTATGTAGCCTCTTCATCAGTTCGCCACCCTGAACCACAACAGGGCCGTCATGGTAAGGCAGTATGCAGCGTATTTAAGCCTGCTTTCTTTAATGGCTGCCTGTGCTGCAGGAGCTATCGAAGGAAGTGGATTTATAGAGACTGTCAGAAAAGGTCTGATAGCGATGATGATCTTCTTTCCGCTGGGCTGGTTCCTGGGAGAACTTGGTCGCCAGACAGCGGAAGATATGGCCAGAAAAGATCTGACAAGAAAAGATCTGGCTGATTCATCGCCTGGACTGCCGACTGACAGTGTCACTGCCAGCTAGTTAATGATTTATCTGCGGATCTATTCATATTGTTCAGAACCGCATTCGCCACGATGCAAGCACGATAGCTAACCCTCATTAGCTATCACGGATGTTCACGGAGGGTTGGATGGTGACCAGGGTTATCGAAGACATTCAGGCCGTCTGGAATGCCTATAAGCAGGACCAGTCGAGCAAAGCACTGCGTAATCGCCTCATGGAGAATTATCTCCCACTGGTGCGATATAACGCAGAGCGAGTGTGGTCCAAGCTTCCGGATGGCGTGGATATCAACGACCTGATTTCCGCTGGAGTCTTCGGACTCATGGATGCTATTGAAGCATTCGATATGGAGCGCGGAGTTAAGTTTGAAACCTACTGTGTCCCGCGAATTCGTGGAGCCATGCTCGACGAACTCCGTACCATGGACTGGGTTCCTCGACTTGTGCGCAGCAAAGCCAGCAAGCTGGAATCGGCCCGCAAGCAGGCTGAAGCCGAACTCGGCAGACCTCCTGCTGATAATGAAGTTGCCGCCAAGATGGGCGTCCCTCTGGATGAGTACGAAAAGCTCAAGAGCGAAGCCAGTGCTGTTAATCTCGTCAGCCTGAACAAGAAGTGGTACGAGACCGATAGTTATAAAGATGTTCGTGAAATCGACATCATTGAAGACACCAAGGGCGAAGACCCGACTCTGAGCATCCAGAAGCGTGACCTGATGAAATTGGTCACCAAAGGTCTCAACCGCAACGAACGCCTGATCATCATTCTCTACTACTACGAAGAGTTGACGATGAAGGAAATTGGCAGCACTTTAGGGCTGTCAGAATCCCGCGTGAGCCAGATGCATTCGAGTATCGTCAACCGACTCAAAGAACAGCTTGGACGCCGCAGACCGGAATTTGCTCAGTAAGATTTCGCCAGCGATTCAATGGCTTTGATCAGGTGCAGTGTGTGGTTCTCGAACAAGGAACCGCTCACTGCACCTGATCGTTTTACGGGCTTCAAAATACAGCGGTTGGTATCTGTCACGAAGCTGTTGCGATAATCTAAATGGTGTCACAAATTTTCACACGCCAGATCTTTCAGTGATTCTGAAAACAGGCGCTGAAAGCTCTGGGTCTGCACCACAAACATCGAATGGTCTGATGGATTCTGATCACCACTTACTGCTTCGAGCTGCGGACAATGCTCATGTGTGGCATCCGTTTACAGCCATGTCTGCCTACATTGCTGAAGAAGCCCCCATCATCACCCACGCGGAGGGCTTTTCTCTGTTTGACAGTCAGGGAAACAGATATCTCGATGGGCATTCTTCGCTCTGGTGCAATATTCACGGGCATCGCGTCCCTGAGTTGGATGCCGCCTTAACCAGCCAGATCGAGCGTGTGGCCCACTCCACTTTGCTGGGGATTGCTAACTCCAGTTCCATAGAACTTGCTGAAGAACTTGTGGCGTTGGCTCCGCCGGGTCTCACCAGGGTTTTCTACACAGATTGCGGTGCAGCTGGCGTGGAAGCCGCTCTGAAGATTGCCTGGCAATACCATCGCCAGAAAGCTCACTCGGAAGAACGCCGGTTGTTCGCCTGTCTGGAACAAAGCTATCACGGAGACACGGTGGGGGCCGTGAGCGTGGGCGGAATTGATGTCTTTCACAGCCTGTTTGGCGGCATGACATTTCCAGCCCTGAAACTTCCCACACCAGCACGGGCATTGACCAAGGGCCCTGAATTTCTGCCCCTCGAAACCATACTGGCAAAAACCGAACAATTGCTGGATCAGCAACGTGATCAACTGGCCGCAGTGATTGTCGAACCACTCGTCCAGGCCGCAGCCGGAATTCTGGTTCATCCTCCCGGCTATCTGCTGGCACTTCGCAAGATGACGGCGGAACGTGGCATTCTGTTGATTGCCGACGAAATTGCTGTCGGATTTGGTCGTACCGGCAAGATGCTGGCCTGTGAGCACGAGGCGGTTGCACCAGATCTGCTGGTCTTGTCGAAAGGGCTGACCGGAGGTTACCTGCCGCTGGCAGCGACATTAGCGACCGAGGAAATCTTCCAATGTTTTGCTGGCGAACCGTGGCAGGGGCGCACGTTCTACCACGGCCATACTTACACCGGGAATCCGCTGGCATGTGCTGTGGCCCTGGCATCGATCCGGCGTATGCGAACGAAAAATGTGCTTGCAAACGCCTGTGAAATTGAAAGCTGCCTGAGTCAGCGAATTCGACAGTGGCAATCATCGGAACCGGCGTGGTTACAGCACGTCGATCAGATTCGACATCTGGGGACGATGATGGCTATCGATCTGGTGCACCATCGTGAGCCCATGACGCCTTATCCTGCCGCAGCACGCGCTGGTCACCAGGTCACTTTGGCCTGTCGGAAGCGAGGGATCATCCAGAGAAATATTGGAGACTCTGTCATCCTCTACCCGGCACCCGCGATGCCAGTCAATCTGGTTGAAGAGCTACTCAACGGTCTTGAGGAGAGTCTTGCAGAAGTCACATCCAGACTTCAGCTACTCAAGAGCATGGGAAGAACTCAATCCTCCGAACATTCAGTCAAAAATATGGAGTGAGAGCGGAGGGACTCGAACCCTCGACCTACGGATTAAAAGTCCGTTGCTCTACCGACTGAGCTACGCTCTCATATCTGCTGAATGTTAGGCCGCAAATGACAATTCGACAAATCAGGGCGAATTCATCACTTCTGATAAATTCCAACGTGCTGGCGATGAAACCACGGCATGGCCATTAGTGGCCAAGGTTAGGAGTGTAGCCGCTGATCTCACAGAGTAAAACCAACCAGCCACAAATCATAAAAAATGTGCGGATCATCGCACCATAAGACCATTTTGAACCGATTTTGCCTGGGAAATTGACCTGTCATTAGAAACGTTTCTCAAAACGATTCAATGAAAATCATAGAGCAGGGCTGGCAGGCTGCTGAAATTCGCATTCAGAGAGGAAGCTTTCCGACGGGATCGCGGATCACCCAGTGACCGATTCGTCAGCTCATCTGATGCCCAACCAGAAGGAATCAGGCGGGCCAGATCTGGCTGCCGCCATCAACACGCAAAGCCTGCCCCGTCACAAATTGCCCTAGTGGGCCGGCAAAGAACTCCACCACCTGAGCCACTTCCTCAACCAGGCCAATTCGATCGAGCGTACCCGCTTCGACCAGACGACTCTGATCGACCGTTCGTGTTCCCAGGTATCGACCTGTTCGCGTATCGCCGGGCGCCAGAGAATTGCAGGTCACTTCGTACGGCCTGAGCTGTTCGGCAAGGCAACGTGTGTACTCGACCACAGCCGCTTTGGCAGTGGAATAAATGGCACTGTTGGCATTTCCCCGGAATGCAGCGATCGAGCTGATGGTAATGATGCGGCCCTGGCGTCGCTCCATCATCCCGCGGGCCACCTGCTGGCAGATATGGATGGTGCTCATCAGATTGCGATCAAGTACCGAACGAACATCAATCGCTTTGATCATAACAGCATCGTTGGGATTGGGCTTTCCACCGGCGGCGGCGATATCTCCACCAGCCGAGTGCACCAGAATATCAATCGGCCCCAATTCAGAAGTCACTTCCTGAACGACGCGAGTGGCATCGGCCTCGACGGTGAGGTCACCCAGAACACGATAAGTTTTTGTACTGTATGCCGTTGCAATCTCTGTGGCCGTATGTGTCAGAGTTGTCCCTTCACCGTATTCGGAGGGGCCATTCTCCCGCAGGCCATGGATTCCGACATGGCAACCAAGTTTAGCCAGATGCTCGGCAAACGCGCGGCCCAACCCTCGCCCTGCACCCGTGACCAGCGCGACTTTGCCTTCAAGCAACCGACTCATGGACGAACTACTCCACCCTGATGCAGATCATGAAATCCGGGGAAACGGATTCAACAAGAAACTCCTGAAGGAGCCTCACCAGCCCAGTGACATATTGGTTTCAATGGCTCGTTGAGCTTCATCCTCTGAAACTCCCATGCCGACCATATACAAATGGATGGCTTCGATTTTGTTGCCATGAGATTTGGCGAGGCAATCGCGAGCCATTTCACTGGGTGAGGCAGGGCCTGTTAATCCCAGCAGTCTTTTGGAAATCACCCACGCATCGCGTGGACGCCGACCGATACGGAGAATTTCCTCGTCGGGAAATGTCTCTTGCGTCAAGGCCTCGGCATCCTCGCGGGATTCTGTCCAGGCGACCATGATGTGTGCCGACGTCTCAATTTCAAACAGTGGCATCTTTCGGCCTCTTTACGTCCCGGTATCTCTGGGGAGTAGTATAAGGCACCAGTCGTCTTTGCTCCACTGATCGCCGCACTCTGCGTGAACGGAAGTTTAAAGGCCAGTACCAACCTGATTTTCCGGGCGAAATCGAAACGCTTCGAATACGCGAACTCGAATACTCAATTTCAGGTTGAAGGAATCAGAAGTCAACCTTCACATTTTCCCGCTGATAGATGGGCAAATGGCGGTAATAGACTTCGAGAGTCATGACGGCGAGGCAAGTCATGTAGAGCCGACCACCCGAGCCGCCGTGAGGATCGGCTACGTTCCAGCTTCCGGTGGCATGCCCCTGCTTCAATTGAGTTTTGATCAGTTGGTCACGCATGACTGCATTCCATCGCTGCCATTCAGGCCCACCCCAGTGGTGCATGACCTGTGTGGCGTAATAGTTGTAGTACATGTCTCCTTTGGCCGGTTTGGCTTTGTCCAGATGAGCCACGCCTTCCTTGAGTGCTGGCTTGTTGGGTTCCCACCCCATGTAGATACGGCAGAGCAATCCGGCGGCAGTCATCGAGTTTTTGGCATCACCAGTTCCGGGAACATAAGTGTACTGAGAGCCACCATTCTTCGCACAGGCATCGAGGAATTTCTCGGCACCACGGAAGGTTTGCGGAGGGACCTTGATCTTGCTCATCTGGGCACTTTTGAGTGCCATCACCTGCCAACCCACGACTGATGTATCACCGGCCTGGCGCGGCTGATATCGCCAGCCGCCATCTTTGGGATTCTGAGCGTTGACAATAAATTTGACCGCATTGAAGGCGGGTGTGCGTAAACGCTCATCTTTGGTGAGAGCCAGAGCTTCGCAAAGGGCGATAGTGACCAGCCCCTGGGTGTAAAAGCCTTCGTTACTGGAGACAATCCCTCGGAAATCGCCGCCTTCGGGAGTCACCTTCTGACTCTTGATCATGAAGTCGACGGCTTGCTTCATCTCTTTCTGGTAATCGCCTTTTTTGTGGGTATGTCCACCACCCATGTAGGCGAGCATGGCCATAGCTGTCGCACCGGTTTTACAGGCTTTCAAGGTTCCTGGCTGACTGCAATCGCAACCCTTCGTGCCGACATGATTGAAATTCCAGCTCCCGTCGTCGGCCTGATGGTTGGCCAGCCATTTCAGCCCTGTCAGAACGGAGGCCTCGCTGGCATCATTACCACCCTGCTCCTTCAGCAACTGAGATTTGACAGCGGATGATCGTCCGGCCATCGCATCGCCAATTTTTACACTCAAGCCACTGTCGGCCTCGACTGAGTCGAGTACCATCGAGGGATCCAGATCGTTGATGTTCGGCATATCGACTGGGACATCCGCCACATCGAGGGCGTTGGACTCGCCCTGATTTGGGTCAACGTTGGTCTGAATGATTTCCTCGGGCTGAATCAACGATGATTCGGTAATCGGCTCTTGTTCGACTTCGTTGATCGAGGCAATCGTGGTGAAGATTTCTTCCAGTTGACGATTGTCAAAGACAATCATTGCACACAAAAACAGAACGATGGCATGCAAAAAGGTACTCACACCGACTGTCACGGCGATTTCTGACCACTTCGCACCTCTGACTTGCGAACCATCGAGGCGAGCCGTCACGGAGGGACGTTCCGGCGTCCGTACTGCACCAGAATTCTGGATCGTTGTGGCCATGCAAAATTTCCTGTTCTGGTGGAAAACCCAGTGATGAGGGGTTCCACAAGATGGCGAATCGCCGACAGATATGAAATCAATCAAAGAATACTGATGTTATTGATGCTACGAACCTTCGGGTGAGGGGTCAAGCACCCATCCTTAGCCTCTTACCCTGAAGATACGTCGATTGTTCGTCAAATTGATGATCAATGCTCATCTTTTTTGCAGATCAAACCTTCTCTGACAGAATCAAGTGGCCATGTGCTGCTGTCGGAATGCAATCCACGTATCTTAAATCGGCCCCTGCGATCCAGCCGCGATACTCTTCCAGACTGTAGGCCCGGCCTTCAGTCAGTGAAAAAAGAGCCAGCGAATAGAGGGCAATTTCCAGCGGGCCCGTCAAATCGCTGTTTAACAGCACATCATGAATCAGCAGGCGGCCACCTTCCGGCAATCCGGAAGTGGCCTTCGCCACCAGGCGAGCACACTGGGGGCGATCCCAATCGTGCAGCACATTGGAGAGCAAAATGTCGTCAGCCGGTGGGAAGGGATCGACCCACATATCCCCGGCATACAATTCCAATCGATCGCGAACCCCCGTTTGTTCCGCCAACTCAGCGGCTGTTTTCAGCACTTCGGGGCGATCAAAAATGATGCCTCTCCAGGTGGGGTGCTTCTGCAGGACTGCCATAGTGTAAATCCCACTGCCGCCAGCGACATCCAGCAGAACTCGACCAGAACTGCCAGAATTGTCTTTGAGAACTTTTCCAGGTTGGCCTGCGGGAAGAACATCGGCAAACCGGGGAGCTACGTTCCACGCCCGGCCAGCCAGAGACAACGTCAAAAACCGGGCGGAGTCTTCACGATCCATGGCCGATTCGGAACCCTCACGAAAAATAAAAGCGGCCCCCTGCGCGCTCTCCGCTCCTTCAGGCCGGTCGGACTTCAATCTTTCCACCAACGCCATTGTGCCAGCCGATTGTGCGGCCAGCGAAATGTAGCCACCTACGCTGAATTGGCTGGTGGAGACCAGATGATTTCTTGCCAGTGGTGTCAAGTCGATCTCGCCATTGAGGCGTCTGGTGAGTAGTTGCATGGCACAAAGGCCAGTGACAAGCACCTGTGTCGCTCGCTCGGACAAAGCCAGACGACTCTGCAATTCACTAAACGACAGAGGACGCTCGTTCAAAATTTCAAACACATGCAAGTGAGCGACGGAAGCAGCCAGAAGTTCTGTCGCGAAGTTGCCTCGAAAGAGATCAAAGATCGGCGTGACATCTGTCGGTGGAAACCGTAGTGCATCTTTCATTGCCATGCCGAACTCCAGTATTCCGTGATCAACTCAGGTGGTGATTATGGCGACTGCAAAAGCAGGTCTGCGCACTACAAGCCCATCAAGGCTCTGGCAATTTGAGGGACATCGAGCAGACTCCAGTTCTCAGAGCGAATGTCTGGTCGAGAAGCGATCATGACCGGCCCTTCCGCAGGTTCGCGGCCTTTCGTCGCGAGCCTTCCATGCGAACCCTTTACGATGGAGGCATCCAGTCCGATCACGTCCATGTAGTAACGAAAGCCCAGTTTTTTCTGGAGTAGACGCCGGATGATGCGCAACTTCGGGAACTTTAGTTGCGGATCGAGCAGCAGTTCGGTGGGGTCGTAGCCAGGTTTTCGATGGATGTCGATCGTGCGGGCGTAGTCCGGTGCCAGATGATCATCGAGCCAGAAATAGTACGTGAACCACGCCTGCGGTGCGGCAATCGCCACCAGTTCGCCGGCTCGTTCGTGAGCGATTCCCAACTCGACTTTGCCCGCTTCGTCTAACACGCGGTCAATGCCTTCGGTCTGCTCCAGGAGTTTTTTAACTCTCGGGATGTCCGACGCGTCTCGAACGTAAACGTGGGCCACCTGATGATCACTGACAGCAAATGCCTGGGAAGCGCCACAGTCGAGTGTTTCGTAACCCAAGGGCTCGCGGCGATCGACCAGCCAGCCAGCCTCTCGGAGCACACGATTGATGTGCACAGGTTTCGAGACTTCCGTAATGCCGTATTCCGAGACAACCAGAATTTCGGCACCAGATTCTCTGGCAGCTTCGATGACACGTCCGGCTTCAATATCGACTTCTCGTAAAGCCGTTGGAATGCGAGGATCGTGCGGGCCATATCGCTGCAGGTCGTAATCCAGATGGGGCAGATAGACCAGTGTCAGTGACGGTCGATAACTCTTCATCACTTCGATGGAGGCTGTGGCAATCCAGCGGGAACTTTCGATACCTGCCATTGGCCCCCAGAACGACTGCAAAGGGAAGACCCCCAGTTTGCTCTGGAGAACATCACGCAGTTCCGTGGGATGCGAATAGGAATCGAAGATTTTGCGACCATCGGCCGGGTAACTGGGCCGGGGAGTCATCGAGAAGGCGACGGGCGCATACATGTTGTACCACCAGAACATTTTGGCGGTGGTCAGGCCCGGATCAATCGACGCCAACTGCTCGTAAAGTTTTGTCCCTTGTACCAATCGATTCGATTGCAGCCAGAGGCGTACTTCACTGGTGTCGCGAAAATACCAGCCATTGCCCACAATCCCATGCTGCGTCGCAGTTGTACCTGTGAGCATCGAGGCCTGTGCCGTACAGGTGACTGCCGGAAAGACTCCGCTGGCGGGTGCCGCTGTACCGGCTTTGGCAAGTGCCGTAAGGTGTGGCGTGTGCTGGCCCAGATGTTCGTATGTCAGACCCACCACATTGATGATCACCAGCGGCTGAGGCATAGGAGATGACTTTGTCCTGGCGGAAATACTGGCGGATTCGGACAACAGACGGCTTTCGAGACTGTTTACGGATATCTCTGAAAGTGGCTGAGCAGCGCTTCGTTCACTGCCACTGGTTTTTCCAGTGGAGAGAGATGCCCGGCATGGGCAATTGTGACGAACTGTGAGTCGGGAATATCGCGAGCCATGTCGGCCATCCCTTGTGGTGGTGTGATCTTGTCCTCAGAACCAGCCACGATGAGGACAGGAACGGTGCATTTGGCCAAAAGTTCCGTTGAGTCTGGTCGGCTGGCCATGGCCCGCTGGGCGACTGCCAGGCCACGGGCTGCCTGTGAGATCATCAGATCACGCACAAAGTCGAAAAGGGCGGGCCGGTCTTCGTTGACATCTGGTGCCATCACCATGGGCATCATGGCTTCGGCAGCCACCCGGCTGCCTTCGACGAGCAGTTTATCAACCATGGCCAGCCGCTTATGGGCAGCTTCGGCGGTGTCGGCTTCCCGTTTGGTATTGAGCAGTGCCAGCGAACGGATTCGATCAGCCCCCTGTCGCAACATCCCCATGGCGATGTACCCTCCCATGGAGAGACCCGCCACATGAACAGGTTGCTGCGGGGCAATGACATCCAGAAGGGCAAAGGTGACGATCGCATAGTCGTCGATCGACAGGCTGTCTTTCACCAGGGGTGTCTGCCCGAAGCCGGGAAAATCGGGGACGATCAACTGATGATTCGCCGAAAGCGGCGCCATCTGCTCGCGCCACATGCGATGAGTCAACGGGAAGCCGTGCAGCAGAACAACGGGCGGCCCTTCACCTTGAACGACAGCAAAGACTCGACCGGCAGTTGTTTCAAAATAGGGCATGGCAGCACAATCCCTGTTCCCTGAGTGCAGGCTTTCAATGAGTCATTACAGTCTATGCTCAAAGGGAACCCCGGCAAAGTGTCCGGCCGAATGGATCGTGCGGGAACGTGAGAAATGGTCATAGCGTGCCGACCTGAGCCTGCGGCGTAAACTGTAACCATTGTGCGTTGATGAACTTCTTCCGCGGAATTCGTGATTGGAATGTTGGCTGCCGAATCTCAGACGTTTCCCAGAAGATAACAGCGCGTTCTTGGATGTGAAAACATGCTTGTCCAGAGCTGCAAGCATGGCACACAGAGTGCGATTACTTCATCGAAAGCGAGTTATCCTTCGAGAAGACAACAACATGCAAAGATGAAAAAAGGCGGCTCATTCTCGATGGAGTGAGTCGCCCTGAATCCGAACCTTCGCGCAAATGTGGAAACATTCGCGTGATGGTTTTCGCTTGTCGTTACATTAGTCAGGTTTTACACGAAGAGTGAGGTAATGGCCTGGGCCTTGACCAACTCGCGTGGCTGGTTCAAGTGATTGTAGACGATCGTTTCGGGATGTATGCCGAATGAGTGGTAGATCGTGGCCAGAAGTTCTGCCGGATGAACGGGCGACTTGCTGGGGGCTGATGCCGTTTTGTCACTTTCGCCATAAACGGCTCCTGGCGTAATGCCGGCACCAGCCACCATGGCGGTGTAGCAATAAGGCCAGTGATCGCGACCATCAGCACTGTTACCGTTACCGGACGTGCTGACGCCCTTTTGCGGGCTGCGTCCGAACTCACCGACAGCGACCACGAGAGTTTCGTTGAGCAGTCCCCGCTGATCGAGATCGGTAATGAGACCTGACAGACCGGCATCGAACATGGGGCCGGACTGTTTCTTCATGCGATCTGTCAAACCCACGTGATGATCCCACGAGTGATTATCGCTGTTCGCCACTTTCGGCCAGACCACTTCAACCACACGGGTCCCAGCTTCAACCAGTCGGCGAGCCAATAGCAGGCTTTGGCCGAAGGTGTTGCGGCCATAGAGATCGCGGGTGGCATCGTCTTCGGTGGAAATGGCGAATGCTTCCCGGGCGCGGCCGGAAATAATCAGACCGAGAGCTTGATCGTAGTATTCACCCAGCTTGTAGTCGGCAACGGCTTCATCCATGCGGGGCATCAGTGAATTGATCTGTTCACGGAGGCGTGCCCGCCGTTCGAGACGCGTCGCATAAACTTCGGGCCGCAATTGGAGGTCGTCAATACGAATGCGTTCCATCTTGGCCATGTCCATATCGTCGCCATCGGGATAGAGCGTGTAAGGATCGTAGGCTTTGCCTAAGAAGCCAGCCGTTCCTCCTTTGCCGACAACGTTACTTTCCTGAAGTGGCCTCGGGAGCATGACGAAGGGAAGCATCTGCTCCTTGGGTGGCTTCAAGCGGATGATGTTCGAACCAAAGTTAGGAAAATCCTTGGGTGAAGGAGGTTCCAACTGGCCTGAAGGACTGACTTTATCTGTCGTGTAGCCAGTCATCATCTGATAGATGGCGGCTGTGTGGTTAAACAATCCATTGGGCGTATACCTCATCGACCGGATCAATGTGAATTTGTCATTCACCTGGGCCAGTTTGGGCAGAATCTCGGTGAATTTGACGCCTGGCAGTTTGGTCGAAATGGGAGCAAACGCACTGCG
>JAIXUU010000255.1 GCA_027483405.1 Planctomyces sp. | reverse complement strand
TGAGTTTACCACGAAGGTCACGAAGAGCACAAAGGTTGGGGCAGAGTCGAGTGGGAGGTTGTTTGGTTTGGGTCTACGAGGAAATGTGATGTCAGGTGGATGGTGGGAGGAGCACTGCTGGCGAGCCAGCAGTGGCACGCGGAAAAATGAGCGGGTGGATATGAGTTGGACGTAGATAAGTCAGGAAGGCAGGCGGGAGCCTGCCCTACATGACTGCCCTACGCTGAGTTGTTTAGAGTTCGTTGCCGAGTTGACTGCGGGCGATGAGGCGGCCGAAGAGTTTAACGAGGCCGTCGTCGAATTCGAGCTGGAGCTTCAGGGCATCGCCGCTGGGTTTCATGCGGAAGCGAACTTGATGTCCGGTCCCCTTAAAGGCAATGGCCGATTCTTCTTTGAATGTTTCCACGGCTCGTCCTCGACGATCAATCAAATCGACCCACCGGGAAATTTCGGCAGTCACCAGGATGGGAGCACGTTCTGGTCGTGTGGTATCGTCGGCTGGTTTCGCAGCCTCATCGATCGTTTTTCGCAAGGCGGCAATCGCTTGACCTTTGCTGGCCGCTGCAAACCAGATGGCTTCTGGAGTGGCGAGGAAAGCGAGTTCTCCACCGTCTTCGCCATAGAGGCGTCGATTGGCACCATTGGGATCCAGAGTGGCGCGATGCACCGGAAAATCGTTGATGCGGGCGACATCGAGTTCGAGTTTCTGCAAGCGATCATTTTCGGGCTGGCGGTCTTTGATCAGTTGCACCAGCTTTTGAAGTGCGAGGGGAAACTCTTCGCCGCCGGGTAAACGGAAACCACCAACGACTTCGTACTGCGACCGTTCCGCGCCAATCATCTGGACAAAAACATCGACCAGGCCCGCCTGAGTCGATCTCTGGAGGGCACCGAAGAGGGGCTGAAAGGCATCGATATCTGTGGGAGCGCCGGGTTTACCAGCAGCGATCGACTTTTCGATTTCCTTTTTGAGGACTTGTTCGGCTGTTGTCCAGACCTGCTGAAGCAGTGTCTGCTGCTCGGGCTCCAGAATGGTCGAGACACCGACCGTTAGGGTCGTTTCCCGATCAAGCAGGGCTCCGAATTGACTGTGCCGACCAGGAAAGGCACTGAAGGCCTTGACAAGCTTGCTGTCGGGGGTTCCGACAACTTCGAGTTCTATGGTGGCGACCATTGTCTCGCGATTGAGCCTGGCGCCGATGGTGACTTCCTCGGTGTCGGAAACCATTCGCTCAAACTGCTTGATCACGGATTCGCCGCCGGCACGCCTGAGGCGGTAACCCTCTGCGGGCTCGTTGTCTCTTTGCTGGAGATCTGCTCGTAAAGTCGTCTTGGCGAATTCGAGAAAGACACTTTTCAAACCTACGGGAATGTTCTTGAGCAAACCACTGAAACTGGCATCGTAACGGGCAGCGAAGGGTTCGGTGAGTGGGCCTGGATCGGGGAAATTCCGATCCGCATGCTCTGCTTCGCCGACCATTATGAGGTAGTTGCCGCGACTGACAACGTGAATGGTCGTGCTTTCACCGAAGACAACTTTCCAGCGATCTGCGGAGCCATCGACTTTTTGAAATGTTCCGGGAGTGGGGGGCATGCTGCACATCCAGCCGAGGAACTCATCAACATTGGTGACGGGGATAAATGTGGCAGCCCACATGGGTTCGGTGAGGATGTCTCCGAGGTACATCATCATCCCCAGAGGGCGTGTTCTGTCGACGCCTTTGAGCTCTTTGAGATCGTTCTTGAGCCACATTTCCATGGCGGGGATCATGTCAGGACGTTCACACTTCTCGAATAACATCCGGCCATGCTTTTCGAGAGTTTCGACATTAGCGATTTGGGAAAGCAGCAATGGCTGATCGACACGTGCGGGCTTTTGTGGTGCCTCTTGCGAAAAGCCGGCGGCTGGAAATGTGCTGAAGATGAGAATTAAACCCAGCAGCAAGCGATGGATTTGAAGCGGGCCCCGGGGAATCTGGCAGGGATTCGAAAAGCGACTGATGGATTGAACGGACGCTTGGAGCGAGGCAATCGATTGCATGAGCCACCCTGGTGAATCGAGTCGAGGAGATGATGAAGTGCTGCTGAGCCACTGCTGATGAGAACTACCGCCGACAAATGACGCCGTTTGAGCAGACTCGTGAAGAGTACCCATGTGGGAGTCGGCAGGTTTCAGATGGTCTACTCGTAATTGGCGGCAGAATCCAGCAGGAAAACACTTCAGGCCAGGCGTCAGGGGACTGGAGAGTCCCGAGGTTCTCAATCAGACCCGAGAACGTGTGATTCAATGGGTGGAAATGTGTAGATCGCCCCGTATTTACAAATGCTCGGCACCTTGGTGGGTGTGAATTCTGGCGGCGTGTTCAACCGAGAGAAAATGCGGAGCAGCCACGCTGGCTTTGGAAAGACCTGAGAGAGTCGCGATTTTCTCGCTGAAATCGAGATCTGGAACGAGACAAGGATGCTTGTATTGTTCGAGAGAGCCACCTTTGCGCTGGAGTCGATCCTGGCGAAAGGCTTGCCACGTTCCCTGGGGCACTGTGATCACTTCGACAGGCCCCAGCCTTTGAGATTCACGTTTGTCTCGATACTCGCAATTCGAGTTGATCAATTGGCAATCGATGGCCTTTGCCAGCCGGGAAGCAGAGACACTTTCAGCAAGACTTTCTGTATGCAACCTGTAGTGAGGGGGAGCCCCCCAAACCGGAGCGACAGTAAAACAACCGACTTCACAATCAAGCTCTCGAGACGCATTATGAACAGCGTTAACGACCTGGGACTCGGAGAGCTTTTCACCAGTGAGATTAGAGATATGGGCTCCTTTGTGGAGAAACTCCAGCATGGGAGTTTGATGGTAAAACCCCGTGCATCTCACGACATCACGGATATCGTAACGATAAAGGCCAGACGTCGTTGTGAGGAGTATGTAGTAATCCTGCCCCAATTCGAGTTCATGAGCACCCAGAACGACAGGATTCGAGCGACCATACTCAGCTTCCGGGATGAATTCAAAGTAGTGAGTTCCGATATCCAGTACGCCAGAACTCGTTTGGTCTTCGAGAGGAATCGTCATGCGGCCTTCGCTGGCAGAAAGCCCGTGATCTCTCACAGGGACATCGCCATAGAGCTTTCTCATGGAAGGTAAATAATGCTTGACGGCGCCACCCGTCCAGACAGCCACTGCTTGCAGGTGAGGCCAGAAATCGCCGGGAGTTAACTGCCCCGTCTGCTGAACGAGATTTTCGAGCCACAACGCTCTCGATTTATTGGGGCGAAAGTGGCCCTTGGTAAAGACGGTCCGAAATTCTGCCGGGATCGACTGTGTATAATGGATTGTGCCGTCGTGGATATCGCGGATGAGAGTTTCTTTGTGTTCGTTGGCCAACTGTGCCCAGCGAATTAACGTGCTCGGATTGGCAGTCGTAATCAATCCCACATGTTCGTTGGCCATCGCACATCGAAGGCTGATATAGCTCTTGGCCTCTGTGTCTCGAACCTTGGCAACTTCGGGTGGAATCGTATACATCGACCGCACAATGCGGCTCTGCATACTCGTGACCAGGCCGCTGATGTTGCCGCAAGGTGTCCCGCCGGATGTGTGAAACTGTTCGTAGTCGCTGGTGAGTTGCACGATGTCGAGCCGATTGGCTTTTTCGTGATCGTTAAAGAAACGAAGCCCCCAGATATTCCATCCACGCCGGTAATCATCAAGAAATGGTTTTGTGATGGGAATATACTTCGATTCAGCCGTCGTTCCGCTGCTCAATGCGAACATCAGGAGTGGATTGTTCGCCCCTAGCAGTGCAGAGCTCGCTCCCCGTTGGACCTGCTCAATGTAGGGCCTGACGAGTTCAAAATCCGACACCGGGATCTGGAGCCGGTAATCATCTGGCGAAAGTGAAGCCTTTAATCCATGCTTGCGCGAGAACTCACTGGTCGCATTGAGTGCCAGAATTCTCGACAACGTCTCCCGCTGAGTCCGATAGCACTGCTCACAGCGAGAAAGATATTCGTCGGCAACCTGGCTCAAACGACGCCGGACGAGCTTGCCTCCAAGGTAACGCAACATCCTCAGCATACGAAAATTCCCAGAGTTTCCGGCCGTCGTGATTTCGCCCGTATCTGTGGAGAAAACAGGCAATCAGTGCACTGCTCAGGGTTATCGGTGCGAAAGGAGGGAGAGTTGAGAGGCCACTACCGGTTGGGGGGATTCTGCCGCAAAGACCGCCCCCGCAAGCGATCTCCAACAGCGAATTCATACAGGTGATCAAGCTCGATTCCATCCCGCAGAATCAAACCCTGTAAACGAAAAAGGCCGCGCCAACAAAAGTGGCGAGGCCTTAAAATGATGCAGCGTAATGACTTAGAGAAGAGTAAGAACAAGAAAAAGCATGCACTACTTCTTCTTCGCTGCCTTCTTCTTATCATCCTTCTTATCTTCTGCAGCCTTCTTCTTCTTCTTCTTACCAATCACCATTTTCACGATACGAAGCTTCGGAAGTCCAAACGGGCTATCCTGTGAGCCCAGCTTGTCTTCTCCAATCATCTGCAGAATTCGCTCACTTCGCGACAGAACATTGCGGGAACGTGCGAGACGACCCTTACGCTTCAAACTTTTATCGATCGACACGACCCAACTCCAGATCTCGTCAGTAGTTCCGGCAATAAACCAGAGCATGTACGCATCCGCTGCACGCTCCTCATCCCTTAAGTCTAATCGCCATCTCCTTGTTTCGCAACCGTTGCACTCTCTTCTCCACCCCTGGCCCACGAGGCCAATCGCCAGATTTTTCACGCTCCATACGCACTCAGAATCTTCACTTTCCTCCACTCTCAAGGAAACTCCACTCGTGGATTACCGAACTTCCAGCTCGGCGCCTGCCATAGTTTTGCCACTGAAGCAAAGTTATCTTTTATATCACCAATCCGAAGAGTGATAAAAAGTCCGCATGACCTGCTGGCACAACGACTTCGCATATCATCAATCACCTGAACACTACCACCACAACCCGATCCCCAAAAATCCCGGCCGATCAACCCCTCACCATTCAGTCCCGCCAGCATCCTCCGCTACAATCCTTTCGCGACTCTCCCTCCAACAACTTCAACCCCTCGTTCCACCGAAAGTCTGTCGATAATGAGTTCCTCCAGAGGTGCCTGGGCATCACGCATCGGTCTCGTGCTTGCCATGGCAGGAAACGCCGTCGGTCTCGGCAACTTCCTCAGATTCCCAGGCCTCTGCACAAAGTACGGCGGTGCCTTCCTCATTCCCTACTTCATCGCTCTTCTCCTCCTCGGAATCCCACTCATGTGGGTCGAATGGTCCATCGGTCGCTACGGCGGACAATTCGGACACTCCACCGCACCGGGCGTCTTCGATAAACTCTGGCGTAACCGCTTCTCAAAGTATCTGGGCGCTCTCGGCGTAGCACTCCCTTTACTCATAACCATCTACTATTGCTATATAGAGTCCTGGTGCCTCGCCTATACCTGGTATTCAGTCACCAGACCATTCGCCCCGCAGGAAGGCGATACGCAAAAGATCCTCTACTCACCCGTCTCTCCACAACTCGTCACAGAAGTCGCCGCCTGGAAGTCATCCCGCGCTCTCGCACTCCCCATCACTCGCACCGAGTGGGAACAAAAGGGCCAGAATCTCAAATCCGCCAACCCTCGCCGCTTCGAAAAACTCAACCCTCCCGCTATCTTCTCCAACCTTGATACCAACCGCGACGACTCCCTCACCACCGATGAATTGACCCTGCAATCCTCCAACAATTCAAACCTCATGCGTGATCTCATCTCGCAGGATCGCGAGTCCCAGCTCGGCAAAGAACCCATCACCAAAGCCGAATGGCTCGCCGCAACTGAATTTATCCTTCAGCACAATCCCGAAATGGCTCGCCTTCTCAAACTTCCCAGCGATGCCGCTTTCACCGCCATCGATCTCAATAAAAATAACGCCCTCGATCCACCCGAACGCCTCGCCATCGAAAAGCCGCTGGCCAATGCCCGCACACAACTCTTCCTCGATGAATACCTCGGCAGCCGTACTTACGAAGACCCCGCCATCGAAGCCACCTACTTCCGCACTCTCTGGCCCGCAGTCTTCTTCTGGATCGTCACCGTAGCCATCAACTGTCTCGTCCTGGGAACTGATATCAATGCCGGCATCGAACGCCTCGCGAAAATCGCTATGCCCGCTCTCATTATCTTTGCTATCATCCTCGCTGTGCGCGTCCTCACCTTCCAGTCACCATCCACAGCCGAGCATGGCTACACTGTCTGGGATGGCATGAACTTCATCTGGGAGCCTCGCTTCGATCAACTTGCCAATCCCGAAATGTGGCTCGCTGCCGCCGGACAGATTTTCTTTACTCTCTCCGTAGGCACAGGTAGCATCCTTTGCTATGCCAGCTATCTAAAACGAAATGACGATTGTGCTCTTACCGGCCTCGCCACCGCTTCCACTAACGAGTTCTGCGAAGTCGTCCTCGGCGGCTCAATCGCTATCCCCATGGCCGTCGCCGTCTTCGGCCTCTTCGGTGCTCAAGCCATTGCCAGTGGCGGCTCATTTAACATCGGCTTCGTCGCGATGCCTCTCATCTTCGAACAGATGCCCCTCGGCCGTCTATTCGGCCCCGTCTGGTTTGCTCTCCTCTTCTTTGCAGGCATCACATCCTCCGTCGCCCTCGCCTCTCCCATGATGGCCTTCCTTCAGGATGAATTCGGCATCTCCCGCAAATCCGCCGCCGGCATCCTCTTTGGCATCCTGATTGGTTTCGGCATCCCCGTCGTCGTCTTCCCCGGCTCTGCCTATCTGGATCAGTTGGATTTCTGGGCCGGAACATTAGGCCTCTTTATCTTCGCTCTCATTGAACTGATCATCTTTGGCTGGATCTTCGGCGGTAAAGAGATGTGGGCCGAAATGACTCGCGGTGCGCAAATCCCCATGCCACGGTTTGTCTACTACCTCGTCCGCTACGTCGCACCGATCTATATGTTCGTGATACTCGGCCTCTGGATCTCGCAGGAATGGCAAACCCTCACCTCGGTTGAATCCTTCCTGCCGGAACAACGCGGCTACATCTGGATGGCCCGCGCCTCAGTCGTCACCGTCATCGGCCTCGTCGCCCTCCTGGTAGGCCTGGCCTGGGCAATTAAAAACTCCTCCCCTCAGCAAGAGCGCAACGAGTAGGGTGGGTTAAGGCTTTGCGCAACCCACCAAGTCCTATGTAGTTATGTAGGGCAGGCCCCCGCCTACCATCCCACTCCCAACGCGACATCGCGAGCAAAAAAACAACGAGCCGGAAGCGTAAGCGACGGAATTATTGTTTAACCCCGTAGGGTCCGCTATGCAGACCATAACCCGCTGCTATGTGGTATACATCTAGCCTCGTAGGGTGCATCAAGTAGGGCAGGTCTCTGCTTGCCTTCCTACTACCCAACGCGACATCGCGAGCAAAAAAAACAACGAGCCGAAAGCGCAAGCGACGGGCACTCATCATTCACTTCCATAAAGCATGTAGGGTGGGTTAAGGCTCTGTGCAACCCACCAACTGTTATGTAGGGTGCATGAAGTTCCGACGCAATGCACCATCTTCCTGCTGCGACATTCCCCCGTCGGCTGGGCTAAGCCCCGCGCAACCCCCTATCGTCAACCCTCGCCCGGTCCGCCGGGAGAGGGTTGACGATAGGCCGGGTGAGGGCCGCCTTTCTATGTGTTCACGTAGTGCATGAAGTGCACGTAATGCATGTAGGGTGGGTTAAGGCCCTGCGCAACCTACCAAGTCCAATGTAGGATGCATGAAGTTCCGACGCAATGCACCATCATATTCCTAGATGTTCTGCCCAACGTGACATCGCCGCTCCAGAACAACGAGCCGGAAGCGTAAGCGACGGGCATTCCGTAGGGTCCGCTGTGCGGACCTCACTCCACCCACCACCACCCGCGACATCTTCAACAAGTAGCCTACATGCCAATCGACCAATTCAGGCCGCCACTGTAAAACTGGTGCATTCCAGGAACTCCATGCCCCCAATGTTTCTGATAGAAATCAAGGTTTCAACCAGGGCAGGGTTGCCCAGACGTGGCTTTGCACGTCTGGGTGACGATAGGAACATGAAACGCCAAATAACCGCAGGGTGACACAAATTGCTCGTCTGCGAGCTACCTGTGTGCCATCAGCCGAAGGGGTTTTGGTCAGTCCCCGTGAGTCTCCGAGGATCAAAAATGGGAATCGGCCAGCACCCTCCTGTCGCTCCACCACGCCGGTATAAATCAGAGTTTCACGCAGGGCCACTCTGCCAACCTGTGCCACCCTGCGCACGCCATCCTTTCAGATGAACATCACCTACCGTCAACCTTCAATGGAGTTCCGTTCGCCACAATCTCAATCCTATTCTTACACTCCTCGAATAAAGGAATCGAAGCAGATGTTAATAGCGTTCGAGGCACATATAAATAACGAATCTTCTCGTTACGAACTATCGCCTTGAACGATTCATCACCAAAATCGCTGTCAGATAAGTCAAGAAATTCCAAGTTTGGAAAGTGCTTAAGGAGATCCTCTAGTCCGCCATCAACACCAGTTGCAAATGGTATCTGCAAGGCCTTCACGGAAGCAAACACGCCATTTACAGCAGTATCCCTCATGTCTATATTCCTCTTTTTAAAAGACGTCAAATATACGGCCTTGACACTTGGGAGGCGAGGCTCGCTGAAGACCTGCTCAAACCACCAATAGGGTATTGAAATTGCCGCTGGCTTCTGCTTTTCAATGGCTTTCAAGTCAGAGAATGACGGTATCGGTGGGAAAACAATTCGCTCACCATATGGAGACGGAAGGGACATGGCTCCAGCAGGTGGATCAAAGCCTTCACGATAAACAGTTAATAGTTCGCCAGCGGCTTCAGGGTGGCTATTGTAGCTGCTAGAAGGTCCCTTTGGGCCACAGCCTGCCACCAATATCAGATAGGCTGCCAAAGCTGGCATCCCGAGCAACACAGAACAACGCATGATCATGATTAACTCACCTGTTTTTTAGAGCACTTCAGGGCGCAAAGCTCTTTACAATGCGTTTTGCTTCGCAGGGTGACACAAATTGCTCGTCTGCGAGCTACCTGTGTGCCATCAGCCGAAGGGGTTTTGGTCAGTCCCCGTGAGTCTCCGAGGATCACAAATGGGAATCGGCCAGTGTCCTTCAGTGGCTTCACCACTTCGGTAGAAATCAGAAGTGCAACCGTTGTTACCCCGCGCAACATCTACTTAAGTGAGGCGATCAATCTCTCAAAACTATCACAAACATAAGTCACAGCCATCCACGGGTCTTTTTGTTCGGGGTCCTCGTCTTCATGATCCCAAAAAACAATAGTGGGTTCACCAGTACTGCTGAGACGATTAAAGTCAAAGCAAAAGTAATTACCAGCTGGATCCGCAGCAAATGGGACGACGTTCTTTGGAAGACGACCTCCAAGGCCCTTAATAATTTCAGAAATCCGTTCCCCTTTGAATTCATCTCCAGGAAATGAAAATGCGATTAGGTTATTAAAAGACATACCTTGTGGACGACCTAGCAAGCACTCGGAAGGCTTGGGGTAGGCACCATTATGATTACCCGCCACATCTTTGTATGATTGTGGGAGCTTGTAGCCCATTGACGCTTCCAAGTGATCGAGAGTCGAATTAGTTGGAGATGGCTTTGGAAACAACCATTCAACATCATTTTTCATTATCGCGTCTTTTTCTCCTCACCCTCAGTTGAGTGCCTGCCAGCATAGGGTGTGTTTCCATGGAATGGCAGGGTGGCCCAGACGTGGCTTTTCACGTCTGGGTGACGATAGGAACAAGAAACACCAAACAAACGCAAGTTGGCACAGATTGCTCGTCTGCGAGCTACCTGTGTGCCGGAGGCAGGGGAGGTTTAATTACTGCAAGCACGGCAATACGAATCTTTGAGGATCATTAACGGAATTCTAGCAGATTTGCGGTTCTGCCTATAACCTCTTTTGGCAAAGCTACCCCGGTAGAAATCAGAATGTCAACCGGGGCCACCCTGCGGCAACACCCCCAGATCGGCCACAAACCACACCAGAGTGTAGACCAGCGTCACAATCAAAAGCTGGATGATCTGTGGGGACCATTGCCTGAGGATGGAAGGGATCGAATGCTCTGTCGTACTCATCAGTCATCACCTGATTCCGATTGATTTAATCAATCTCGAAGTTGCCCGCAGATCGGTCACCATCCGTTGTTGTGCTCGATGAGAAAACGCAATTCGTGGGCCATGAGCGTTGCTGAAAATCGCCTGACCGATCCATCCGCGAGGAGTGCCAGAAAGCCTCGATCGCCGACATTGCCCAGACCTTGTGCCGGGTTGGGCTTCTCGTAGGTCAAGCCGCCGGGTTTGGTCCAGATTGTCGCCTGATCGGCTCCCGCCTGGACGACGAGAATCGTATGCATGGTGCTGTCGCGGAGAGCCTTCAGGGGGAGTCCCTCGTCGCCGCCCAGGGGTGTCCCTTCTCCCACGAAGACTTGAAAAGGTGTCTTCGTCGGGTCGGCGACAAGATCCGAATGGAAAACATCGGGCATCTGTTGCGCGAGCTTCAAGTTGTGCTCGCTGTCCCAGGGTTCATCAAGATGAAACTCGTTGTACAAATCGGCTCGGCCCAGAAAGGGGAGCAAATGGACCCGCCAGCTCAAGCCTCCCTTGTCGCCGACCTCAGCTCCCCGCGAGTTCGAGGGGAATCGATGGTGGACATCGTGATATCGATGCAGCGCCAGGCCAATCTGCTTCAAAGAGTTTCGTTCGCTCTTGGCGAACAATTCGCGGCCCAGCTTCTCGAACAGTGGCTGGGCGAGATCAGGGAGCGTTTTGATCTTCGCGGGTGCGAGTACCGTCAAGACGATGTGTGCCCCTTCCTGCTTAACGACAACACCTTTCAGGCTGTTGGCGACAAACTCGACCAGAGGAGCCCCGGCGGCGGAATCGATCAGACCCGGGACAGCCGCCCTGACGATGTTCAACTGCTTCCGCAGTTCCTCAGTGGCCACTGCCGCTGCTTCTGGTTGACGGGTCAGCAGTTCGATCCGCGCCAGCTTATCGCCCGCAGTCCCTCGGCTCAGAGTGGCATCGATGGCGATTGACTCGAATTTCAGGAGCTGATTCGCCTGCGGAAAGAGCGTGGCCATTTTTTCCCAAAGAGCATCCTGCGACTTGATATCGACCGCGATCGAGAGATCATCGGTGCCATTGAGCCGATCGACGAGCGCATGCGGTGTCGTCGTGGTGGCTGTACCGGTTCTCAGGCGGGATTGCAGCGCTTCGTAGTTTCCCATGACTACGGTGGTCGGCGCTGGTGCCCACAGGCCGACGCCATCTTTCAGGTAAACTGTCTCGCCATTGATAGTGGTCCACTCATTCGCGGAACGCTCCATGTGCTGGGCGGCGACCGGTTCCTTGAGAGTCGCGACGAAGGTGGGGAGAGGTTGCAAGGGATTTGATGGAGCGTAGACCCCTCGGAAGTCAAGCCATTCACCGCCTTGCGCCGTCATGAAGGCGACCAGATCCTGATCGCGGATGTTGGGCGAGGCCTTCAGGATTCGGCCCGACAACATCACAATGGGCCGACCTTCGGTGGGGATCCCGCCCAGGGACTGACGCACATGATCAAGGTCGATGGGCAAGCCGCCGGGCTTTGTCCATTCGGTGGCCAGCGATTGATCGGCCACCACGATCATGATGGTGCTGTCATGACCATCCCTGTCGTCACGTAACGAGGGGCCTCGCGCCATACCATTCTGAAAAACGAGTTTCTCGCCCACCGGCAGGTGCATGGAGGTCTTCCCCGGCTCGGTGACGCCCGCTGTGGCGAAGACCTTGGGCATCCTGGGGATTAACGTTTTGTTGTGCGGACTATCCCAGGGTTCATCGAAGTGAAACTGTTTGTAGAGTTCTAACTCGTCGAGCACAGGGAGCAAATGGACCCGCCAGCTCAAGCCGGTGGCTTTTCCCTCAGCGTCACCATCCGGCCTTGGTAGCAGAGAATTCCAGCCGCTGGCGTGGTTATGCATAGCGAGATCGACATTTAAAAGGCCCCACAACGGATCGCGCGTCCGGTCCGGCTTTTTCATTTCGCCGCCGAGCTTTGCCAGTTGTGCCCAATGGTCGATGACGGGCTGATCGACGGCGATCAGCAAGCGTTCGATAGAGGCGGGATCGCGCAGGAATGGCCAACTCAGGAGTGGCGATTCAGCCAGCAGTCCCGCACCCTCGGCCTGGCGATACAGAGGCGACTCCACGATGTTCCGCAGCCTGACCGAAGCCACAGCCACGCTGTTCTTCGGAAGATACTTCTGCTCAGGAAACATCTCGCTGGCAGCGGCGGTGTGCGACAAGCCCACGAAAAGGCCATCAGCCATCGGAAAGCTACTACACAGCTGGAAGCTGCCACACAGTGCGGCCATGATCCAAAACGTGCGACGCATGATTCACCCTTCATTCTCGAACACAGACGTGCCGCTGGCACAGGGGAAGAATTCCCGAAGAGAGGTTCGCGACGGGGCGCACGCCGACCTTGTTAATCTCGCCTTTTACCAATCCCCCAGCAAGAAGAATTCCGTTCAGTATCCCGCGATTCTCAAAGAATGATGTTTGCGGAATCCGCGACGCTTCCGCTTGAGGACAGGGTGGCCCAGACGTGGCTTTGCACGTCTGGGTGACGATAGGAACAAGAAACACCGAATAAACGCAATGAGTCCTGACCCCGTCGATATTCCTTAGTCTCACACAGCAGGCCCCCGCCTGCCATCCCACTCCCCAAAGTGACATCGCCAACCCAAAAACAACGAGCCGGAAGCGTCAGCGACGGGCATTTAGCATTGACTTCGAGAGAGCGCACGGCAGGCTCCCGCCTGCCGGCTGAATATGCCATACTCTTTGGACTCAATCCAACGATCTGATTGGAGGCTGTTGGGTATGAGAGACAGCCAGGCGGGAGCCTGCCCGACTCTACTGGAATCATTGATGATCGCGTTGGGGGCGATCTGGATTGGCTTCCCACTCCCTCCGACCTACATCATTTTTCTTGAATTAATCTCGCTCCCGATCGCGAGATCCATCATGAAAGTGCCCGTCGCTGCTGCTTCTCGTTTTATTGGGCCAGCCCGGGAGAGTACAACACGGCGAACTGAATCGAAGAGTATAACCGACGCTGGAGACTCTATTGACGTGAACTGGCAGTACAGGTATTACCCCGGCGGTATGGAGTCGTGAAATCATTGCAGCCCATCAAATGACGCGTGTTTGACGGCGTTTTGGACGGGGACATTCTGGGCGTCTACCGCCGCTTTTTGGCAATATCTTGCAGTTGAGGAGGCGGCGAAGCCATGTTCACCCGGCTGTTGAGGATGAC
>JAIXUU010000404.1 GCA_027483405.1 Planctomyces sp. | reverse complement strand
CCAAAGAGAACGACATGGGGCACATTTAAGGCAGCGGCGAAATGCCTCGGACCTGAATCGGTGGTGATCAGCATCCTCGAACCAGCAATGGCCGACTTCGTCAGCGACAGTGAGAGTGACTCGCGCCCTAAGGACCGCACGCGAGGATCATTCACTCGCGACTCAATTTCGATGCTTTTCTCTTTCTCGGCCGGGCCACAGAGGACAACGACTGCGTACTCTGTCGAGTTGATGATTTTTCGGGCCAGCTCGACAAAAGATTCTGTCGGCCAGTCTTTCGCAGCACCAAAGGCACCACCCGTATTGAAGGCCACAATCCCTGGTGCAGCGGAAATCGCGGCTTCCTTCGCGAGAAAACCTTTCCACGCCAACTGGCCTGGTTCCGTTAATGCCAGTTCCATGCGTGCCTGTCTGGGCAAAGGCACATTGGCCCCGGCCGCTTTGACAATCTGCAGATAATCCTCCATCGCCGGATGAGGAATTTTCTTATTGCTGGAAGGGATGCGCTGCGTGAGAAGTAGCCCCCTGCCATCGCGGTTTAAGCCAATTCGCTTTCTGGCTCCACTGGCCCAGCCCAGCCACGCGGAATGTAATGAGTTTGGCAAGAGAATCGCTTCGTCGAAGCGTTCTTTTCTTAATTGAGAAATCAGTGACCAACCCGAGAAAACTGGCGGCGAGTTCTCCGATAGAGGCTTCGATGTTTTGCTGCGCAGAATCAGACGATCCACCAATCCTGTGCCGGCGAGAACCTCAGCCACGTAAGGTTGCAGAATCGCGACCGCTTCATCGCCCGGAAACGTCGATCTCAAGGCACGCAAAGCCGGTGTGGCCATCAATGCATCACCGACCCAATTGGGCATGAAAATGGCCCGTTTCATGCCGCTTTCCGATCCACATGACCAGCCGATGCTGGTGCACCGACTGCCTGAGTATGTGCGGCCAGCGAAAGCACTGTCGCATCCTGCTCGCGAAGTCGGCGGACGATCTGAGTGGTCGAAAGGCCTTCAACCATCCCCATCGGCTTCACAGTTCCACCGTAAGCCAGCACGACCTCCCGGCCCACAATTTCTTCGGCTGAGTAGGTACCGCCCTTCACCAGGACATCGGGCTTCAAGGCATGCAGCAAGGCGTGAGGGGTATCTTCATCGAAGACAACGACGTAATCGACGACTTCCAGTGCAGCCAGCATGCGGGCGCGATACTCCTGATCGAAAATTGGTCGATCGGGAGCTTTCCCCAGTCGGCGGACACTGTCATCACTATTGATCGCCACAATCAGGCATTCGCCTTCGCAGGCCGCTTCCGTCAGGTAACTGACATGGCCGGCGTGGAGCAGATCAAAACAGCCATTGGTGAAAACAACTTTCTGGCCAGTCTTCTGCCGGGCACTGACATGCCGTTGCAGTGCTGGCACGTTCAGAATTTTTCCTTCGGCATGTCGATGGGTCCGCATGAGATCGGTGAGGATCTCTTCCCGCGAAATGGCGACCACACCAATTTGTTCGACTTCGAGCCCGCCTGCGACATTCGCCAGCCGCCCCAGATCGGCCGGTGCCAATCCAGCTCCCAGGCCCACTCCAATCATCGCCATGACCATATCACCCGCACCGGTAATGTCACAGACTTCGCGCGGCCGGGTCGGAAGATGCTCGGAAGCCCCATCCTTGTGTACCAGTGCAATCCCGTCGCGATCCATCGTCACGAATGCGTAATCGAGCGACATCAGTTCACAGAGCTTTTTACCGGCAACAAAGGCATCTTCCACAGTGCGTACTTCAACTCCCGTGGCACGCGTGGTTTCCAAGCGATTGGGCGTCACAGATGTGGCACCGCGATAAGCGGCACATTTTCCATGACTGGCGGGATCGACCACGACGGGAATTCCCGCCTTTCGAGCAGCCGCAATCAATGGTTCAAGTAACTCCTGAGTACACAGACCTTTGCCGTAATCGGAAACCAGGATGGCCTGAAAATCTTTCAAATGAGGCAGAATCTGATTAAGCAATCGGGTTGCCAACTGAGAGTCAATCGCATTGCGAACTTCCCGATCGACACGCAACATCTGATGAGGATGCCGGTACTGCGCACTCCCCATGTAGCGTGTTTTCAGCGTCGTAGGCCGGGAGGGATCGATACAGACAGAACCGGAATCAATATCGAGTCGTTCCAGTTCGCGGCAGGCCTGCCGCCCTTCTTCATCAGCCCCAATAATGCTGAGCAGCGTCACTTCGGCATCGAGTCCTTTAACCATCTGGGCGACGTTAGCAGCACCGCCCAGCCGAAGTTCCTGACGCTGTTCGTGCAGCAGAATCACCGGAGCTTCCTGGGAGATCCGCTCGGCATCACCCCAGACATAACGATCCAGAATGAGATCGCCAACGACCAGTAACCGTGGGCAACCCAGACGCTCGACTGCGTCGATGAGGTGATACGACATCCTTGGCAATCCCTGCCTTAAGTAAATCGCTGCTGGCAATCTGTTACCACAGCGAAAAGTGTCTTCCTGACATTTGCCAGCTTGTCTGAATGCCCTTTTTGAACCGACGAAGGGCTCCCATCACAGGACTTCTCGACTCAAGTTGGCTCACGCAATCCGGGATAATCCCTGTAAAACCAGACTTCGTCAATCCCGATTCTCCCTGGATGAGGAACAATCGACTGGCAACGTAACATTCACGCCTATCTCAAGTTAAGCCCCGGATTCTCCAGCAGCTCGGCATGCAGAAGACTCAGGCGGCACAACAGCCAGTCCAATCGCATCGAGATCATCTGCCACTGCTGCAGATTCTGTGACTGGTGATCTCGGACGTTTCTCCCAATCAACGATTCGATCCAGTACATCCCCGCCATCAGCAAGCCCACTCGCTCCATGACACGGGCAAGGCGAATCTCGATTTCGAGGAATGAACGAACACCACGATAAACGTCAAAACACAGCTCCCGGGTGGAAGGCCTGATGATATGAAAACTTCCCAGAAACCGCGCGAGATCAATAGCGACGGAGTCTGTCCGAGCGGCCGTCGCATCGAGTAACCCGGAAACCTCACCATGCTCCACAAGAATATGCTGGCACCAGAAATCACCCCAGCACGGCGTGAGCGGAATTTTTTGGTGCGCCCAGGGTGCTAAATCTCGAATGATTGGTGGAATCAAATCATCGACAAGCTTAGCCAGCTTGCGAAGCTTTGCCAAACACCCAAAATCATCGGAACTGTTTAGACGAGCTTCCCCAACGCCATGTTCCACCGCAACATGATGGGCAATCCCAGCCCCTTTGACAGAAAGTTTGGCCAGACATCTGGCAACTGTCGGCGAAACGCCCTGGTGGCTCGGACCAAACCATGCCTGGCACGTTGGCGGTGGTGCGAAAGAACTGGCAGCCGTATGCCAGCGCGCCAGCATGGCCATGGCTTTAGTCGCGTCTGACTCATCGAGATGATTGGCATTGAGTGGTTGCCCCTTCAGCCACGGTTCTAACTGGCAGAGAAATTCTTCCTCCCGGCCCAACGTATTCATGCCCGAAGAGTTCATGTGCAGTGGGTCAATGCTCGCTGAAATTGAGCCAGCCCATAGCGACGACGCGGCCATGATCCGAAAGCAACTCATAGTTCCTTGAGCGGCCTTACGCTTTGAAACAGGCACAGGAGCAGCAACTGGTAACCCAAGTTGCTGTGTATGCCGCAACAAGGCGTGGAGCCCCGTCAATCGCTCAGGCGGCATGGCATCAGTTGGCCAGAGCCTGAGTGCAAACTGCCCGAGCTCTGGTGCATGCAACTGAAAAACCTGAGCACCACTGAAGGCGGCACTTTGAACTCGTTGAATTTCCAGCTCAGAAACTTGAGTCAACCAGTCAAAATTCTGGCGGCACGTCTCGATCAAATACTGTTGCCAGGAGGCAGGAATGGGCTCCAGACGCGTTGCCACTTTCACTGCTGACTCCACCATCATCGCCAGCCTTACGGGAGATCTCGGTCAGACAAAACTGCGCTAGGCAGGGATGGTACTGATTGATGATTGGCAACTCTCCATTCAAGGAGCCCCATCCCACCGACAATCAACGCCTCACCGACAAAATGCCCGGCTCCCAGAAAACTCGCGGTACCCCACCAGACAAAGAACATCACCAGACAGACGATGGCCCACAGAATGTTCGCTGCGGCGATAATCTGCAGCCCGGGGACATGATCCTGGCGACTCAGCAGCCAGAGAATGAACGAAAAGCTCGCGTAGGCGAGATTCACCACTCCGAACGTCAACATCAGCCCTGCAGGCAAATGATAAAGTTCGGCAAGCCAATAGCGCAGGAGAATCATGAGCACTCCTGCACCAGCCCCAGCCGTCCAGTCGAGAAGAATCAGAAGCCTGGCAGAGGTCATATTTTCGCCCTTACCAGACTTCTTTGGCCTTGCTCTATCGTGACGTCGTCGATGCGGGCCAAGACTTAACCTCGCTGGCGCAGGCCAAACCCGTCATCAATCGCCGCGTTATCGCTGGCTCACGGGAACGTAATGACGCTCTGGCGCACCGATGTAATTCGAAGAGGGCCGGATGATCTTGTTATCAGCCAGTTGTTCAAGCACATGGGCACACCACCCGACAATCCGGCTGGTGGCGAAAACACAGGTGAACAGATCACCGGGAATTCCCATGTAATGCTGCAGACTGGCCGAGTAGAAATCGACGTTGCAATATCGGTTGATCGACTCACGCACCAGCCGCTCCATCAGGATCGACATGTCGTACCACTTGGGATCGCCTGTTTCTTTGCCCAGTCGCTCCGAGAGTGCTTTCAGATGGCGAGCCCGCGGGTCTTCAACCTTGTAGACCGCATGGCCAAAGCCCATGAACTTACCCTTGTTCGCCCGGGTTGTTTCCACATAGCTGGCCACGTTTTCCACACTGCCGATTTCCATAAGAACCTTCAGCACTTCAGTGTTCGCACCACCGTGAAGTGGCCCTTTGAGGGCACCAATCGCACCTGTGACAGCCGAGTAAAGATCGGCCAGAGTGGCAGCAATCACACGGGCGGCGAAAGTACTGGCATTCAGCCCATGCTCGGCATGCAGAATCAGAATCAAATCCATCGCTCGGGTAGCATCTTCTGATGGAACTGTGCCATTGAGCATGTACATGAAGTTACCCGCATGGCTGAGATCCTTGCGGGGAGCAATCGGTTCGAGACCTTCTCGCAAGCGGCGGAAGGCGGCAGTAATAGTTGCCATCTCGGCCGTGAGGCGAACGGATTTCTCCAGATTCGCTGCTCGCGAGTTGTCCTCGGCCAGCGGGTCGTAACATCCAGAGATCGAAACCGCAGTCCGCAAAGCTGTCATCGGCGGGGTACTGGGTGGCAAAGATTTCAGACAGTCGAGGACGGGCGCATCGATCTCACGATGGTGAATCAGAAGTTCAGTAAACTCCTTCAGTTGTGTTGCCGTAGGGAGTTCGCCAAGCAGAAGCAGGTAAGACGTTTCTTCAAACGTGCTCGATTCGGCCAGTTCGTGAATGTTATAGCCGCGATAAATCAGTTTGCCCAGATCGCCATCCACATCACAGACTTGAGAATCAGCAGCCACGATCCCTTTGAGACCTTTGGCAGCGATTTTTTCCTTGTCGAGCGTAGCGTCGGACATTGGGTGGGCTTTCTCGTGTTCAGGCAAAGGCTGGTGATGTTGAGGGATTGATCCGGTGGTAGCAGTGATTGACACAAAAGTCGTGACCACATGAGTATAGCAGTGGCGAATTTGTTGAATCAACGCTCGATAGAGCCGAATCAGCATTCGAGACAAATTGACGTCCTGACAATCTCGTCAACTAGAAAATCTTTCAGCAGATGAAGGGAGTGAAGGTGCACAACTGGACAGAAAAAATCGAGCGTTTTGATCGCGAGATGAATCGAAGTCAGTTGTGCAAGAAAATTTTTGGAAAAAAATTATCGAATGCGGCAGATTTCGCAGAAGTTTTCTTCTCTCGACGTTAGCATTTCGCAAGCAATTGATCGCAGAGAGAGAATGGAAGCTGTCGACGCGACGGTCGTTGCCTTGGTTTGCAGGCTTTGTTCTGCCTGAGCCATGGAGGCCGATCCTGCTAAGCAGACTGGACTGACCAATAAGATCTGAAGGCATGATGCCGTAAGATTTGATTGATGATCAGCCAGATTCGTTCTTTCCCTGTGGTACGTTTGCGACGTGGATCGCCGGCCCGGGGGTTACGAGCAGTTTTTTTGCATGCTCGTCGGGCGGCTCCATGCCAAAGTGATACGGTCAAGGTACCGCCATCGCTCTGGTCAATGCGATCGGAAGCTGTCTCGACAAGGAGGTTTGACACTTATGGATCAATCACAACTCGCACTTCGTGAACTGCTGAATCAGGGCGCCCCGCGCGGCTTTCTGACTTACGCGGAAATTGACAGGTACATCCCTGATGAAGGGGGTGATCCTGCCCTCGTTGATGAACTCATCATGGCGCTCGAGGCTGCCGGTCTCGATGCCGTTGAGCCTGAGGGTGGTATTGATCCTCTGCAATCGTTGCCTCCGCTGGAAATGCTTGAGCCGGAATCCAACTCCAGCTCGCGTGATCCGATTCGCATGTACTTGAGCCAGATGGGCCACATCCCTCTGCTGACTCGCGAACGGGAAATCTACCTGGCCAAACAAATCGAAATGACTCGCCGCTGGTTCCGCCGGCGCATGCTCGAATCCGATTTCGCGATTCGCATTGTGGTCGATACGGTTCACAAAGTCCGGCTCGGGGAACTCCCCTTTGAGCGCACATTGCGGACTTCAGATACCGAAAGCGTTCAGAAAGATCAGATTCTGGCTCGTATGCCTCACAATCTGCCGACCATTGAGCGCATGCTCGACGAGAACAAGCAGGATTTTACACTCCTTCGAGCCGCCATCGGGACTCCCGAAGAAGCCGTCATTCGCGAACGCATGGCCATTCGTCGCAGCAAGCTGGCCACCCTCTGTGAAGAACTCAGTGTCCGCACACAAAGGCTCCAGCCTGTCATGCGGCGTATGGAACAGATCTCGCTTCGGATGACAGAACTCCAGAAGCAGATTTCTGCCCGCCAGATTCGCAAGATGCCGATGACAGCCGCCGATGTGGCTGCCGCTGAAGCGGAACTGGAAGGGTTGATTCAGGATGTGCAGGAACTGCCAGCCGATTTCCAGAAGCGAATTCGCCGAGTTCTCGAAAAATTTGGTGGCTGGACTCGTTCCAAGCAGCAGCTTTCTGGCGGTAACCTCAGGCTGGTGGTCTCGATTGCCAAGAAGTATCGCAACCGTGGCCTGAGCTTTCTCGACCTGATTCAGGAAGGGAATGCCGGCCTGATGCGTGGTGTCGAGAAGTACGAATTCCGCCGTGGTTATAAGTTCTCCACCTACGCCACCTGGTGGATTCGTCAGGCGATTACCCGCGCCGTTGCCGATCATGCCCGCACGATTCGTATTCCAGTCCACATGTTCCAAAGCATTTCCACGCTGAAGAACAAGAGCGAACAGATCCGCCAGGAAACTGGTCGCGAGCCAACCATCGAAGAGCTGGCACTGGCTGTCGATATGTCGGTCGAAGATACCGAACGAATCATGAAGACCTGGAAGCACCCGATGAGTCTCGATACACCGATCGGTGAAAGCGAAGACTCCAGCTTTGGTGATTTTCTGGAAGACAGTCACGAATCGACACCAGCCGACAACGCCTTGCGTGAAATGCTGCGGGATAAGATCGATATCGTGCTCCGCAGCCTGACTTATCGCGAACGGGAAATCATTCGTTTGCGTTACGGCCTCGGCGACGGCTACAGCTACACTCTCGAAGAAACGGGCCGTATTTTTAAGGTCACTCGCGAGCGTATCCGCCAGATTGAATCGAAGGCTCTCAAGAAGTTGCAGCACCACACGCGTGCTCATCACCTGCAAGGCTTCGTGGAAGATCTCCTTCCAAACCCTGCTGCTCCCGGTGCACTGCTGAACTCGGATACGATTCTTTCTGAAGAATCGAAAAGTTCACCTGCAGCACGTCGGCGCAAAGACTCCATGACACTCGCGGCAGCCAACTGATGACCTGATTCGAGTCGAGAAATCTCTCCATCTGCTTTAAAAAAGAGACCTCACTTTGTTTCGACAAGGTGAGGTCTCTTTTTTGATAGGAAGGGTGGCACAACCCTGGGTGGCACGACCCTGAAGGCCCTGCGAAAGGGCGTGGTCTTTAAGCCTTTCAACATCACATTGGCTTTAACACCGGCAAACTTCTCCCAAAAACAGGCAACGAACTCGAGGCATCGCACTTGACGGAGAATCAACAGAATCGCCTGAAAACCGTCAACAACTTTGCCGGTTATGACGATGATTCAGAGAGCGTAGGATTTTCCATTGACTCAGAGGACCCATCGTGCCCTTGCCGACCCGATGTCGAGTGCTGGTATTGGCAATTTCTGCCACTCTAGGAATCTCAGGGTTCGCACAGGAAAGCTCCTTGCCTCAAGAACCTCCCGCTGCGACCGAGGGCAAGGTTCGTCTCGATGAATCGGAAACAAGTCCTTCGCTTCCTGCCAATCCAGCGCCAGGCTCCTACGACGAACTCCTGAAACGTCTGGAAAAAAACGAGCAGGAAATCGCCCGGCTGAACAGCGAATTAAGTTCCAACGTCGACAATGACCGCTCGTTCCGCGATGTCTTTGAGGAACGCTGGAGCAAGGTTCAAGACCCTTCGATTACAACCGTCGATGAGCAGACCTATACTCCCGGCGGATCAAAACCCAAGCAGTGGTACGACCGCCTGAGCATCAGGGGTTATGCCCAGTTTCGATACAACTTCGTGGTCGACGAAGACGGCGCACCGGCTCAACTCATTGGCGACCGCTCCGTCAGTGATGATCAGTCATTTCTCATTCGACGGGCACGACTGATCATCTCAGGCGATGTCTCCGAGAATATGTATGTCTATCTTCAAACCGATTTCGCCTCCACGGTCCCGGACAGTGACGATTCGACCTACTATGCACAGATCCGCGACTGGTATGGCGATCTGTACTTCGATGAGGATAAGGTTCACCGCGTTCGTATTGGACAGTCCAAAGTCCCTTACGGCTGGGAAGACCTCCAATCCAGTTCCAACCGGGCTCCCCTGGATCGCAGTGACAGTATTAACTCAGCGACCAGAAACGAACGCGATCTGGGTGTCGTCTACTACTGGACTCCTGAAGGAGCTCAGGACCTATTCAAAGAAGTTCTCGATCGAGGTCTCAAAGGTTCTGGAAACTACGGTGTCTTCGGCATTGGGGCTTTTAACGGTCAAGGGGGCTCGACTCTCGAAGAAAATGACAACCTGCACCTTTACACACGACTGGCTGTCCCTCATAAGCTCGATAACGGCCAGATTCTCGAAATGGGCGTACAGGCCTACACCGGAAAGTATGTCGTGGGCTCTGCTCCCATTCGACCATTAGGTGTGCCTCCCGCCATGATCCCCGCGGGCACCATTGGAGCAGGAGATGATGGTGGGATTGTCGATCAACGCCTGGCGGGGACGTTCGTCTGGTATCCTCAACCCTGGGGCTTGCAGGCCGAGTGGAATATTGGCAATGGCCCCGGCCTCAATGACGAGCAGACGGCTGTCGTCAAACGCTCATTAACGGGTGGCTATGTCATGGCCTTATACCGTCTGGAAACCGAGTCACACGGCACCATCTTCCCTTTTGGTCGCTACACCTATTATCAGGGTGGACTTAAGAATTTTGCCAATGCTCCCTACGGCACGATCAACGAATGGGAACTGGGTTTCGAATGGCAGATCAATCCGCAGATGGAGTTTTCGACTCAGTACACGATAGCCGATCGTACAAATGTCTCGGCTCGCTCCTCAGGAACATCTTATGGACAGTTCCGCGGAGATATCATTCGCTGTCAGTTCCAGATTAACTATTAAACCCCCGGAACTCATCCATTTGAGGTCATCTACATCGGCGAAGCAGTCGCTGCCTGTTCGGGATGTAGCTGCCGCACTCGATACTGAATATGCAGTTCACGCAGTGCCTCTCGATCGAGTAATAACTGCCGGCGATCCTCGACACTCAAACTCTCGGGCCCTTGAGTAAGTATGGCTTGAGTCCATTCGCGAACTTTGGCTTCCGGAGCCGGGAGCCCTGCGGCTGTCTGCTGCAGGATCGAAGCATGCAAAGCTTGAAAGCCAGGGTCAGAAAGCAACTCTCCGAGTAACTGGCTGCGATCATGCGCATTCGCGTATTGCTCATGCTGTTCCAGAGCACGCTGCTGCAGCTTGAGAATCGGTGTGAGTTCAGATTCTTCGGGAATCAGGAGCAGTCGCCGATGAGCGAGCCATTGCCCCAGTTCGACACTGCCCAGAATTCTTGAGAAAGGAATGGTCAGCGATAACCCCAGCAGAATGGGTGACAACCACAAAAACAGGCCGGGAGCAAAGAAAAGAATCAAGGCACTTCCCACCACCCCGGTCAATGTATGCGGACCAAAAACCCGGCAGGCGGCCAGAAAATCAATATCGCCATCTCCCCGGTTCTGAGCATTCCACTGCACTTTCTCACCTAATAAGGTGGAAATCACAAATCGTGTATGAAACAGCATCATGATGGGCGCCACGAGCACTGAGGCGGCAGTCTCAATCAGCACGCTGGGAATAATCTTTGACCAGCCGCCGAATTGTTCTCTTCGCGGACGATCAAACGCCAAAGCCACCAGACTCCAGACCTTCGGGGCCATGAGTAAAAACATGGTAAACGCAAAGACCACCAGCCCGCTGATCCGTTCCTGAGTACTCCCCAGCCAGATCCCGTCGATCGCCATGGCCAAGAGCCCCAGCAGCGTAAACAACAGCCACAGAGGCGATGCCAGATAAGACATCACGCCCATGGCCAGATGCAGACGGCTGATCGGCCTCAAACCTTCGCTGATAATCAGCCGCATGTGCTGCAGATTTCCCTGGCACCAGCGCTGATCTCGCTTCGCATAATCCAGCAATGTCGTGGGGCATTCTTCATAGCTCCCCGACAAATCGTGCGCGAGAGCCACTTTCCAGCCACCGCGTGCCATGAGAGCGGCTTCTACAAAGTCGTGACTCAGAATTTCGCCACCCAGGGGTGCCACGCCCGGGAGTGTGGGCAACCCGCAGTGATCAATAAAAGGAGCCACGCGGATAATCGCATTATGCCCCCAGTAGTTGCTGTCAAAGCTCGCCCACGAACTGAAGCCTTCCATGTGGACCGGGCTATAAAGTCTGGCTGAGAACTGTTGCAGTCGAGCAAAAAATGAAAGCCGGTTCACAGGGACAGGTGGCACCTGCAGAATTCCCAGAGCCGGATCATCCTGCATGCGACGGGCCATTTCGACCATCGTCTGGCCATCCATCACGCTGTCGGCATCGAGCACAATCATCAGGTCGTACTGTGTGCCCCAGCGTTCACAGAAATCAGCAATGTTCCCCGCCTTGCGTGCTGTATTTTTCGGCCGTCGGCGGTAAAAGACATTGGTCGGGCCAGTCAGTCGCTGACAAAGGCGGCCCCACATCCGCTCTTCTTCCAGCCAGATATCCGGGTTCGTCGTATCACTGAGGACGAAGAGGTCAAAGTCCGCCGCATGCGGTGTGGTGGCAAGCGATTCAATCATCGCCTGAACATTCGCGAACACACTGGCGGGAGTTTCATTGTAAACGGGCATCAGGATCGCCGTTCTTGGTAAAGAACTGTGCGATGACTGCGAAGTCGATGCTGTCTGGCGACGTTGGGAGATCGTCAACCACAAACCAAGAGTGCTGGTCCAGAACGAGAAGGAAATGATCGACACGAGCACGGCGAATAAGGGCACCAGCAGCCAAGTTGCCGGATTCTTGGAAATATCTCCCAACGACCACAAAAACAGCCAGATCGCAAAAGCGGTTGTCGTCAGAGTGAGCACAGCGAGCGACAGTCGAAAGCGACGACTTCCCGGCTGAGAAACCTGTGAGACTTTCAAAGGAGTGATGCTGCTGGCATTCACGAATTTAATCCTGAGAGCATGAACCAGTCGCTGCTGTCTGTCGCACCCTCAACGGGGAACGAACAACGTCTGGTGGTGAAAAATGATTCCGTTGATCGAGCCACTACCAATCCATCAGTCACTATCGAGGGACTTGCTTATCTCTGGCTTATAGAGACTCTTTTCAGACACTGCCTCTCGAAAACTCCCTTGGGGAAACTGTGTCCGCACCTGTTCGGAAGCCAATCGCAACAGAAGACAAACTGGAGCGGGCATCCGATTTCCGAAGGCCCGCACCGTTCACCAGGTATCTTCCGCAAACATTCTCGGCTCAGCGGACAGGTTCAAGTCGTAGCTTGACGGTCGTGACCACCTGGCACAAATTTTTCCAGGCGCCTCGCCAGTAACCCTTGCGGAAGACTCGCAACAGCTTGGGACGAAGTTGGGCCCGCATGGCAATTCTCTGGCTTTCGGGAGCTACATCAGTGGGCCGTATTCGTACCATGGAAATCTGCGCGAGATGCGGCACAGCCCCCTGAAGCCGACGATCCAGATATCGTGAGCTATTGCTGCTTCCCAAAGACTTGCTGCCGGCTTCCACCCCTTCGGCGAGTTCCGCAGGTGCCTCCTGCAATTCCGCTGTTCCCCCATTCGAACCGCCCGGAATCACAGTCATTTTGCCCGAGAAGTCCTGTGCACCAGGAAACAGTTCCACGGTCGATTCGAGCTCGCGCAACGCCAGCCTCAAAGCAGCTTCACACAACTCGGCAGCACTGTAAGGATGATGTTCCCCATCCATCCCTGCAGGTTGCGTATCTTCCAGAAGCTGTTCAGCCTCTTCGACAAATCGCTTCGAGAGCGACGACAGCAGATCGGGATGCCGGATCCCTGCATCTCGCAGATAGTCGGCCACATGGCAGCGGGCGACAATCTGTGCGGAGCTTCCCAGATCAACCGGTGAGTCTTCAACTGCGAAAGCAACCATGATCATCGAGATGTCTCCTGTTGATTCTGTTGAACACGCCACGGTGGCAAAACCACCGGGGGAGCCTCCAACGGGCACAGATAACTCCATCGTTCTGTGATGGGCTGGCCTTCATCGCTCAGCCGGGCAATCAATTCCAGGGGGCCTTCACCTGTCGGTTCGGCAACAAGATGCAGTACCCACTGCTGATCTGAAACTTTTTCAATCCGCTGAGAAGTGATCGCACAGCGGATCGAGATCAGTTCCAGATTCACTTTCTCCGGATTCGCTTCTGCAAGACGTGCGCCAGTTAGATCGACTCGAAAGACAAACTTCTTGGGACTTTCCCGAACCAGATCAACAGCCGTGACTTTCGCCTGTTGATGTTCGGGCGGATCACCGCCAAAAAAACTGACTCGATACTTCAGATCCAGTGGCTGACCAACGACCGGCTTCTGATCAGGCACCCACCACGTTGCCACGTTATCGATCCCCTCATGTTCCGCTGGCAACTCGAGGAGTTCCAGAGCTCCCTTTTCCCACGGTACCTGTGGTTCGATCCAGACACTGGGACGCTCCGAATACCGCGCCTCATCATCTTTGTAATGCTCGGAATTTCGATCGCGCTGAATAACGCCAAAGCCCGCGAGCTTTTCAAACGGGTATCGCACCAGCGATGGGTAATTCTGCCTGTAAAAACTTCTCCAGGCCCACTGACCATCGCCACCCTTCATCAGCAAACCGTCGGCATCATGCACTTCGGGCCGGTGATCCCCTTTGGGACCTGCCAACGCATCACCCCACATCCACATGCTGGTTAAGGGCGCAATTCCCAGCTTCTCGGGAACTTTGCGGAAATGCAGACGAGCCGTCACATCAAAGGTGGTCGCCTCAATTCCAGGAGTCATCACGAACTGATAAGCCCCCGCCACACTCTCGCTATCAAGCAGCGCCAGAAAGGTGAGCGACAAATCGCCCGGCTTCGGTTGTTGCACATAAAACGCCCGAAAGACCGGAAACTCTTCCGCTTTAGGCAGCCCACAGTTAATCGCCAAGCCTCGGGCCGACGAGCCCCAGACCGTCTTCTCGCTGTGAGCCCGGAAGTAACTGGCACCCACAAACGAGGCGACTTCCGAATACTGCGGATTGCCCGGGAAAAAGCCAATGAAGCGGACGCCCGCATAACCGAGATCGGCCGGCAGATCCCCCGCCTTCAAATCGCCCTCGTACTTGAAATGAGCCTTATCGAACTCTACCAGTCGTGGCCTGACAGAATTCTGTGTGGCGACCCCCAACCCCAGAGATTCCAACAGATAAAGCTGCACCTGGTCTTTGTGCACGAACCCACGATGGAAGGTCTGCAACCAATAAGGTCGCTTCTCATCCAGCCAGAAACTTCGCTCTGGCCGGAAGCGAATCATCCGGTGCTGATCATAAGTCATCTCGGCCAGCGATTGCGGCAAAGGATCTGTCGGAAGCACGGGACCTTTCGCCAGTTCACTGGCCACCAGATCCAGATCTGCAAACGACTGCACATGGCTCATCCGACTCTCCAGCTTGGGAGGTGAATCGTTCGCCATGCTAACAAAAGTCATGCTGCAGAAAAACAGCGTTTTGGAAAATACGGCAGCCATGCGTCCTGCTTTGACAAACAGTGACTCAGGCAACAGAGAGTCCATCACGCGAGCGGCAAGCGTGGGATTCAACATAGACAGATCTGACTAGTGCCTCCAAATTGAGCGAGGAGCGGGTTGTAGGAAGAATGAGCAAGTCGTATGCCAGCAGCTAAAGACGGTACTTATTCCCTGGTAAATCGATCGCGAGTTGAAGAATCTCTCGCAATGGGCCCGCTACGCCAAATTTTGATCGCTTCCTCAATAAGGTTACAGAAGGAATCGCAGCGGCCTTCAAGTTCGAAACATATGTCTTTTGCGTGATGCGTTCCCTCACGCTGGCAACTCTCAGTGCATCTCTCCCACGGCGCGAGGAGTTTGCCAATTCGCTTTTCCACTGTGAATCAACGGTCATTGATACCAGCCATTTTCTGCCAACCTGGCCAATCATTACCCGGCAACTTCGATTCTTTCGGAATCTCGAATTGACCCTGAATCGTCAGCACCTGAGAATTTCCAGTGACGCACCGACGCGCAGATCGAATTCATTCACGAATCAATACTCTTCACTGAGCGATCGATTCTATTTCCAGGGAGTCAGGAGATGGCCCGCAATACATCAAAAGCAGCCGATTCATCGCCCAGGCGAAATGGCGCTCCAACAACCAGAACAACTTCCAAAGCCTCACCGGCAGGCAACTCGCGAAATGGGAGTTCCCCCAAGGCGGTCGAAGAGTTGGCAACTCATGCTCACGGAACAAGCACCACTGCTTCTATAGAGACAAACCCCACCATTGGCGATTACCTGATCCGCCGTCTGCTCGATTACGGCATGAAGGATATCTTTGGCATCCCTGGCGACTTTGTCCTGCAGTTTTACGGCGATCTCGAAAACAGTCCCATTCGTGTCATTGGTTGTACGCGCGAAGACAATGCCGGGTATGCCGCCGACGGCTATGCCCGCATTCATGGCATTGGTGGCATTTGTGTGACTTATTGCGTGGGCGGATTGAGCGTTTGTAATTCTGTCGCTGGGGCCTTTGCAGAAAAGTCACCCGTCGTCGTCATTACCGGCTCGCCAGGAGTCGAAGAGCGACGCTCGAACCCGCTGTTACATCATCGCGTGCGGGAATTCAGCACCCAGCGCGAAGTCTTTGAAAAGATTACGATCGCTTCGACAGTCCTCGACGACGCCCTGACGGCTTGCCGGGAAATTGATCGCGTGCTCGAAGCCTGCGTCCGTTTCAAGCGGCCGGTTTACATTGAACTGCCGCGCGACATGATCAAGGTCCGTTGTCCTTATCAGCATGTGCCTCAGGCCGGAACCATCAAAAGCGATAAAGCGGCCCTCAAGGAAGCCTTGAGCGAAGCGGGTGAAATGCTCGCCAAAGCCGAGCGACCCATCATTCTCGCCGGTGTCGAGATGCACCGCTTCGGTCTGGCGGATGAATTGATTCACTTTGCGGAAAAGTTTGAGATTCCGATCTCTGCCACTTTGCTGGGGAAATCGGTCATCAGTGAAAAACATCCTCTTTTCATTGGCATTTACGAAGGAGCAATGTGCCGGGAATCGGTGCGAAAGTATGTCGAGCAGAGCGATTGTATCGTCATGCTCGGAACGTTCATGACAGATATCGATATGGGAATCTTTACAGCCGAACTCGACACATCCAAAACGATTTATGCGACGAGCGAGACACTCAAGATTTCGCATCACCATTTCCATGACATTCTGGTGGCCGACTTTGTCAAAGGTCTTTCCAAACTGGATGTCAAAATCGTCAAGCGGCCCTTGCCTGCGAAGGCCAAGCCGACACCCAAATTCGTGGCTGTCCCGGAAACTGCTGTAACGAGTGCCCGGCTCTTCGCGCGGATCAACGAACTCCTCGACGAAAAAATGGTCGTCGTCGCCGATGTCGGCGATTGCCTCTTCGGCGCAGCCGATTTGACCATCTACCGTGATACCGAGTTCCTGAGCCCCGCTTACTACACTTCGATGGGTTTTGCGATCCCGGCGGCGTTAGGTGTCCAGGTCGCCCGCAAAGATCTCCGCCCGATTGTTCTCGTGGGAGATGGCGCCTTTCAGATGACCTGCCTCGAACTCTCGACGGTCTTGCGGCACAATTTCAATCCCATCGTCATCGTGCTCAACAACAAAGGTTACACCACCGAGCGATTTATTCAGGATGGCCCCTT
>JAIXUU010000129.1 GCA_027483405.1 Planctomyces sp. | reverse complement strand
ACTTTTATCAATCCCGAAGTCGATCCTGTCGGTCAACAGGTGCGGATCTGGATCGAACTTCCCAACCCGGAATTGTCACTTCGACCCGGCGATCGTGGTGATGTCACTCTGGAATTACCAGAAATTGACGCGCCAGGAACCCCACTGAAATCCACGAACACGACAAAGCCCGCTGCGATTCCCGGTTTACCACCTCGCTGAATCCGCGATGGGTCAATGCGGTGCGGACGGCTGCTTCTACAGCTTCTTTTGTGAGCGACAAAAGCTCTGCTGATCGACTCCAGCACACAGTTCCACCAGTTCGCTAAATCGCTCGACGTTTCGCGTCTGCATTTCTCAACGCATCAGCAAAATGAGGCTTCAGCGGATGAGTTGATTCATCATTCGAGAGTTGTGCTTCGGCTTTTTGTGGCAGCATCTGTTCGAAGTGCTGAACCAGAATTTGATCATATTGGCCGGGTTCTGTATGACGGGCCTTGTTGTGTTTAGCCTTGGGGACAATCCAGACTTTTGCCAGAGGCGAACGGATCCGACGCATCAGTTCCTGACTCAAGTAGTAAGGAACATAATTATCTTTCTCACCAGCGATAAACAACGTCGGACACGACTTGAGTCGCTTTAAGTAAGATTCAATGTGGATATATTGAACCTTTCTCCGCCGGGCACTCAAAAACTGGACAATCGCCACTGTGGAGCGGTAGTGCCAATCGGGAATCAACGATTCGGCCCATTGAGGCATATATATCGATGCCCAGCGGGAAACGAAATGAAATGCCAGCATGGAAAGCGAATAGGCACCATCGCAGCAGGCCACGAGAACATGCGGATATCGAGCTGCGACCCAGAGTGCCGCTGTGGAACCTCGACTGACCCCCATCACACCCAGTGGCAAACTGCTGAATTCCCCATGACTCTCGATCCACTCCAGTGCTGAAATCGTATCGTCGATCTCATAGCGAGTCATCCACTGGTTGGGTTCATAGCCCGCTAAAGAGTCGCTCTCTCCCTGACTGCGGAAGTCGAACGAAATCACAGCAAAACCAGCTCGGATCAGGCCATCGCAATAATGACGTGCCAGCCAGTGCGTGCCATCCAGTTCGGTGCAGAACAAAATCACTCCCCGAGGCAGACCAGCTGGTGGTCGATGAACCGCACCTCGCAACGTCAGACCGAGAGTCGTTTTGAAAGTGATTCTTTCCGCTGCCGGATCAGGAAGAACCTGTGCCACGTTAAATGGTGGTTTGATATCAAATGTCGAAAGGACAATTCGTACATAAATAATACGAATGACAACTTCGATTGACAGTAGTGCGATCAACAGGCAGATGGTGATCGTAAGGCCCATAGTTTCGCTCTAATTCAGATCGATTCATGAAAGATCGCCACAGTCATTCAGTTGAGTCATTAGTCAATACGATGATTCAACAGATGGTTTTGAGCGACAAGTATGCACGAGGTCAGTTCGGGCAGTTTCCAGAATCAGTAGTCGTAACGAATTCCCAGGCCAGTCAATTGAGTCGTATTCCCCAGGAAGGAAAGCTGGTTATCGGCACCATTGTAAAACTGGAAGCCAGCTCTAAAGGTGTGGTCACTCGTGTCGCCGCGCCACTGCCAGCCGATGAGAATGTTAATGCTCCCGCCCCAGTCGTTCTCTTCCATGAGATGGACGTTACAGGCTGCGAATGGTGCTCCGCGAAATCCCGTAGGGCCAGGTGGATTATACTCTGCCCCAAACTGAACTTCCCAGGGGCCTGCACCATCAGTCAGGTAGAAGCCGTAGCCGACTTCAAAATAGGTTCTTAACTCAGGAACTGGGAAGTATCCCACGCCTGTTACCAGACAATCCCGGCTGTAGTTCCTACGAACAAAAGTCGGATTTTTCAGGATAAATTCGTCACCCAGGTGGCTGCTGATATGGTAGTAGCCGAACTTCCACTGAAAGGGGCCTTCACGATAAGTAATTGGTGTACCAATGCGGTAATCCGTCGCCATGACATCCCGCTCAGTTTCGGGGAGCATTCGCAAGAAGGCACCACCTTCGACATCCCATTGCCAACCTTCGGGATCGATTCCGCGTGCTGTACCATAGCGCAAGAGACCAAATCGACCGCCGAGCACAGAATCCCAGTACGATTGGCCGCCATTGGTGGGGAACAGCCACGACGTCGACATGCGAGGTTCTTTTTCACCGGCGATATACGATTTATACATCAAACCTTCTGGGACGATATGCCATGACCAGGGTTCGTCAGCATCCCACACGGGTTGTGCTGCTTCGGGCAGGTAGGCATTCGGAGATGCTGGAGCCCACGGCCCGGCATTCATCGATGAGGCTGGTGCCGGCGAACTCAACGGATTGAGAATTGATCCGGAGTCGTCTGCTGTCGTCTCGTCATAGCTACCTGGTGGTGCAGGAATTCTACTATCTGAATTTCCGGGAGTCTGCCGGTAGGAAACTGGCGAAATTTCTCGTTGCCCGACTTCATTGAGATTCAGTTCCATAGTGGGGAGTGTCTGATACTCTCCAGAGAACGGATCATTGCTACCGACCGATTGGGTCGCTGTTGAACGCGGACTTGTTTCTGCAACTGGACTCCGCTTGAAGCGGGGATCCACAGGGAGAGCGGAATTGCGCCCTTGCGGATTTCGAGGCAATGGCGGGCCGTTCACTTGTGCCAGTGCCATCGACGCTGTGCTGAACAGCAGGAACGCGGGAATCATGGCCAGGCAACCTGCGAATGCACGCATCTGCCCAGCCAGGATTACCTTGCAACAGGCGGCGGCAATAAACCGCTGTGACCAGTCGTGTGCCATTATGCTGGTTTCATCGTCAAAAGCAGATGTGCCGCAGGCTATAGAAGCGACCACCATTGGTCTTGCCATGCAGAGACATATCTGGAGGGAATGGATTGTGGAAAAGGTTCGGACGGGAATGACCAAGCCGCGCAGTGATTTTGAAATCGCTGAAGATCGATAGAAGCCGGCAGGGAGGACAGGATGTTGAGGATGAAGACAGGAAAAGCTGGTTGTCGAGCAATCCTGTTCTATCGGAGTTCAGGTTTCTTGCCCAGACCTGTCCGCCGGCATAAAGCCAGGAATGAACCCAACCTTGCGGAAGTGAAAGTCGTGCCAGGCGTGGTTTCAGCAAGAATTGCCACCAACTGTTGAAAATCGGCAGAACTGGCGGCAGGAGCTGGACTTCAATCCGAGAAAACATGAACAGATGAAACCCTGCAATCGCTTTGGCCAAAACGAAAAGATTCCCCCGCCTCTTCCGGCCTGATGCGACGATTGCCAAATCTGATGTGTCGCCAAGCTCGTTTCTGCACTGGGCTTTTGAACATAAAACACTGCACAGAAATAAGTTGCGTCACAAAATCTGCCCGAGCCAAGTTAGCAGCCAATCGCTGCACTTCAGAGATGACGTTGAGTGGTGCTCGCACTCGCAACTCACCGTGGCGAGAGCCGCTCGACAAAGCTAAAATTCTCATCACTTTGTGAAGGATGATGTTTCCATGACTGCCTTGCCTGTTCGTGTTGGTTTGATTGGTGCTGGAGCAAATACTGTTGCCAGGCACATTCCCGGTTTTCGAGCAATTCCCGGCGTAACGATCGCGGCTGTCGCCAATCGAACGTTGGCCTCGGCCCAGAAAATTGCCACGCAGCATGCGATCCCGACAACATACAGCACCTGGCAAGAGTTGTTGGCAGACCCTCAAATCGACGCTGTCTGTATCGGGACATGGCCCGACACTCATGCCGAGATCACCTGTGCTGCACTGAAAGCTGGTAAGCATGTGCTGTGCGAAGCCCGCATGGCTCGCAATGTGGCCGAAGCCCGTCAGATGTTACTTGCCAGTCAGGAACGACCCCAACAGGTGGCGATGCTGGTTCCCAGCCCCTTTGGCTTGCGGGTTGATGCCGAAGTTCGAAATCTGATCGAACGGAACTTTATTGGAGATTTACGGCAGGTTGTCGTGATTGGTCTCGACGATCAATTTTATGATTACTCGCAGAACCTGCATTGGCGTCAGGATGCCGAAAAAAGTGGTTTGAACGCCCTGACGATGGGGATTCTGCATGAAACCGCCATGCGCTGGATCCCTCCCACGAAGAACGTCTTTGCACAAACTCAAATCTTTGAACCCACCCGGCCAGACCCCCATTCCGACGAAAATCTCCCTGTCACCACACCGGAACTGGTGCATGTGCTGACAGAGCTGGAAGGCCATGCCCGCGGAGTTTATCAATTCTCGGGGATGGCACTGCATGCCCCCGTCAAGCAGATTCACCTGTATGGCAGCACTGGAACAATGCGTGTGGAATTCGGGGCCACAGAAAAGCTTCTGGTGGGCAGGCCCGGCCAACCGCAACTGGTGGAGGTGGAAATTCCAGCCGAGCGAGTCGGTAAATGGCGCGTGGAAGCGGAGTTCATTGGTGCCATTCGGGGTGAAGAACCTGTCCACCTGACATCGTTTTCGACCGGACTGGAGTATATGAAATTCACAGAAGCCGTCGCACGCAGTGCCCAGACAGGTCGCCAGGTCTTATTGGAAGAGACTCTCTCCTAGCTTCTTCTTCGGAGTAAGGTGGCGCTGTAGGGTGACATGGAGCGGAGCGGAATGCACCATCTTCCGGCTGTAACAAATATTCAAGCACTTTCTTACTCGTCGCATCCCTGGATGTGAACTTCCCGCACCAACTTCACACTGATGACACCGTTCGAATTGGCGTTCTCGGCGAACTTTTCCGGGAATCGTACGTGAGTTCCTTGTCGGCTCTCCGACATGCCGATACACTTCGAACACGATAAGCAGCGAATAAATCTCACTGTTTCATCAACATTGACGCGGGGTGGAGCAGCCCGGTAGCTCGCGAGGCTCATAACCTCGAGGTCGTAGGTTCAAATCCTGCCCCCGCCACTTGAAAAGCCCGAGATCACTCGATTGTGGTCTCGGGCTTTTCCTTTTTGAGTAACTCTTCTGGCCTCTGCGCTGTGATTTACCAGCGCATCAAGCAACCGATCGGCGCTTTTGACGCTTGCTGATCCAGTCATCAAATTTCTAATGGATCCAGAAAATAGACACTGGACTGATAAACACTGACCAGCTAGTTTGTTCCTAACAGTCAGTTTTTAGGAACGCAGTCGTTTGTTGCAGGAGATCACTGATGCTGGGTCTGTTTCTTGGTGCTGCCATTCTGGGCCTGATCATCTCGATCATGGAGGAAGGAGAGTTTCCCGGCTGGGGAAAAATGATCGTTTGTGTGCTGGCCGCCGTTATCCCAGCCGCCATCTTGAATGCCTTCCTGCCACCCGAATTGTTCCTCGTAGGTTTAGCAGTCGGTGCCTTCTGCGCCGGTTGTGCGATATCGGCTTTGTGTGGCATGTCTGTCCAGCGTGCAGCCATCGCTGCCAGTATTTATCTGGGGATCAATGTGGCCCTCTCGCTGACATTAAGTGCCCTGCTCTCCCGATGATTGAAATTCTTGACGGATCCGGATGATGCAAGACCGCTTTGTCCCGGCAGCAGTCCAATAATTTGCAAATCTGGATGATACAGATTGCGAATAGAAACTATCGCCATCGTCCTGTGGAGTTCAGTCCATGTTTCACGGTGTCATATGGGCTGCTAAGTTTTCTCATCAGTTCCCGAGACCATTTTTCTACTTCTGGCGACTACGATCAATCCTTAACCCGCTGATTCTGGTGGTCACAGCATTCATACTGGTTGCTCTATCTGCCGACGAAGCCAGTGATCCTCTGAAGGTTCAATACCTTGAAATCCGACTCACACACGCAGAACAACAAGAGATCACAAAACGGATCGACCTGCTTGAGTTTGTTTCGGACGGGGAGGAATCAGATTCATTCGATGAACTGATTGCAGAATATCCGTATGACGGATCGGATGCCGCATATCAAAAGGTGCAGAATGCTTACCAGAAACTCAAAGATTATCAGGTGAAATCACTCCCGTTGCTGGTTCAGCATTTGAAAGACAAGCGCAGCTCACTCAGTTTCCCTTACGGTGCCATGGGAGGCAGGTTTACTGTTGGAAACGCCTGCTATTGGAATATCTATTCTCAACTGGTGGATCTCCCCGAAGAATACTCAAGGCATGGATATTCTCGATTGGGAAGAGGTGGCAAGATTTATCGCCAACCCCAGGATTGTGCAAATCTGTTTGATCATGCGGGGGGAATCGACCAGTGGTTAAAGCAGAATTCTCATTTCTGCTATATCGAAATGCAGATTCAAAGTCTGAAATGGCTACTCAGCGAAGAGAAGAAAATTGGCATTCCAAAGCCAGAATTTTATTTCTTGTATATACTTCCACTGGAGATTCAGATTCTCCGCAAGCAGAAACTCATGGGTTTGCCAGTTGATGAAGAACTGAGTCAGCTTACGCAGGCACTCCAGGAGAGAAATCCTTCAATAGTCCCCAAAGACCTTTTGATCGATAAACCGCAGGAGTTGCCCTGATGTCACCTCAAGAGATCGTCACTGATGATCAGTCGGCAAATGGCACTGTGTGGTTTCTGCGACTGCTCGCGGGCTTCCAGTTTCTCGGTGGGATCATTTTCGCGATGGGCGCCTGGATGCTGATTCTCGCACCTCTGTTCATATTCTTCCCCGAGTATCAATACCGTCTCTGGGATGTCGTATTCTCGATCACCGTCTCCACTTTGGCGATCACCGGCTATTTTGTCTGGTGGAACTGGTTCTTATATGCCTTTCGAGGACGTTTTCTTCGGGATTGGGGATTGCCCGTTCAACTGATCTCACTGATGAATCACCTCGGTTGGTTAGTTTGCTTTCCATTTTTTCGCAGCCAGTCATTCTTTGCGTTTCTGGAAACTGCACCGGTGATTGCCGCCTGGCTGCTGTTCAATATCTTTGTGTCGATGATGTTAGCACGCTATTTTCTCGATAAATCCCGCACGAAGTATGACTTTTGAGCGAAGCAGTACATCTTCCTCTTGCCGATTGGCAGGCGCCGAAGTCTGCAGCTCACGGGTTGTCATCAGCAAGAGCCTACTCACTACGAACTCTTGGCATTCATCCAATTGTGGTTGAATTGCCCATCATTCACAGTTTACATTTGAACATCTGGGACTTCCTCTTGATGATTGATCAGGATGTCGTCTCTCAAAGCGTCGAGTGATCACTGTTGTGAATTTGGTGGCGGCGGTTGCAACTGACCAGGAACTTGAATGCCGGAAGATTTCCGCACGGAACATGTTGAGTCAGGTCATGAGGTGCTTTCGGGAAATGGAGAAGCACAGGGAATTCTGGTTTCCATCGAGCAGATCGCTTCCTTGAGTCGCGATATCGAAAAAACGCTGCTCATGACACAGCCTGGAGTGTTGACAACGGAAATCAGTCCGGAAACTTTGCAGCGCATGCAGCAGATTCTCGATCATCTCTCGCCGAAGCTGGCCTCGGTTTCTTTAGAAGCCGAGCCGCATCTGGTGGATCTCCCGCCATCGATCGGTCGATATCGAGTGACGAAGGTTTTGGGGCGAGGTGGGTTTGCAGTCGTTTATGCGGCTCACGATCCGCATTTGAACCGTGAAGTGGCCATCAAGGTGCCTTTGCCGTATCGGCAACTGACACCCGATGCGAGGCAGCGATTTCTCCTCGAAGCTCAGGCAGCCGCCCGGCTGGATCATCCGCACATTGTCCCCACTTTTGAAACGGGCTCTGCTGGTGAGTTGCCCTACATTACTTATGCCCTTTGCCATGGGCCCACATTGTTTCGCTGGTTAAATTGCCATGGGCCATTGTCCCCGCGTGCGGCTGCCGAACTGGTGATGCAATTGAGCCGAGCGGTCGCTTACAGCCATCAGCAGGGTGTGCTCCATCGCGATTTGAAATCGGCAAATGTGCTGTTGTTCCCGATCGCGGATGCTTTCGCAAATTCTGAAGCAGAGTTTCCATTCATTCCGCGACTGACCGACTTTGGCCTTGCCAAAGTGCTGGAAGGAACCCTGGTCGAAACCTGTTCCAGCATTATCATGGGGACTCCCCATTACATGGCCCCGGAGCAGCTTGAGAAAGGGCTTCGCGGTTGTACCCCTGCTACAGATGTGTTTGGCCTGGGCACCATCCTGTTTGAATGCCTCACAGGAAAGCCGCCCCATCAGGGAGAAACTGTCATTGAGATTCTGGCTTCGATCCGTGAGGGAGAAATTTCGCACGTCAGCCAGTTTCGTCGGGATGTTCCCCAGGATCTTGTCAGAGTTTGCGATAAAGCCCTCAGCTTTTTACCTGAAGATCGTTATGCCACGCCGCAGGAACTGGCCCAGGATCTCGCCCGATTTCTGTCGCATGAATCGGTGCTGGCCACCGGGCCCAACTGGCAGACACGCTTGTGGCGGGCCGCCCGGCATCCCGCGCGAATTGCCGATGCCGCCACGTTTATCATCATGAGTAATCTCGCGATTATGGCGTGGATTACGATCTTTCCGATCTCCATCGTATTCGGTCTGGCATTCACCCACTCTGTTGAACTGGGCCAGTTGATGCCTCATACGACGCCGCTGTGGATCTTCCATCTGGCGATGGTCATTTTGGGTTATCTCATTGGTCGAAAGTCGCTCTGGGCAGCGATGGCTTCCACCATCAGTGGAGCAGTGCTGACGCTCTTCATCTGGTCGGTTCTGGCGAGGTGGATCACGCCACCATATCCGGCGATTTATTCCGATGACAAAGCCCGCGATATTGTCTTCGTCCTGCTGCTGGCGATTTTTGGAGCACAAATGATATTGAGTGCTTGTGCCTGGCTGGCACTCAGGACACTTTCGCTCAAAAACCGTCAGCCCAGTACAGTTGGCTAATGCTCGTTGATTACGATGAGTTGACTTGAACTCACCCACCTAACCTGCCTTCGGAGAGGAAGCGCATGCAATGCCTGCTGACGAGGATCTGCCTGGCACTCACACTGGGCTGCATGACCTCGATGAACATGCTTGGTTTGATGGCCTCAGAGCCAGAGGTCACAACTTCGGCCGTTGTCTATTCCGGCAAGGCGGCTGAGTTGAAATGGATTGGTAAGCCTTGGGCATCGATCCAGGATCTCAAGGGCTCAATGAGCGCACTGCTGGCGAGTGGTCAGAATCGATGGCTGCTCTCTCGAAGCGGGATTGGCGCAGGTGATTTTCATGTTCGCGTTCAGCTCCAGTTGGCCAAATTGGATGGAACGGCTGCCGCCTTCGATTTCGGAAGCAGTCGATTCGGCCTGGATGGCAAAGCGGGCCTGCTGTTCGTCGAAGGTCCACTCTTTCGCAATCAACCTGCTGTGACGCTCAAAATCGCAGACTTGGTACAGCCGGGTGCTCCGTTCTTGCTTGAAGTGATTCGAAAGGATGAACAAACCCGGTTTCTGATCAATGGCCAGTCGGTCTACACACTAGATGGCTGGAAGGGGTCTGTCGGTCGAGTGGGGTTGCGGCCATGGCGCAATGAGATGGCGGTGTTTGACTTCTCGATCAAAGGAAATCTTTACGAGTTGCCAGCACCACCTGAGCCTTTGTTTCCAAGTGGCTTTGCGGGTGGAACGGAGGGTTATCACACATATCGTATCCCTTCTTTGACAACCACACGCTCGGGAACGTTATTGGCCCTTTGCGAAGGACGAAAAAACTCAACGGGCGATAGTGGCGATATCGATCTGGTCATGAAGCGATCGACCGATGGAGGCAAGACGTGGAGTCCGCCTGTCGTCCTGTGGGATGATGGCGAGAATACTTGCGGCAATCCGTGCCTGGTCGTCGATCAAACGACCGGAGAATTGTTGCTCCTGGCAACCTGGAACCTGGGTGATGATCACGAGAGCGAGATCATTGCCCAAACCAGCCGCGATACCCGGCGTGTGTACGTTCTGCGATCCAAAGACGACGGCTTGACCTGGAGCCAGCCGGTGGAGATCACCAAAGATGTGAAACAACCCGACTGGACGTGGTATGCGACAGGGCCGGGTGGCGGGATTCAAATCCAGCAGGGCTCCCACGCGGGTCGATTGGTGATTCCCTGTGACCATATTGAAGCCAGAACGAAAAAGTACTACTCGCATGTGATCTACTCGGATGATCATGGGCAGACCTGGAAACTGGGTGGCAGAACACCAGCCGCCGGAGTCAATGAATGCGAAGTCGTCGAGCTGACTGGGGGAAAACTGCTGTTCAATATGCGTAACGCGAGTGCCAGCAGGCAGAGGCAAACGAGTGTGAGTGAGGATGGCGGCCTCACCTGGAGCGAATTGAAACCTGACGCGGCACTCATCGAGCCTGTCTGTCAGGCGGCGATCCTGCGAGCCAGTTGGCCAGCCAGGTCAGAGCCGGGTTGGATTCTCTTCAGCAATCCCGCCAGCACCACCAGCCGCACAAATCTGACGGTTCGCGGCAGTCGGGATGACGGCCAGACCTGGCCTGTCAGCAAAGTTCTGTATACGGGCCCGTCGGCCTATTCTGATCTGGCATTACTTCCTGATGGCAGAGTCGGTTGCCTGTTTGAAGCGGGTGAAGCCAACTACGCCGAGTCGATCGTCTTTGTGACATTCGGGCTGGATGAACTCACGAAGTGATGGGTGCGAACGTTTGCCTGCCGCGTGCCGTGCCTGCAGTGTGCCATGCTTGCAGCTCTGGGCAAACATGTCTTCGCAACTAACATCGCGCCGGTATCTCGTTTGAAACGTGCAGTTGTTCGAAGATCGACGTTGTGACAGAATCAGTGGCTCACCACGCTGCGGCGTTCCTGTGCTAAATCGGCGGGATGTCGTGGAACGTGCTTGATCCAGTTGGGCATGGAGGAACCAATAATCATTCCGAGAATCGATGCCACAAGGCCATAGATCTGTGGAGGCACAACCTGCCACAGGTTGGCACTCTCTTCATCATGAATGAACTCGGTTCCCAACCAGACTGGCAGAGCAAACAGGATGGAAAAAACCGCACCCTGAGTGGTGGCTTTCGACCAGTAAATGCCAAATGCCAGGGGCACAAAGGCGATCACCAGAGTCACTTTGTAGCCACTCTCGACCATCTCATACATCGTGCTTTCCGAGTTCACGGCAATTGTGGTGGCAGTAATCGAGACGAGCACCAGCATCGTGCGCACCAGCCACAGGAGCATGTTGTCGCTCATATTGAGAGTGAACTGACGCAGCACGTTTTCTGTGAGAATACTGGCTGGTGCCAGCAACGTCCCACTGGCCGTTGACAGAATGGCCGAAAGCACGGCGCCAAAGAACAGAATCTGAACCCAGAGTGGAGTCTGATTCAGGATCAGAACTGGCAATACCTTTTGCACTTCCCGAGCATCTTCGGAGGCAAAATGACCGGCTGCCGCTGGATCAATCATGGTGGCCGAAAAGGCAATGAACATCGGTACGAAGGCGAAGCCGAAATAGAACAGCCCGCCAAAGAGAGTGCCCGCCCGGGCGGTCGCTTCGTTGCGGGCACTGGTCACACGCTGGAAAACATCCTGCTGAGGAATCGATCCCAGCGCCATCGTCAGAAACTCACCAATAAAGATCAGCCAGGCAGCAGTTGTCACATGGGGAAACAGATTCAGCTTCCCCGCCTGTGCCGCGGCCGCTATGACAGGCTGAAATCCACCCGCCTTTTCACCCAGAATAAACGCCACAACAATCAGACCGCCAACAATCGCCACCGTCTGCACCACATCGGTCAGGGCAATCGACCACATCCCGCCGAAGAAGGTGTAGAGCGTGACAATCACCGCACCAATGATGATGGCCTGATTCAACGTGACGTACTCGGGGAACAGCACATTAATCACCAGACCGAAGGCCGAGAGCTGTGCTGTCGTCCAGCCCATGTACGATGCAGCGATCCCCAGCGACGTGAGAACTTCCACAAATCGGCCGTAGCGCACATGGTAATAGTCGCCAATTGTTAACAGCTCGAGACTGTAAAAGGTGCGTGCAAAGAAGATGGCCACGAGCACCAGGCAAACCGATGCGCCGAAGGGATCACCCGAGACAAATCCCAGTCCCTGATCAGCAAAACGAGCAGAAACCGAAAGCACGGTCTCCGCACCAAACCACGTCGCAAACACGCAGGCAAAGTTCATTCCCAAAGGGAGTGAACGACCAGCCACCATAAAGTCTTTGGCACTCCCCACCATGCGGGCGCCATACGCGCCTAAAGCCAGTGTGCCCACCATGTATGCAATCACGCACGCAATCAGCACTGACACATCCCCTTGATGGAGCCCACTCAACAGGGCTGGCGCAGCCAGCCCACCCAAAACCTCTGCATCGACGATCAAAAAGCCCGCAAGAAGACAGGCTGCTTTCAATCAGCGGGAAAAGGGAGCACACGTCTTCGCCCGCCCAGACTTTGCAACCGCAAGAGTATTGAAGTTTCCCGATCTGACTGCAAGCCGAAAACGATCGCAAAGCCCCAACGCTGTGGATGTTGCGGCTATTCCTGACAGGTCGCATCCATGAGTCGCGATGTTTTGAGGTTTTGGCGCTCTTCGCACAGACCGTGAATGTGATCAAGCATGAGCGAAAGCCGGACTTCTCAAAGTGAACCATCTCCTCACCTGAGAGAATTCAAGATGGCAGCCCTGATCTCATCATGAGTTTCATCAGCCACCAGCCTTTGCTCCGGAGTAATGGCAGTTCCCAGATCACGAGAAGGTCATCCAGACCCCCGAGTGAGAGGTCTGAAAATTGCATTCTCGTGGTTGGGTGCGCTCTCAATCACTTCCAGAGTGTTAGAGCGGCTCAGCCTGTCAGAACTTTCGACAGGCTGGTCTCTACAAGCGACAAACTGTTGTGCAGAGCCCCAACCTGAATTCCGGATGTATGGTACTAAAACTGGATATCGTCTCGATGAAGAAAAAGACAGGTTTTACGCTGATCGAGTTGCTCGTAGTCATTGCGATTATCGCTGTGCTGATTGCCTTGCTCTTACCAGCAGTCCAGCAGGCGCGAGAAGCAGCTCGTAGAACCCAATGCCGGAACAATCTCAAACAAATTGCGCTAGCCATGCACAATTATCATGATGTGCATAACTGCTTTCCGGCTGCGCGGCTTTCGAGCACCCCCAAGTATGGTCAGATGGTGGCCTTGCTCCCCTATCTCGAAGGCGGGAATCTCTCTCGCCTGTTCAATGTGACAGCACCAGGGGGGTTCGCCGATCCTGTGAACCAGAAAGTCGCGAACACACCGGTCTCAATAATTCGTTGTCCATCAAATCCCGTCCCTGGCCTGATTAAGATGAGGAACAGCAGTTCCACAGGTACAAGCTACGGATCTTTCATCACCAGCACAGGCTCCACGACTGATCCCAACGATCCGTCGATTATGACAGGCTGGGCCAACGACTATTGGGTCAATCATGGGATTAACAGTTCCAGCTATACACTGGCTTATTCGACTGGTATATCTCCCAGCCCGATCCTCAAGGGGACAAGCCCTCGCATGCGTGACGTCACGGATGGCCTGTCGAACACAATACTCGTCAGTGAGCATGCCGGCTATGATGTTCATTATGTACGTGGAGTAGGCATGCCCATGCCGGCCACAGACTTGACTCTTGATCAGCCCGGCGCATGGGGAACATGGCTTGGCTGGTGTGCCTATATGATTCAGACATATCCAGTTTATACAGTTGATACCTATCCCACGAATCTATCCAACATCCCGTCGGGAACAGGCTGCACTGTGAATTGCAACAATTCACAGGGGATCTTTGGTTTTCATGCGGGCGGTGCCACTGTCGCCATGGGTGATGGAAGCGTACGTTTTTTGCCCGAGAGTCTATCGAATGTGATTCTCATGGGGATGGTGACCCGCGACGGTGCTGAGGTGATTTCTGAATGAAATGCCGCCCTCTTGTTGTAGCCCTGGTTTCATTGAATCTGGTGATGAATTCGGGATGTTCTCTGCATGATCAGAAATGCCTCGTTTCAGGCCAGGTAACCATCGACAGCCAACTCGTTGATGGAGTTTATCTGCTCTTTCATCAAGAGCATTCCAGCGATGTCGTTGGAACAGCCCGCACTGATCATTCGGGTCATTACCTCGCGAAGCTGCCTGTCGCGGGGCGCTATGCTGTGACAGCGTTCTGGCCCAAGGTTATCCGAAATGCTGAAGAAACGATTGAGGGTGAAGATCGCCTGGGCGGAAAGTACCGTGATTCCTTGAACCCGTTGACTCTCATCACTGTTTCCACCGGCGAGAACTACCCGCCTGCGATCAACATCTCCTCTCGATAGCAAAAGAATATTCTTTTTAGGATCTTTCAATGATAACGAATCGATATGCCATTTATGCTCTATTCGCTTTTTTGGTCATAATGCTTTCCGAAGAAGCAGCATTCAGCAATGAGTCTAAAACCATCTTTTCCGCACAATCGGGAAGGTGGTCTTCAAAAGAAACCTGGAGTTCAGGGAGTCTCCCTGAAACGGGAGATCGGGTTGTTATCCGATCAGGCCACCATGTGATTTATGATATCGGCCACCAGGGCCGAACTCCCAGCTTTCGACTGGTTCAAATTGCAGGAGAACTCGAGTTCGCTACTGATCAGAATACCTTGCTCGAAGCAGGACTCATTACTGTTACTGCCAGCGAAGACCCCTCCGAAGAAGGCTTTGACTGTCATGCAACTCCACCTCCCGTAGGAGAAGGTCGCAGGCGTCCGGCACTTTATGTCGGCAAACCCGGCGCTCCTTTACCGGCTGAATATACGGCAAAGATCCGTCTACGGTACTTTGAAGGTATGAATAAACTTTCCTGCCCGGCTCTCGTGTGCTGCGGCGGACGTATGGAAATTCATGGTCAGCCAATCACGCGCACCTGGGTCAAGCTGAAACGCTCGGTGAATCCTGCTGAATCGACGGGACGTGGTGCAACGACGCTCTCTTTAATGGAGAATGTCGAAGGCTGGAAAGAAGGCGACCAGGTCATTGTCACCAGCACACATCGTCAGCGGGATCGCGAAGACGGCGATTTTCTAAGTAGTGCACAAACAGAAGTTCGCAGGGTCGTGCGGACAGGCAGCCAGGACTTTACCGGAGGATATCCATTAACTCTGGATAAACCATTGCAGTATGCTCATTTCGCTGATGAGAACTTTCAGGCCGAAGTTGCAAATCTCACTCGAAATGTCGTCATTGAATCAGCGGAACCAGATGGAGTTCGAGGACATACGATGTACCACAGGCATTCAGCCGGTTCAATCAGTTATGCTGAATTCCGACATCTCGGTAAGCGAGATGAGCTAGGTCGATACAGCATTCATTTCCATCTCTGTGGCGACACGATGCGTGGCAGTTCCGTTATTGGCGCATCCATCTGGGACAGCCATAACCGCTGGATTACTATTCATGGTACGAATGCTCTCGTGATTCGTGACTGCGTGGGCTACAAGAGTGTCGGACATGGGTATTTTCTGGAGGATGGCACAGAGGTCAACAACATCCTTGATCATAACCTGGCAGCTCTCGTACTCCCTGCCAAAACTCAAAAGGATCAGGTGGTACCATTCGATCTGAATCGAGGCGCAGGCTTCTGGTGGGCGAATTGCCACAATCAGTTCACTCGGAATGTGGCTGCAGAATGTGCCGAGTATGGTTATCGCTTTGAAAACAAGAAAACTGCAGACTTCGATCCGATCCTGTCTGTCCGTCAGCCGGATGGATCGGTCAAAAGTGTCGATACTCGAATTCTCCCCTTTATACGTTTTGAAGGTAACGAAGCCCACACCATGCGATTCTTCTGTCTGAATCTGCGGGGAATCGCTCGTCCGGAGGGTGGCCGGCTGAACTTTGTCGAACAGAATCAAACGCTGGCACGCGAGGCTGCTGAAGCTCTACCACCCAATGGAACACCTTTTTGGATTAAAGATTTCAAAGCCTGGGAAGCCAACTGGTCCGTCCATTTAGGAACGACAGGTGTCTTTATCGACGGGCTCGACTCCTACCGCTGCGATGTCGCTATCTGGCGTTCAGTGATGGATCGGTCAGGTTTCCGCCGGATGACTTCCCGTGAAATGCGCGTGAACGATATTCATGGCCCGATCAGCATGGGTGCTGTCCCTACTTCAACAGCCAGCGAAAATGACGAAGGCTACGCCTATGTAGATCGGCTGCAGCCAGCTTCAGTTTCAAGTTTTAAAGATCAATTACCGCCCGTAACCGTCATCACTTCCATTGTACGCCAGGGACAATTATTGAAAGTCTGCGGCTCTGTCGCAGATACCAGCGATATTCGACACGTACTCGTCAATGGTCAAAAAGCCCGCTCGTTACGGGGAAGTTTTGCCGAATGGGAAATTGTGCTGGAAGCTCCAGCGAGCGGCCCCATGGAATTGACGGCCATCTCTGAGGATATCAATGGCCATGTCGAACAAACGCCTCACATCGTTCGTCTCGATTGATGAAACGCATTCGACCATTCAGCCTAGCGGCTTTTGAGCCGCTGGCTGAACTTCTGGCGGAACTTGGCGACTTTCGGGGCCACGACAGCCGCACAATAGGCCTGTGCCGGGTGAGCGCGGAAGTAACCTTGATGGTAGTCTTCTGCCGGGTAAAAAGTGACAGCGGGGACGATCTGCGTCACAAATCTTCCAGGCCAGATCCCAGCCGCTTCGAGTTCAGTGATCTTTGCTTGGGCGACAGTCTGCTGTTCGCTGTCATGAAAAAAGATGGCCGAGCGATACTGCGTGCCAATATCGTTTCCCTGTCGGTCCTTTGTGGTCGGGTCGTGGATGGCGAAGAAAATCTCCAACAGGTCGCTGTAGCTGATGACCTGAGGATCAAACTCGATCTGGACAACTTCCGCGTGTCCGGTTCGTCCTGTGCAGACCTGCTCATAAGTCGGATTGACGGTGGCTCCACCCATGTAGCCAGAAACGACACCATCGACGCCAATGACATTCTCAAAAACTGCTTCGAGGCACCAGAAACAGCCACCTGCTAAAGTCGCCATCGAACGGTCAGATTGTGTATTGGTCATAGATAGCCTCTTGAATTTCAGCAGATCTGTGCAGCCACTCGCTTTGTGAGTTGATCACGCGGCAGCAGGTGTTTATCTCTCGCCCTACGCGATTTGATTCCACTTATGTGATTTTAGTAACAGCGGCATCAGGCTGGAACACTGCTGAAAATGGTTGTCCAGCACCATGAACATGCTGTGTGAGCGAGATCACTTTCGTTTGATGTAGTTCATATAGGCAAAAAAGATCACAGGTGGTGCGACGAGGAATGTCAGTGGGAAAAAGACCCAGCCTGGAATACGGTTTTGGTAAACGTAAGGCCAAAGGATCCAGGTATCGAGGTTGAAACCGGCAATCAATGTGCCGCAGATGATCAGAATCCCCATGTTCCGCTGTTCGACGTATTCATCATCCGTGAGCTTTTCAGCAGCCTGTTTGCGAGGTGCGGCAGCGCCGGGCTTGCTTGCAGATGACTTGCTCCCCTTTTTGCGGGTGGGTTCGGCAACTTCCTTGCGCATGCCGTTGGCATAGTATTTGGAGATGCCCTGATTGATGCCGAGCTGGGAAGCGATGACGTGCCGCATGGGCTTGTCGTAGCGGAGGCGAATTTCGTCTTCGAGTTCTTGTGGCGGATCGTCGGCACAGGCCACGAGAATCTGTCCGTCGTCTTCGAACAGCGGCAAACAGGTATGCCGGCGAACCACCTGCCGAGGGAGAAGATCGAGAATGGAATCGTCGGGGAGCATTTCATTGAGGTCGACAAACGGTCGCCCCAATTCGCTGGCCAGGGCCCGGGCCGCGGTTTCACCGTCGGCCAGTTTCAATTGAACGACAGCGTCTTTAAGTGTGAGACCCGAGCGATCTGCGAAGGCTTTGACTTCTTTGGCCTGATCCTGCGAGATGACACCCTGATCCACCAGATAGGCTGTTACTGGCCGCCGGCCGGTGCTGGGGTCGCGGTCGTCGATCTCCCTTCCGAGTGAGCGATCGTAATCGAGTTTGCGTTCGAGATCGGTGAGGCAGAGCATGGCTCTGGCCAGTTCGTTCAGCAGTTCCTGCGATTCGGTCGCGTACTGACCGGTGGCATACTTGCGGACATGGCCGTTGAGTTTTTTATAGTTCTTGCGAATTTTGTCAGGGTCATCCTCGAATTGAATGACCCGCAACAGGGCATAATGATCGGGCGGACGGTCACCTTCGGGAATTCCCAACCATTCCTTATAAACGTCAATGGCCACGGTTCACTCCGGCTGGTTGTTTCGTCGAGGGGTCAAGTCTGATGTGGTCAACCGCAATCGTTCAGCAAATTGGAGATGCGTACTGCGAACAGGGCGGTTTAGTATTGAATTATCATCGAATCAATCTGCTGGAGGCAACGCAAGAGAGCAATGTCCTGTTTTGACTTTCTCAAGTGAGAAACTGCCCCATTCAGCCTTGGAAAGCCAGGAGTGGCTTTGATTTGTGATCCCTGAGCCAGGAAAATCTCATCCGGGCTGAGAGGATCTCTGCTGGAAGGGAGCCCTTCCTGCTAGAATACTGGTAATAAAAGTCTTGCAGGCCATGGGCATGAAAAGCATCCCAATTTGGCCTCAACGAACCAATTGATGGCCTGGCAGGAAAAACGGATGCGGATACTTCTGGCAAATCCTCGTGGCTTTTGTGCTGGTGTGAACATGGCCATTGAGTGCCTGGATGAAGTCATCCGCATGTTCGGGCCGCATGTCTTCGTGTACCACGAAATTGTTCATAACAAGTATGTGGTCGATCGATTCACACGCCAGGGTGTCACTTTTGTGAATTCGGTGGAAGAAGTCCCCGAAGGTTCAGTGCTGTTATACAGTGCCCATGGTGTTTCGCCTGTCATTCGGCAGGCAGCCCGTGAGCGAAAACTGCAGACGATTGATGCCACCTGCCCGCTGGTGACCAAGGTGCATCTGGAGGCCATCAAGTACGCCCGGGAAAAGTACAATATAATTCTCATCGGCCATGAAGGTCACGACGAAGTGATCGGCACGATGGGTGAAGCTCCTGAGAGTATTACCCTGGTCGAGACTGATGAAGATGTGGCCAGTTTGCCCTTCACGGCCGAGGATCCGCTGGTTTATCTGACTCAGACAACACTTTCGGTCGAGGAAGCCGGGAGAGTGGTCTCTGCTTTGAAGGCACGATATCCGCACATCAAATCTCCCCCAAAAGAAGATATCTGCTACGCGACGACCAACCGACAGGAAGCTGTGGCTCAACTGGCGGCCGAGGCCGATCTGGTGATTGTGCTGGGGAGCCAGAACAGCTCGAACAGCCGCCGGTTGATGGAACTTGGCAGTGCCGGCAACAAACCTTCGTATCTGGTGGATGGCGCTCACGAACTCAATCACGCCTGGTTTGAGAATGTCGAATGCGTGCTGATCACGGCTGGAGCCAGTGCTCCTGAGGTTGTTGTTCAGGATTGTATCGAATACCTGCGAACCAACTTTGGTGCACAGGTCGATGAACGCACCATCCGCGAAGAGCACGTCTCCTTTCCGCTGCCTAAAGAACTCCGAGCCTTGCAGAAGTTACGCATAGAGTAATTGCGGCATTCTGGAGGACTTTTCAACGGGAGATTTCGTCTAAAAGTCCATTCAGAAATTCCAGAATGCTCCACCAGTACAGCTGTTCCGTATCGAATGTCGAGTGATATTTGATCGACTCTGGAAATCAGAAAATCCAGGTTAAGTGTCGAATTGGCACGCCTTCGAGGCATTATTCCAAAATAAGAATTTTATATCGGACGCCATATTTTTATGGTATCTCATCACGACTTGAGCTTTATGCCGAGAGCTCGCCTTGCCTGGCTTATGATTTCATGTCGTAAAACACACGATGACTCACGATCAAACAGATTCCGCTCGATCAATTGAGAAAACCGTTGATCAACCAAGCAGCCAGATTCAAAACACAGATTGGAACCTGCTGTTTGGGATGATCGCTGTTCAGATGAATTTCGTGACACGTGACCATTTTCTTTCGGCGATGAAAGCGTCGTCAGCCAACGATGCGCGACCACTGGGTGAGATTCTTGTCGCAACTGGCGCAATGACCGTCGAGCACCACAAGATGCTCGAAGCTCTCATTAATGCCTTGCTTCAACAACATGAAAACGACCTGCAAAAATGCCTGGACGCATTAAGTTCTATCTCGTCTATCAGGGAAGATCTCGATCAATTACAGGATCCTGAACTTACTGTTCGCCTTCAGCGGCGTTTATCTTCAGAACCAGCTTCCTCTCTCTCTGTTCACAAAGAATCAGAGACTTCTGACTCATCGAACCTTCGCTTTAAGATCATTCGACCACATGCTAAAGGTGGTCTTGGTGAGGTATCTGTCGCATTAGATCAAGAACTCAATCGGGAAGTGGCCTTAAAAGAGATTCAGAAAAAGTATCTCGGTGATCCTGCCAGTCGTGAGCGATTCTTACAGGAAGCCGAAATCACTGGTGGATTGCAGCATCCGGGTATTGTTCCCGTTTATGGGCTGGGAACTTTCCCGGATGGAAGTCCTTTTTATGCAATGCGTTTTATTCGCGGTCACAGCCTGAAAGATGCTATCGATTTACATCACAAAGCCAATCAACAGCGACAGACAACTCCGTCACAACAAAGACTTGAACTCCGAGAGTTACTGGGACGCTTCATTGATGTCTGCCAGGCGATTCAGTACGCCCATAGTCGAGGAGTTCTGCATCGTGATTTGAAGCCCGGCAACATTATGCTGGGAAAATATGGCGAGACTCTGGTTGTAGACTGGGGACTCGCCAAAGTTCTCGGGCATCAGGAAATTCAATCTGAGGAATCGCTTTTAGTTCCTTCGTCGTCCATCAGCAGTTCTGGAAAGACTCGCCCGGGGTCTGCATTAGGAACTCCCGCCTATATGAGTCCTGAGCAAGCGGCAGGGAAGCTGGATGAACTTGGCCCGGAAACAGACGTCTATAGTCTGGGGGCCACCTTATATCATCTTCTGACAGGCCAGCCACCATTCGATGGTAAGATCCATGAAGTGATCGATAAAGTTCAAAAAGGGGAGCTTGTTCATCCCCGAAATATCGCGTCGAGCGTTCCTCCCGCCCTGGCTGCTATTTGCCTGAAAGCGATGGCTCACATTCCTCAGCAACGCTATAGCTCTCCGCAGCAGATTGCAGATGACATTGAACGATGGCTCGCAGACGAACCCGTCGGTGCTCATTCCGATACCTGGTCCGATCAGTTATCGCGTCTTGAAAGAAAACATCGTGCCTGGTTCCGGGCTGGACTGGTTTCTGCTTCCTTAATCGCAATTCTGGCTCTTTTTTCCACCCTGTGGATTAACGCTGAGCGTAATAAAACCGAAAAGTACGCCAGGTCAGAAGAGGTTGCCAAGAACAACGCCCTCAATGCGAAGAAGACTGCCGAAGAGAAAGAGCTCGAGTCTCGCCGTCGTCTTTATATCGGCAACATGAACTTCGCTCGCCATGCATGGGAAGAAGCCCGACTATTTCAGCTGACACAAATTCTGGAAAAGACTGCCCCCGGAACATATGCCGATCAATGTCGTGATTTTGAATGGTACTATTGGGATCGTAAGGCAAAGGAAGAGCTCAAGACTCTGCAGGGGCATACCTCTGGAGTGCATAGTGTTACGTTCAGTCCTGATGGCCAGCAACTCGCTACAGCAGGTGGTGATTCAACGGCCAGGATATGGAATGTCTCGACTGGGCAGGAAATCGCGACTTTGCAAGGTCATACTTCCTACCTCAAGACGGTCGATTATAGTCCGGATGGAAGCCTTCTGGCTACTGCCGGCGGTGATAAGACCATCAAAATCTGGAATCCATCAACCGGGCAGTTGATTCGAACGTTCATTGGGCACTCGCACGAGATATCGCACGTGGCGTTCAGCCGCGATGGAATGCGGCTTGCCTCTTCGAGTAGAGACATACTGGCATTCCCGAATAAAAACATCACAGTGAAAATCTGGGACGTCCTTACAGGAAATGAAATCATT
>JAIXUU010000381.1 GCA_027483405.1 Planctomyces sp. | reverse complement strand
GGTGCTCAAGAGCTGCTGGATATTGGCTGTGGGGCGGGCAACTTTTCGCTGAAGTTGCTCCAGGCAATCCCAACGATGAACGTAACTTTAATCGACCTGAGCGAACCCATGCTCAACCGGGCACGCTCTCGACTGGAAACCTCCACCGCCAAAAAGATCTCTTCCATCCAGGGCGATATTCGAGAGCTGGAGCTTCCTCCACAGAAATTTGATCTCGTGGTCGCTGCGGCTGTTCTGCATCATTTACGAACTGATGACGAGTGGACCCTCGTCTTCCGCAAAATCTTTGACGCGATGCAGCCTGGCGGCTGGTTCTGGATTTTTGATCTGGTCGACAGTTCAACACGCGAAATCGAACTCGTCATGAAGTCGATCTACGGCGATTATCTCACCCAATTGAAAGATGCAGCTTATTGCCAGCACGTGTTCGACTACATCGCCAAAGAAGATACTCCCAAACCTATTGTCGATCAGCTTTTCAAACTGAGTGCTGTCGGCTTTGAGTCATTGGAAATTCTGCATAAGAATGTCTCGTTTGCCGCTTTTGGCGGCCGCAAACCACTCTCTTCAGCCGAAGTCTAACTCTGATTTTTAGAAGCCAGTTTGGCTAGCCGCTCCTGCACCCGCGAAAAGTTATGCAGCCAGCGGTCGTAGTCCTGCGTTTTGAACTGGAAGAACTCCAGAACTTCCTTGTGCGGTAATACGAGAAAGCGATTGAGCTCGATCGCTTCAAAAGCGGCCTCAGCGACCTGCTCAGCCGTCAAGGCACTCATGTGCAGGAACTGATGAATCGGGTCATCCAGATCCAGAAAGTCAGTCGCGACTCCCGCAGGACAAAGGCAATGAAGCTGCACCCCTTGTCGTCGATAATGAACTGAAAGCCATTCGGCAATGGCAAGGCTGCCATGCTTGGTGACAGAGTATGCCAATGAACCAATTTCCGTCAAAACTCCAGCGGCTGAAGCGGTCACAATAAATGCACCACTCCCCTTTTGAGCCATGTGAGGAATCGTCAATCGTGCCAGCTCGACATGCGAGAGCACATTGATCTGCCAGAGCTTGTTCCAGTCTTCCAGAGAAGTTTCAAGCCCACCCTTGGCTGTCGCGCCGGCATTGGAAAAAACGATATCGATCGAACCGTATTTCTCGGTGATGTGATTCGTCAGTTTTGCCAAATCGGTGGGTACGCAGACATCACAGCAGATTGCCTCGGCAGCGGACTGACAACGTGCAGAAACAGATTCTGCAAGATTCAGGTCTCGATCTGCCACGATCACTACACGAGGGGATTGCTGTGAGGCTTTGATCGCCAGAGCCTCACCAATCCCTTTTCCTCCACCCGTGACCAGTACAACCTGGTTAGATATCTGCATTCCTGACTCCCGGGGCCCACGCTACAAAAATGCAGATTCAGGCCTTACTCCACCTTCGAGATCGATCTTCGAAGATAAAAAACAAATCTTGCTTTTCTGTAAAGACAGTTTATCAAAAATGAAAAAGCCCGAGATTTCTCTCGGGCCATTCGCAGTCAGTTGAGATCGAACGCAGACTGATTTTCTGAAGACGATCCATCGATCCTTGAGTTCTTGATCGACGCCATACTCACGACAGGAACGCCAATTCGAACTTCTCGCGATCTACAGCTTCCGACCAAAATTCACACGCACTCGCGTCCCCAGGGGAAGGTCAGGCCATTCGCGTCCACTGGCTTCCACCCGCACATCGATCGGTACATCATGCACAGAGCTCGCCACGACGCTTTCGGCTCTTAAAGGGATATCGACAACCGTTCCCTGTCGTATCTGATTGCCGGGGAAGATCAGTTCGACTTTGCTCCCCTTCGAAACCTGGGAGATATCTTTTGATGGAATCGATGCGAGCAGATATCTGCGATCCTGATCAACGAGATCCAGCAATTTCTGGCCCGCAGTCACGAGATCACCCGCCTTAAGATTCAAATCACTGACTGTGCCATAATTCTCACTGAGAATGGTGACTCCCTGCTTTTTCGCATTGAGGTCCGAGAGTTCAAACTCAATTCGTTGAACTTTAGCCTTCGCGACTTCCACACCATGAGCTTTTTGGATTAACTGAACCAGATCTTTATCCAGCTCTTTGAGATCGATTAAGCGCTTCTCACAGATCTGCAATTGAACAGAAATTGCTTCGACCGTGGTCGCGGCGGCATCCTGAGCCACCAATGCCCGGAGACGTTCCTCATCGGGAAGCGATTTGTCAAAAATGATCGACCCGGCTTCAGCCTTCAGACTCACTAACGTCGTCACCGGATTCAATCGCTTCAGGTAATCCTGCCACGCCACATGTTCCACCTGCTTTTGAAACTGAGATTGCAGAAGCTCGGCGGCTCGCAATTGAGCATCGAACTCGGCAGCTTTGAGTTCTCTTCGACGCCATTCGAGATCGACAGCCGCTTCCGCCTTTGAGCGCTCAACTTCGGCTTTGGCCTCAGTCAGTTGCTGCTCAAGAGTTGCAATTCGCTCAATCACATGCGGATCAAGCACAGTGATCAATGGTTGACCAACCGCAACCACAGCCCCCGGCGTGACGTGTACTTGCGAAATCTGTGCAGAACGTTCGGCGCGTACCACCGAAATCTGTGCTTCAAGCGCCCCCTGGCAATGCTTTGACTCCATCAGGTCTAAACCGGCAGTCAGCGTTGCTCCCGCACCGAGCACGAGAAAAGCCAACAGAGCCAGCCGGATGGTGGGCACGGGAACCGGTGGCTGAACAGTGATATCCACCGAAGATTGAAGTGTTGTCGTCGCAGCCGTCATAAAGTCCTCCTCGTTGCCTGAGAGGGGAATCGGCACGCCGACCAACAAGTGATTGCTGAAGTCACAACCGTTACGAAGAGAATTTGAAGAGTGACCGTTAAAGTTTACCTAATCGGAACGTCACTCGGGCAATCACAGCTTCCAGACCTGATCTCTTGCAGCAAAAACTGCCGATTTCAAGATCCTGGGAGATTTGGGGAAACGCCTTATGGCTGCAACGATCGTTGGTGCTGAGTATTTTGATGTCTCGGACAAGGTGTTCGTTCTCGGACATGAATTTTTCCCACTCCTCCGATCAGAACAACATCACTTCGACCAGAGCCTCTTTATGGAGTTCTTGAAATAATGGTTGCGAGCTCGACTTCTACCGACATTGATTTCCCGATCATCGATACGCACCAGCACCTGTGGGATCTCGATTTGTTTAAGCTGCGATGGTTGAAAACCGATCCAGAGGCTTCAGCCGCAACACAACCGCTCGGGAAGAGCCATCGACCGCACGATTATCAGGCAGCGGCTGAAGGCTTAGGGATCGTCAAAAGCGTTTACATGGAAGTCGATGTCGTCTTTGAGCAGCAAACGAGGGAAGTCGAGTATGTCACTGCGCTGTGCGAAGACCCGCAAAATCTGATGTGTGGCGCTGTCGTCTCTGGTTGCCCAGGCACACCGGGCTTTGAAAAATGGGCTTCCTATTTGAGCAAGAACCGCTGGATCAAGGGGGTGCGCAGAGTCCTGCATGCGGATGACACACCCCGAGGAACCTGCACTCAACCTGAGTTTATTCGCAGTATGCAGCAACTGGGTGAGTACAACCTGAGCTTCGACTTTTGTATTCGACCCGGTGAATTGAAGGATGCGGCGTTGGTCGCCAAAGCGTGTCCCGGCACTCGTTTTATCCTCGATCACTGTGGCAACATGCCCGTCCACGGAGGGAGCCCAGAGTTGCGAAGCCTCTGGCAGGATGGCCTTAAAGCTCTTGCCGATCAGGAAAACGTCGTCTGCAAGATTTCAGGAATCGTCGCGAGTACTCAAGATGAAAACTGGAGACCTGCCGACCTGAAACCAGTCATTGAGACCACAGTAGAAACTTTTGGCATTCATCGGGTCATGTTTGCCAGTGACTGGCCCGTCTGCACGACCAGATCGTCTCTTAAACGATGGATATCAGCTCTTAAGGAAATTGTCGCTCTTCGTCCCATCGAACAGCAACGACGCTTGTTTCATGATAACGCCCTGGCGTTTTATGGTTTGGCCGATTGATTCTTGAGAATCAGCAGCAAACGGACACGATCAGGATCAGAAACGTCCTGTGGCAATGTCGTCTCCATCTCTCTCGACCGCGAATCTTCCGCAGACTGGTCTGCCGTGACGATCGTGCGGTTCTCGGGAGTAAGAGCGCTGATGGTCTCTGAAGAACTCCCTAAAACCAACGGAATCGCTAACGGAACAGGCAACGCTGCTGCCATCGGAGTGTTCGGCCCCGGTAATTGACCTGCTGACGGCTCAGCCTGAAAATTCATATGAGCAGAGTTTTTTGAACGCTGGGAATGACTCTCTGATAAAGCCCGATGTGCGTCAGACCCGGGTTCTGGAGTACGAAATTCGATAGCTTGCCGATAGGCAAACCCTGAATCCATCTGTGGCGACTTTGGTACCGCGGCAAATCGCCGCATTGTCTGATCGTTGAAAGTTCCATCCAAAGAGGTGCTTAAGCTGGCTTGTGATTGGTGTTGTTCTTTGACAGCCACCGGGCTTTCAGCCAGATGTTGGGGATCAGCCACCTTCGCCTGGGCTGGCTGAGTCCGCGCCGCCATTCCTGCACTTTGACGAGGCAAACCGGCGTGACTCTCTGGAGCAATCCCAGACTCTGGCCCAGTCGAGTAATTCAATTGAGAAAGCGGGATCGGTACTGCTTCAACCATCAGAGGAGGATGAACGCGTTCTTGCTCAAGTTTCTTATCTTCAGTGACGTCGTTCTGAACATGTCTCAGCATGCGTTCTGGAGAATTCGAAGATTTCATCGAATTGGTTGTCTGTGGGGATTGATTCTCGGTAGCGGCCAGTGCGAGGCCATTCTCTGGAGATTCTCCAGACCGCTGAGAAAACCAGCGCTCCGTCAGATTCAGAAGACCAGCTTGAAAATGATCTTCATGGGCAGATTGCATCTCACTCAGTGACTTCTGGACGTTCTCGGTTTCAAGGGCCTGCCCTGCACTTGCAGGAGCTGCCATGGTCGTCACAGCATCGGCAGAAATCTGAGGGTTGGATTCACCTGGCGCAAGTGGTGATGCTGGCTTAAAATCCGTGCCAAAATCGGTGACCGCCGGTGTTCGAACACTCCTGGTCAGTTCCAATGTTGGCTCCAACTCTAAAGGTGAACGGAGTCGAGCCTCGGCCAGTAATCCCTCCTGTTCGAGCTCAGTCAACACTCGAGCCAGGCTCGATTTGGTCACATCCAGATAAATGGCCACAACCGCACTCGAGTTTTCATTGACTGGCGAAACTTCCTGAGATTCAACAAGAACTCGGTAGGGACGCGCATTCTGCACCGGCTTGTCGAGCACTTTCGCATCTGCTGCCATGCCTGGAGATGTATTAGCTGCCAAATTCTCGCTGCCACCTGGTGCTGACTGATAGTTGGCATTTGAAGCATGCCCCGGCTGATGCATGATCATCTGGTTCTGCCTGATCTCTGCAGCCGAATCACCAACAACAATCGAGTTCTCAGCCAGCCGATCTAAAACTTTCAGTGACATGGCTTCCGGTTGCCTGGCATCAACTTCCAGCACTGCCACCATCCGGGGAGCAGCAGCCAGATAGGGCACCAGATCACCTATGGAAACCCGGTTGGCCGGGACACGCGACTGCTGATCATGCGTTACTACCGGGTTGGATTCTCCCGCTTTTCGAGCGGTCTGCTGATCCATGAAAAACGAGTCCGATGCACCGGTCGAGTTTCTGGCAGCAACCAAAGGCGGTGTAATCGCACCGGGTACAGGTGCCGGAGGCTCAGTGACCGGGGGATTGGCCATTTGATCCTGCTTTTGACTGGTCGCAGGAACATTTTGCTCGACAGGTTTGGCCGACCCAACTTCTACGGAAAATGATTCCAGCCTACCGACCCCACCACGAGCTAATGACTCTGAACCACCTTCGATCCATTGACCTTCAAGTCTATCCAAAAAGCTGGAAGATGCAGGAGAAACCTGGTTGTCGGCGATCACACCTTCGGCAAGAAATGAAGATCCCGGAGCCGTTGGCCGAAATCCAATTGCGAACACAGCCGCAGTCGCCAGCGACGCACACAGGGCCGCCCATGCCTCGCGCGACCAACCCGACTGCTTAAGCGAAGCTGTCGAGAATTGCGGCTTCCACTGAAACTTTTTGCCCTGAAGGATCGAATCGTCCTTGAGGAGCGACTTCTGGTGACGAAAGACCTCAGCCAGGTCGCGTGCTTCGGCCGAACTGCTCAACAGCTTCTCGATTTCCAACGACTCCATGGAGGAGGATTCACCATCCACCCAGGCGGAGATTGCTTCAGTTTCTTCCGGTCTCAACATGCTTCTGTTTCCAACCCAACTGCCAGTTTTAACAGGCTCTTTGTTCCTGCCTTAACAGTCGCTCCATTCGACCTCGAAATTCTTGTCTTGCCCGATGAATCCGGCTGCGGACTGTCCCTACCGGGCAATCCACGACACGAGCGATTTCTTCATAGCTCATCTCTTCCAGATCGGTGAGTACCAGCACTGTTCGAAACGACTCTTCCATGGCGTCCATGGCTTCCTGCACGACCCGCTGTTGATCTCTCACCTGCAGGCTATGGCTCGGATCGACATCCGCACGTTGATCTTCCAGATCATCGCCGATCGCATCCCGCACGGCATCCAGCGAGACCGAAGCCTTCAATTGCCTTTTTGATGACCGCAACAGATTCAAGGCAATTCGAAAGACCCACGAATAAAACTGCGATTCACCACGGAATTTGGAGATCGCTCGCCAGGCGCGCGTAAATGCTTCCTGACAAATATCTTCAGCATCCTCCGGAGAGCCCGAAATCCGCGTCATCGACCGGAAAAGACGCTGCTCGTACCGCCTCACAAGGAGGGTAAAACCCTCCGTATGACCGGTTTGTGCGGCTTGAATCAATTCTTCGTCAGTGAGCGTCTGCACGGAACTCAATCAATCCAGAAAGGAACTGGAGCAGTCGTCATTACCGATCGCGACATAGCAGAGGACTCCGCTTGTCTGGAATGTGAGTCTTGATTTTCCCCGGAGAAGTTCCAGCGAAACCACTCGTGGCCACACGATTTAAGCAACTTGATAAAAACTCAACCGGGAACTGACTCCGTGAGTCTTTTTCGTTGCAACTTTTGTGCACAGAAGAACACATACACTAAAAGTGCACAAACACAAAGTCCCACACCTAAACTTACCCATTGCGAAATCGTCAGCGAGGTCGAAAATTGCCCCTCTTCGTCGCTTCGCAGTAGTTCAATCAGATAGCGTGTGATGGAATACGTCAGCACCGCCAGGCCAAAGACAGCGCCATGCCGGGTCCGGTACGGATAATACAGATACGCTGCCAAAGCGATAATGAATCCATCGATCGCACTGTAGATTTGCGTTGGTTGCAGCCAGGGAGTGGCCAATTCAACAGGACTAATGACACCCCGGTACACGAATTCGCTGTAGGTCACACTCGAGCCTGGAAACTGAATGCCAAAGGGGAGATGACAGACGTCTCCGTAACAGCAACCATTGAGCAGACAGCCAATGCGACCAAAACCGACGCCCACAAAAATCGATGGTGTGATGATGTCAGCCAGCCGAAGTGGATCAATCCGGTTCCAGTAACAGAACACAAAATAGGCGACTGTGCCCATCAATAATCCGCCAAAGAGGACGATTCCTCCCTGGGATAAATTCACAAACGACAGCACATTTTCCAGCAGCGTCCTGCCCGTAAAGACTTTCTCGGGATACTGGACGGCAAAGAACAGACGGGCACCAATCAGCCCGGGAATAAAGATCGCCACAGCCAGATCCCAGATTTTTTCAGGTGGTAACCCCTGCTCTGCCGCTCGCCTGGTTGCCAGAAACACAGCCGTCGTAAAGCCGATAAACAGCATCAGCCCGTAACCAAAAAACGGGATCCCCTCTGGCGCAAACTTCGGCCCGATCGTGGGAGCCATCCAGATCGCCACTCCTGCAGCACCCCAGATTCCCACTGCCAGTGGATCTCGAAACAGGTCAGAGACCCGGCCTTGCCAAACCATCCGACCAAAAACAGCAGCTCCCAATAAGGCCCAGACGAAGAGCACAATCCCCAACCCAAACGTAGGAATCTCCACGCCCCCAATCGTCAGATGATCCCAGGGGATACGGAACAAGACCTGGAGCATGGTTCATCTTTCAGAAGGCCTGGACGTTCTTAGCAGAATCGAATGGAGGAGCGGCGGAAATTGTGTCAATCACTCTCAACAATCTGTCTCGCATTCCCCAAGAGCAGATTATCAATCAGCCGGGTGGTTCCTAATCGACAGGCCACCAGGGCGACTGCTCCAGCATCAATCACATCCAATGGTTTTAATGTTTCGGGATCGACAATAGCGACATAATCGATGTCGAGTGCCGGGACTTCGGCGATTGTTGTTTTAATGGCATGTTCCAGCACGGCTGGGGATCGCTCACCAGCCTGCCAGAGGCTTTCCGATTTCGCGAGACCACGAAAAATCTGAGTGGCCTGAGATCGCTGCTCGCTGGTCAGATAAGCGTTGCGACTGCTCATTGCCAGGCCATCAGATTCTCGAATCGTGCTACAAGTGCGGATTTTGACAGGCTGATCCAGATCCTGCACCATCCTCCGGAGAATCGCCTGCTGCTGGTAATCCTTCTGGCCAAAGAAAGCGACTTGGGGCTGCACGATATTGAAGAGTTTCGTCACGACCGTGGTCACACCTTGAAAATGTGTAGGCCGCAATTGCCCTTCCCAGAGAGTGGTCAGAGTGGAGACCGACACTGTGGTCTGAGCGAGTGGCGGATACATTTCAACCACAGTCGGCACAAAGACCAGATCCACACCACTTGCTCGACACAATTCCAGATCATGTTCCAGCGGTCGCGGATAACGACTCAAATCTTCCGTGGGTGCAAACTGGGTCGGATTGACAAAGATACTGGCGACTGAAATCTCCACCAGTGGGCGACAGATCTCCATCAAGCTGACATGGCCGGCATGGAGCGCTCCCATGGTGGGTACAAACCCGGTTCGTCCTCCAAATTGCCGCAGCTTTGACAACTCCTTGCGACATTCGGCAATCGTCTCGACAACCCTCACTGATCGCCTTCCTGAACGTAATTGGTCGATGTTTCTACTCGACGAAAGCTGCTCATGCAGCATACTTATTGGCAAATCTTTGAACTCTCAGGATGGTTCAAACGAGAGATTACTTGAATTTGTACTGAGGATTATCCACCGAGAAATCGATATTTTTCAGACCCAGATTCGTTCTCAACGAAACATAGGAATACTCTTCGACCAGCGGTGGAGACTGATCTCCCGACTGGGGAAACCCATACTGCTCGACTCGAAGTGGCAGCCTGGTGGCTTTATCGAGAAACAGTCTGGTCATGTGAAATCGAAACTGATTCCGAGGCTTGGGGTGAGTGGACTCGATCACCTCCACATTGATGTCTTTCCCCAGTTTGGCATTCCGATAAAAATTAACCTCGACCTCACCGTATCGGGCTTCACTCTCCCACTGCTTGATGACCTGATCCAGCAGGCTATGAATGCCGAGCATGGTAATGGGATAGCGATTTTCAGCCATGGCGTCGGGGCCATCAATCGGGAGTGAAACCGTCCCGATCATCGACAGGACGCCCGTCTCATGGCCCTGCAGCATATTCTTGTTCTGCCCCTCGACAAAGATCACCTCACGCCCTTCATTGGGCTTGATGAACTTCATGTAGACACTGAAAGGCTGCTTGCGAATGCGAACATAGCAGACTTGAGGTTTCAGTTTTCCGTTAATCAATTCCCGCTTGCTGAATGTCGCGTCGTAATCAACCACATCCTTAAGCGCTTCACGAGATTCATAAGCCAGCTTTAAAGCTGGTGCCAGAGGGTGGGCTTCACTGATTTCTGTAGCGGTATTGACTGCCGCCGTGGCTTGCTGTGCCAGAGTCTGGCCTGAAATTGCCAGCAAGAGTATTCCCGCACAGCCAGTCAGCAGACTGGCCCTGACAAAACTAGCGCCTGACGGTCTATCGATAACCAACCACATGCCAATCCCTCCGTGGTGGAAATTGCAGCCTTGCAATTTCCACAATATCAGTCCTATTGGCACGTTATACGCTCAGAGGATTTTGGGCAATCGAAGTTTCGACGAAGAATGCCGCGAAATGCGGTTTGTCGACTTCGGTTTGGTCATATTGAACAGGGATGAGCACCTGACGAAAATGAACTTTTGTATCTACCAATTGTGAGTGGCAAACAGGGCGTTGACCTGGAATATCATCGGCGATCAACGGAAATGCTGAGCATATAAGCTGCCCCAATTGCCAAGCTGAGCTGGAAATGCCTGACTGAAAGACTGGGGTACGCCCCCTTCACTGATGGTCTCAAAGTATTCATCGAGTATCTTGCGGGCTGCGGGTGGCCCGTGGAGCATGAAGTGCACAACAGACCACGCGTCTCGATAATCCCCCCCATCAAACTCCGAGAGATTTCTCTTCTTTTCCAGAGCGACCAGATCAGGACGTCCACCAAATCGGCGAACCCATTTTGTCGATGAGTGGTGAGGATTCTGCGACTTGCGTTCCGCTTGCCTGACTTCAAAATACTCCGCTAATCCCTCATCCAGCCAGAGAGGTACAAATGGCAAACAATTGTGCAAAACAGCATGCGTGGCCTCATGCCTCACATCGATATCCATCTCTCGATGACGATAGGCATAGATTCGTCCGGCGTCTTTTCCTTGCACGTACAATGCCCGACGATTGACAGCATTCGGAACTCGGACCGAAACGTGATTCACGTACGACCCGCGACTGGCAAAAAGATAGATCTCGATCGGCTGATCATTGGCCTTGAGCCTTAACGTCGCTTCGATCTCTCCCTGGAGTGCAGCCAATTCATCCACGAGCCCCTGCACATCTCTCAAGGGAAACTCGGCGAAAATGGAGAGATTCCCGGCTTCATGACGAGACTTCCAATCATCGCCGCGCAGCACCATGGGAAACAAACCTGCCAGCCAGCAGACCAGGCAGGTGGAGCAGGCGAGCATGTGAGGCCGAATCATCCCTGACCCCGCTCATAAATCCATCAGACTAACTTACGCGACATAGCCACTTTTCATGGAGTCATGATCGTCGGCGAGTTTGCCGAATTCGTCAACAGCAGCCTGCTGAGGCTGCATGGGAGGATGTTTTCTGTTGAAAAACTCAGTTTCCAGCAGCAGGCATCACAACTTCTCGCAACCCAGATTGCGGGTCAGAAGAGGGGGGCAAATGCCATGCAGTCCACCAGGCACAGCCAACCATCATGGCAACCAGAATCACAAAGAAACCTCCCAGCAGTTGGCCGACAAGCCGACCTGCCGCCTGGTCCTCTTGTGCCAATTGAGCCACTTCCTGTGCAGAAAAATGGACGACACTCTGGGCAACCGCTGGATGTTCCGACATGCTTCCCGCCTCAACCCTGCAGAGATTTCGCGAATCATAACTGACGTGAATTGACCATCATTGAACTGTCCAGCGAGGGAGAATGTCTTGTGACCAATTCCCATCTCACCGACTGAGAAACTCAGCTCCCCCAAAAACATGGACATTCAAAACTTTACCATGACCAGAACCTTCTGGTAACAAATCGACAGGCTGAATCTGGAAAATCAACAAGTTGCTTCCAGCTTTGAAATTGAGTTTGGTCCAGCTTTGTATTGCTGCCGGTTTTTCAGTACCTTCCGGATAATTGCATTTCAAAAACCAACAGAGTTTTACTTGAAGACTCAAAATCTCGCGAGGGCCTCATGGGGCCATTGGAATCAGGACGATTGGCAACGCGAAATTTTCAAAGTACCGGAGATTGGCTTGATCGGGTTGTGTTTGCAATTCGCTTCCTTCCCTCTGTGGCTGGAATTGCGTTTCATCCCAATATCCTGGCAATTGCGCTCGTTGCGAGCCTGATATTGCAAGGCTTCTCACTCAGTCTGTCCGCTCCGCCTCAGCAGAAGACCCCGGGATCTTTGTCCTTGGAGAGCCGGCAAAAGCTACCCCTCATTCTGGCGCGAGATCTTCCTCGAAGCATCACTGAGCCTGCGGTGTACCGAGAGGATATTACGAAACTTCAAAACAACGCCACTCCACAGGGTCCATCGAATTTCCTGGCATGGAACGCTTTCGAGATTACGTTTCCTCCCCTGGCCTATCCACTCTTGTGGCCAGATCCATCCTCATGGTTGGCATGGGTGGGAGTTTTTTTGAACTGGGGGATATCCGGTTTCACAGGACTGATGATTGCCAGATCGACCTCTCGAACGCTGGCACTTCGCGAAGTGGGATTCATCCCCCTTTTACAAGAAGCGGCCCGAGGCTGGTGGACACTCTTTGGGGCTATCAGTCTGCTGTTGTTGACATACTTCGCCTGCCAACTGGGACTCTCAGGCCTGGCTGTCATGACCAGAATTCCAGTGGCAGGAGCAACGATTTCTGCCCTGGAATCGCCTTTAACCATTGCTGTCAGCCTGATTGCCGGTGGTGTCTTGCTCCTCGTCGCTTATGCCTGGCCAATTCTGGCGACATGCTGGGCTGCCGATGATTGTGACGGATTTGGAGCGATCAGCCGCTCTGTCAGTTATCTGACAACCGGCTTTTTCCCGGCTGTACTTATGGGCCTGCTCGCTGTCATCATTGCCTCGATCGTGCTGTTTTGCATCCAGTTTCTGCTCTCCAGCGCAATGACTGCAGGCATGGCCTGGGCAACACCGGCAACGGCAACCGGCGTCTCGACCACCTGGGAGCAGACATTGTCATTCGGATTGCTGATTGTCAATAACGCGATCTTCCTCGCTGTGTTCTGGACAGTGTTAACTGGGTGGACGCTTTCCGTCCGTCAGTTTGTCGACGCGATGCCTGCAGACAGCCCGGAGGTCTTTGACCGCGGGCTGAAACCACGAGAAACTTACCCCGTTGTTGGCCTGGCCGCTGTGGCGCCCCAGTTAGCTTCAGGCGATCTACCGATGGAACAGAAGCCTTCGTTTACAGACGAAAACGCTTGATTCATCGGGCTTTTCAGGATTCGATATGTCTTCGATGACCATTGAGAACATGGATCTTTCACACCATGGGATTACTGTCAAAACGGTGATCCGAAATGCCAGTCCATCTCGCTTGTACGAAGAGGCAATACGCTTTGACCCTGGAACATCCATCAGCAGCACTGGCGCGCTGATGGCTTACTCCGGAGATAAAACCGGTCGATCACCACAAGACAAGCGAATTGTCAAGCACCCGCAATCGGAAGCCGATGTCTGGTGGGGCCCGGTCAATTTTGCTCTGGAAGAGCGGGCTTATCTGATCAATCGAGAGCGAGCCATTGATTATCTGAACACCCAGCCGAGGCTTTATGTTGTCGATGCCTATGCGGGCTGGGATCCCCGGCAACGACTGAAAATTCGCGTCATCTGTTCGCGGCCGTACCATGCCTTGTTCATGCACACCATGCTCATTCGGCCGACTGACGAAGAGCTTGAGACCTTTGGTACTCCCGATTTCGTGATCTACAACTCCGGACGATTCCCTGCCAATCGCTTCACCACCGGCATGACGAGTCGGACAAGCGTTGACCTGAGCCTCGAACGTGGCGAAATCGTCATTCTCGGTACGGAATACGCCGGTGAGATGAAAAAAGGCGTTTTCACCGTCATGAACTATCTGCTCCCCCGGCGGGGTGTGCTTTCCATGCATTGTTCGGCCACGGAAGACAAAAAAACGGGGAGTTCCTCTGTCCTCTTTGGTCTCTCTGGCACTGGAAAAACAACACTCTCAGCAGACCCCAAGCGTCTGCTGATTGGCGATGATGAACATGGCTGGGGCGACAAGGGAATTTTCAATATCGAAGGTGGGTGCTACGCGAAAGCGATCTACCTTTCAAAAGAGAGCGAACCGGAAATTTTTCAGGCCTTGCGCTTTGGGGCTGTGCTCGAAAACGTCGTTTACGACGATGCGCACCGGCATGTCGATTTCGACAATGCCAGCATCACTCAGAACACCCGCGGTGCCTACCCTCTCGAATACATTGAAGGGGCCAAGATCCCCGCGATGAGTGGGCATCCCGAGCACGTCATCTTCCTGACCTGTGATGCCTTCGGTGTGATGCCTCCTGTCAGCAAGCTGACCACAGAAGAGGCGATGTACCATTTTGTCAGTGGCTACACGGCCAAGGTGGCAGGTACGGAAATGGGCGTCAAAGAACCCCAGGCGACATTCTCGCCCTGCTTTGGCGGGCCTTTCCTCGTCTGGAAGCCTGCTCGTTATGCCGAACTTCTGGCTGATAAAATCCGCAAGCATTCCGTTAAAGTCTGGCTAGTCAACACAGGCTGGGCCGGTGGAGGCTATGGCGTCGGCAAAAGAATCAAGTTGGCCTACACTCGAAAAATCATTGATTCGATTCATGATGGCAGCTTGAACAATGCCCCCACCGCGGCAGATCCGTTCTTTGGGATCCAGGCTGTCACGCAGATTGAAGGACTGCCTGACGAACTGCTGACACCCCGGCGGATCTGGAACGATGAGGTGGCCTACGAAACCGCCGCCAGGAAGCTTAAGCAACTGTTCGATGAAAACTACCAGGCGATTTCCGAGGGGAGAGTCTCCTCATCGATGGAAGGTTGATCAATCAAAAAACTCCGGGAGCAATCGCTCCCGGAGTTTTTTTGCTACGGACAGTCAGCATTTCTGGCAAACTTCTGACAAGTCTGCTCGTCTTAAATATCAAGTCTACGCAGCCTGACTCTGGTTTGATGCATAGTCATTGAGATCGACCAGTTCACCAATGTTTCCACGCACGGGGACAGATTCAAACTTTCCGTCCTGTACTTCAATAGTCATGGGGACTGGTGTAATCGGCCCGAGCATTGTCGAAATAACTTTCCCGCTGATTTCCGCATAGGGCTGAAGCTGGAATTTGAATCGCGACAAGAGCATGGGCATGACGGTTTTGAGTATCAGCATGCCGAGTGCGGCCCCGATACACATTCTTGGACCGGCACCAAAAGGAAGATAAGCGTAGGGACTCGGACTGATGGTCTTCCAGCGATCTGGCTGAAATGCGTAGGGATCGACATACAGATCACTTCGATGATGAGTCATAAACTGACTGAAAATGACTGTCTCACCCGTGCAGAGTTCCAGATTTCCGAGCTTCTGCTGGCAGGTCGAGAACCTTTGGGAATAGGCAGAAGCAGGCAGGCACCGCATGCTTTCCTTAATGACACGCTCTGTCAGGTCGAGTCGATCAAGTGCTGTCCCAAGAGGAGCGGCACCTTCTAACGTTTCCAGTTCGTGATGAAGGTCTGTCATGACCCGAGGATGTTGCGAAAGCAGAAAAATCGTCCAGGCAAAGGTGTGGGCTGTCGTTAAATGGGAAGCGGCAAACAACAAGGCTGTATGGCCAATCAACTGCTCATCGGTGATGGAGCCTTCACCATCATGAGCCGCCAGCAACATGGAGAGTGCGTCATGGCTGGAGGTCTTTTTATGGCGGCGGAGATCAATCATCGCCGCAATTTCGGCATCTAATTCGGCAGCAAAACCCAGGAGTTCATTGTAGCGCTCGGCTGTTTCCGGGCTGGAAATCATCGCTCCAATCCCGGCTTCATGATTCATACGAACCCATTGATCCGTCATACGACCAATACGGTAGGCCATTTCCGGATTGTCGACACCAAACAGAATCGACGAAGTCACACGCAGCATGAACTCTGTCATTTCGTGGTTGATATCAACCGTCTGGCCGGGTTCCCATTTGGAAAGCAGTTCTTCGGTCAGATTGACAATCGTCGAGGCGTAGAGCGGAACGGCCCGTTTACTGAAAGCGTCCATCACCAGGCGGCGATTCCGACGATGCTCTTCACCATTCATGCTCAACAAGCCGCTCGAAAGTCGGCGCTGAGGAGAGTTGCGGCCACCCCGCAAAGCAAAGAATCTGGAGTGGAAGTTGACGGGATCACTCAATACCTGGTGATTCCCCTCGGCACAAAAGACAAAACTCAGCTTCTGCCCATCGCCATGCAAAGTTGCATAATCGCCCTGCTCTCGGAACAACCTCTGCATACAGGCAATCGGATCGGCGGGGAACTCCATGAGTGTTCCGGAGGCCAGACCATCCTTAAGCGAATTGGCATGGGTCGGCACGAAATCCCCAACAACAGACCATTGTGAACGAACGTCAACCATGACGTAGATCTTCCCTGAATGACTGTTCAAGAATTTGTGTCCAGGAAACAAATACACGCGTCGATTTCGTGAAGTGTTTCTATGAGCGACAATTCTCACGGCAATGTCTTACTGACTTATGCTGCATCCTTACAAAGAGAACTCTTCGCCACCAGCCCAGATTCGCACTGGAATCAGTTTTTTGAAACTTTGTTGCCTGCCGCGAATTTACATCTCACATTCCCGAGTTTAGTTTGGCATTCATGACACCATTTTTTGATACGCTCCAAATGGTCGATGGTCATGGAGACTCCCCGAATCTCCGAAGGCGCGCTCAAGCCAAACTGAACATTTTTGTTAATGACGGTTGAAATCCGTCCATACAGAATCGAAGGTGATTTCTTGACGTCTCCCGCAGAGTCCGTGAATGCTGCCAAACCGGAACACCACTCAGAAACCGGATCCCATTGGCGGATTCTGATTGGGTTATTGGTCGGGATTGTGGCAGGGTTGCTGCTCTACTATGCAACACAGGTTCTGGTTCCCGCTGCTGATCGAGCCGCCCCAAACCTTTTTCAATCGAGAGTGCTCTTCTGGAGCCAGGCGGCTGTCTATTGGGCTGAAGGTTTCGGGAAACTCTTTCTCCGCCTGATGTTCATGATTGTGCTCCCGCTGGTCTTCTCGGCCCTGACTCTTGCCGTCGTGGAAATTGGCGATCTGAAAAAACTGGGCAGTATGGGACTGAGAACACTCGGATTTACAGCCATTCTTTCGGTCTCGGCAGTCCTGATTGGCCTGACTCTGGTCAACACATTCCAACCTGGCAAAGCCATCAGCGAAGAGCAGAGAATCGCACTCTCTGAGAAGTACTCGACAGATGCTGAGAAGCGAGTGAAGCAATCTCAGCAGACCAAGCCCATCCGTGATGTCCTGATTGACCTGTTTCCGGAAAATCCGCTTCAGGAAATGGTGGGGGCTGTGGATGGTTCGTCCAAAGGGGACGGCATGCTGGCCGTCATGGTGTTTGCACTCGTTTGTGGTATGGCCTTTACGACAAATCCCCAACAGGCAGCAGGCTTTATCAGCTGGCTCGAAGGGCTTCAACTGGTCAGTTCGGTCGTCATCAATTTTGCCATGAAGCTGGCTCCTGTCGGTGCAGGATGCCTCGTCTTTGCGATCACCTCGACTTTAGGTTTCGACATTCTCCGAGTGTTGGCCAGCTTTGTGCTGACAGCACTCGCTGGTCTGGCTCTGCATCTTTTTGTGACGTATTCGATTGTGCTGATTGTTTTTGCCCGCATGTCACCCATGACGTTCTTTCGCGGCTCCGCAGAAGCTTTATTGACCGCTTTCGGAACATCTTCCTCCAGTGCCACCTTACCAACGGCCATGCGAGTCGCGACCGATGATCTGGGTTTTCCTCCGCGAGT
>JAIXUU010000079.1 GCA_027483405.1 Planctomyces sp. | reverse complement strand
GTCTCACTCACCACTTGAGGATCAAAATCACGAATCACCTGGGGCACAGCCAGCATATCGGCCACAAGTCCAAACCCGGCATACGGCTCACGATCAGCAAACATGAAACACCTGTCAAACTGTGGCTCACCCAGTGAACCAGAAGGATCAATCAATCAACAAAACTTTCAGCCGGGGTGGCACGTCCCTGAGGTCTTCCGAAGGGCGTGAAATAGCTGTCACAAAACTGCAAAGACCACGCCCTTTCGCAAAGCCTTCAGGGACGTGCCACCCACCAAATCCCCTACGCCTTCCCCTTCTTCGCCGCCAGCACGCTGTAGGTCGGCAATTCGCCCACTAATGGTTTCGCATAGTCCACGAAGGCTTTCGTCACATCAAAGCCATCCTTGGAGATAAAGTTGTCCGGCATCGGACGCTCATGATTGGCGACTTCTCCCAAAGGAATCGTACCAAAACCAATCTGGTACGGGTCGGTCTTCTTCCCGACACGCTGCATCGTCACCATCACGCCGCTGGTTCCCGCGAGAGCCAATCGAACAGCCTCTTTACCGCACGCATAGGCTTCATCGAGATCGAGCTTCAGCCCACGGTCTGCCGCACACATCTGCAACGATTCCGTCACCTGGAATTCACCACGCCAGCCGAACTCATCCGAAATCATCCGGTGGAGCATCATGGCCGCACTGGTTCCGCCCATGGCACCAAACTCGACATTGTTGAACTTGTCGCGCGTTTGCGAAGCACTCACCGGCTGCCCGTCGGCATCACGGATCCCTTCGCCGCAGACAATCGAAACAAACCCGTGCTTCTCTTGAGCTTTCTTAACCGCTTCCAGAAACGCATCACGAACAAAGTAACGCTCTGGAAACAATATGATATGCGGGGCAGTCAGGCCCTTCCCTCGAGCACACGCCGCCGCTGCTGGCAGCCAACCCGCACTGCGTCCAACCGTCTGGAACACGACAAACTGATCGACGCGCTGCATGTCTTTCGCCAGAAGCCCACCCTGCAGCACACTCATGGCCACATAACGGGCCGCACTCGGGAAGCCAGGCGTATGATCGGTACCAAACAGATCATTATCGACTGTCTTAGGCACACCCACGCCAATCATCTCATGGCCGTTTTCCCCGGCATACTTCACGACACGGTGGATCGTATCCATCGTGTCGTTACCACCAATCATGAAGTAATAGCGGATGTTGTACTTTTTCAGTTGCTTGAGCACTGCCGGAAAATGCTCATCCTTCAGCTTCAGGCGGCTCGAACCGAGTGCCGAACCTGGAGTTCCCCGCAATCCCTTTAAGACTGCCGCGTCTTCATTGGAAAAATCAACCAGATGATCCCCCAGAACACCTTCAATGCCAAACCGCATGCCAAACACACGCTGAATGGGCTTGCTCTTCCGGGCTGACTCCAACACCCCCAGAAGCGATGTGTTAATCACAGATGTCGGCCCACCCGATTGTCCAATCAATGCATTGCCTGCGAGCATTTCGTTCCAAACCTTCCAGAAACTTCGTTAAAACTTTTTTTTCAGACCCATCAATTCGATGCGATCATCGCGTTGACTTGGCGACCCACTCCAGCATCTGCCGGAAAAACTGCGAATAGAGATTTCCCACTTCGATCGCTCCGGCTCCCGGAGCCTGTGACGTCACACGCTCGTCGCCCCAATCCACCAGTCCACCCACCCAGTGAGGTGCCACATCACTGGCAAATGCAGCCACTCGCCCTGTACCCGCTTCTCCAACCACCAGAAGTGGGTGATGATCTGCGTGTTCCCAAGTCGTTTTCCCATGCTCCAAGCTGAAAGTCGGCCGCCAGACGCGGGCCATCAGCAAAGTTTGAGCCTTAGCCTTAGCCGAGAAGCGATTAAGGCCGCCAATGGTCGGCGGACGATCTTCCCAAGGAAGATTCTGCAGAATCGGATGAGATACACTGTTGATCGCTGCCGGAATTGCCAACGTCGGCTGGTCAAAATTGATCCGGTCATCAGCAGATTTGATGTCCACCGGCAAGACTTCAGCCAATAAGGTCTGGTCCCAGTTCCCACCGATTCCATGGTAGCTTTCCCAGCCACCCAGCATCACCAATCCGCAGCCCGCCTTGACCATCATGACCAGTTGATCGATGGCCTGTACGGTCATTCGTTCTGCAGGATAATCACTCAGAATGACCAGATCTTGCTTTGCCAGGAGTTCACCAACATCCAGCCCGACATGACTGGGGATATAGTCAAACTCCCATTGCCACGAAGTCATCAGGCCCGCCAGATAACCAGCCGCCGTCTCCAGCGAAGTGTCGCCGCAGTAAAGGACTCTGGTCACTGGCTATTACTCCTCATCTCAACATGCCCGGCATCGATCATGTGAACAACTTGACCACAGCAAACTGCCACTTCCACCGCACTTTTCGAACAGTACGGAAGTCTAATTCACCAGAGCCGCACATCGCAACCAATCAATCGCACAAGGTCTATCAACATGACTTTTCGCACAAAAAATCTTCCGGATATCACGCCCTGGAATACGACTTTCCCACTCTTTGGCTCGTCATTTTTCCTGAGTACTCGATTCCGATCAAAATGACCCTTGTTTTCCAAATAGCCGATATGTTCCACGAAGACAAAACCATGAATTCCGCTGGAGTTCTTCCACCGATCAGCATGATCCCCCGGGAAATTCCGGACCTCAGCACCATTGAACTACTCAAGTTCAGCAGAACTGGAGTAGAACTGTAACGACAGAATCCAGAGATTCTCCCGGTGGATCTTCTTCGAGTTCGGAGTTGGTATGTGTGGTGTCGTTGGTTTTTACGCTCCTCAGGCCCCGATGCCGCTCCATGAGGCAGAGCATGTTCTCCGTCAGATGACCAACCGCCTCGAGCATCGCGGCCCTGATGACTCCGGCTGCTGGATCGATGCGCAATCAGGCATTGCACTCGGTCAGACTCGACTGGCCATTGTCGATCTTTCACCACTTGGCCACCAACCGATGGATTCTGCCAATGGCGAATGGACAATCGTCTTCAATGGAGAAATCTATAACTTTCACACACTCCGCCAGGAACTGGCGTCACTCGGAGTCAACTTCAAAGGCCATTCCGATACCGAAGTGCTCGTCGAAGGTTTCAACATCTGGGGGGTTCGCCCCACCATCGAAAAATGCGTCGGCATGTTTGCCATCGCCGCCTGGAACCATCGCGAGCGGGAACTCACTCTCGTCCGTGATCGACTGGGAAAAAAGCCCCTCTACTATGGCTGCATCGGTCAAACGTGGTTCTTTGCATCCGAACTCAAAGCTCTGCACCCTCACCCCCGCTTTGAACCAAGGCTCAACCGAAATGCCATTCCTCTCTACCTGAGGCATAACTACATCCCCGGCCCCTATTCCATCTACGAACACATCTGGAAACTCCAGCCGGGAACCATCCTCACCATCAATGCCCAGGGCCAGTCCACAGGCCCGCAGACTTATTGGAGCATGCGCAAAGACGCCTCTGCCAAAGGTCTGGCCAATCCCTTCCAGGGAACCTTCGAAGAAGCCCTCCAGCAACTCGAAAATCTGCTCGAAAACGCGATCGCACTACGCATGATTGCCGATGTTCCCCTCGGTTCTTTTCTCTCTGGCGGCATCGATTCATCGCTCGTCACCGCTTTGATGCAGAAGGTGTCTTCCAAACCTGTCCGCACTTTCTCGATTGGTTTTGAAGACCCAGCCTACGACGAAGCCCCCTTTGCCAAAGCGATCGCCCAGCACCTAAAAACTGACCATGTCGAGCATATTGTCTCGGGCCGCGAAGCCCTGGATGTCATCCCGCTCCTCCCGGAAATGTTCGACGAACCATTTGCCGATTCCTCACAAATCCCGACCTACCTCGTCTCAAAGCTCGCCAGACAATCAGTGACTGTGGCACTCTCGGGCGATGGGGGCGACGAGTTCTTTTGCGGCTACCGCCGCTATTTCCAAACCCAGCAGATTGCCAGGATGCTGCAGCGAATTCCTGGTCCTGCCAGATCGATCGCCTCAATCCTTTGTCAATGGGCTGTACCATTAGCAAAAACGGTTTCGCTTCGATGGCAAAAGAGACTCAACCACGCCAGCCATTTGTTTTCGCATGCCGAGAGCGACGATCTTTATCTGTCACACATGCAGTATTGGACTGAGCAATCTCCCGGCACCGTCGGCATTCCCTGGAGCAGCACCGAGTTCATGAATCGTGAGACCTGGCTGGCATCACCTCATGCCGAAGAGCGCTGGATGGATCTCGATGCTCGCACCTACCTGCCCGACGACATCCTCACAAAAGTCGATCGTACCAGTATGGCGGTGGCACTCGAAACCCGGGCCCCGCTCATTGATCATCGCGTCATCGAGTTCGCCTGGACATTACCACTCGACTTCAAGCGTCAAGACAACAACGGCAAGATCCCTCTCAAGCGTATTCTCAACAAATACGTCCCGGCAGAACTTTTCGAACGTCCCAAAAAGGGTTTCGGTGTGCCGATGGAACGCTGGCTTTGCGAGGATCTCCGCGATTGGGCCGAAGACCTGCTCTCGGAACAAAGCCTGAACGCCACCGGTTTCTATAACACTCCTCTCATCAGGCAGCGCTGGCACGCCCATACCCACGGCCAACCGGTCTGGAATTACCATCTATGGGGAGTGCTCATGTTGCAGGCCTGGCTGAGAACCTGGCCACATTGAAAGGGAGTCGATTTTCGGTTCTGAAATCAGCCCGCATCACGTGGCGGCGTATCGATGACGCATCCGCTCGAGAGCGCGGGAAAGAATCGGCCCAATCGAGTTCAGCGGAATCCCCACCTGTTGGCTGATCTCCTGATAACTGCTTCCCTCCATGTGGTACTTACGCACCACTTCCGCATCCCGGGCCGGCAGTCCACTCAAGATCTTTTCAATGACTTCCTGGTGCTCAATCCGTCGTATTTCGGTTGGTACCACCGGCTCGATGACATCGGTATTCTGGCCGGAATTCACATGATTTGAACGCACATGCCCGAATGCTTCGGACATCCGCCGTTTGATCATTTCACGCACCACAACCCGGCGGGCCACCACGACCAGATAAGCCGCTAAAGAAGCCTTTCCTCGAAACCGCTTCAGTACCGCAAAATCATTCTCAGTGATCGCAATCAGCACATCTGAGCAGAGATCCTCCACATCAGAGTTTTGCAGCGGAATACTTCGGGCCTGGGCCGAATGATGAATCACATGGGCAAACAGTGGCAAAAGACGGTCAACAAACTCCCTCCACGCGCCGGCTTCCCGGCGGAGGCAGCGATTGATCAGATCTCGATCAGTGTCCGTAAGTGCCACGATTCTGCCCTGCCAATCACGAAAAGTTACGGACATCCCGACTTAAGCTGCCAGTACACTCTTCGTTTGCGACTCGCTCACTGGTTCCATCCCCTCATGAATTGGTCACATACCTGTCACCAACAAAATTCAGAATTTTTTCCTGATCCTCAACACGCCACCACCGGTGTCTCGTCACCACATGAACATACAGCCAGTTTTGTAGTTTTCACGTGCTTGTCGGATTGTTTCTGATACGAATTACCAGACGAGGCAGATCAATCTGTCAGTAAATCTTTTCGACAGATTCACACACCTCTATCCAAAGTTATATGGCAATGACCCAACTCTGGCAAGAAATATGTTCATGCGAACATATCGAACCCGAAAACCAGAGTCTTTGTCTGAAGGAAAAACATCTCAGCTTCGGGGGATGATTTCTTTCACCTGACCGGGACGTCCTTGACGATTATTTCGGTGGCAACTAACATCGTCTGACAGCTTGAATAAATCTGCAATGTGTTGTCAGCAGATAAGTTATGCGAGACTCACACTCTCCGGCGATCATTGTGCCGGTAATCACTTTCTCCGCGGAATGAATTGACTCTTTCCGCTTAATTGCAAAGGGATCTTATGACTCACGTTGTGGCGGAACCCTGCTTCAACTGCAAATACACCGATTGTGTTGTTGTTTGCCCCGTCGAATGTTTCAAAGAGGGCGAATCGATGCTCTTCATTCACCCCGAAGAGTGCATCGACTGCGAAGCCTGTGTCCCCGAGTGCCCCCCGCAGGCCATTTTCCACGAAGACAACCTTCCGGCTCAATGGGCAGACTATTTAAAGCTCAACGCCGAAATGTCGGAACAGTGCCCTCCCATCACCGAAAAGAAAGAACCTCTCGGCCCTCCAATCGGCTAATTTTTTTCTTTCGATTGTCATGCCCGTCTGGCATCCCAGATTCGGCTGATGTCCTGATCAAACGAAATTTCTGGTGATACTCCACCCCGGTTCACGTGACCGGGGTTTTTCGTTTTCAGCGATCAAATCCTCGCCACCTTCGACTGGACGGAAAAACTCTTTTGGTTTACACACCTGCCCCGGCGAGCAAACCTTGGTCTCATCTCGTCATCAGGATGGAATTCCTGCAGACAGACTCAGGCAGAAGCTCGACCAGCAGGATTGGCACATGACTGCCGCAAACTCGGCTCAGGTAATTTCGACCAATCACCGTTCCACAGCCCCTGTTTACTCTCGACTCCTGGGCAACCTGTGGCGATCTCCCGGCCGGTTCTTCCGCTCTGCCAGTCGCTGGTTCTCCGGTGCCTACGAATGGGAAAGCCGGGCTGCTTACGATCTTGCCCAGTGGTTTCCCCCTCAGGATCAGGCGATTCTGAGCAGCATCTGTGGAACAGGACATCGCACCATCGACCGCATGATGGTCTGGCTCGCTGCCCAGGCACCACCCACAGGTTGCCTCGTTGATATTGGCTCTCAGGGGACATACTCCGCTGCCTGGATGGCCATGGGCGCCATGCGACATCCCTCACCCCTCACCGTCGTTTCCATTGGAGAAGAAATCGATCGTGTCTGGCAGGTCTTTGCCCGTCAGGCCGAATCTGCACACCTGCGATCGATTGTCGATCAGACTTTCAGTGATGTCTATTCCCCTGTCGTTGCGCCACTCAGCAACTCGTTATCCTCTCCCTCACCAATCCCGGTCTCCAGAATTCTTGATCGATTAAGACTGCAGAATGTTCACCCACTCGCAGCCTGCTCCAGCTTTCGCGATCCCATTTCGATGCTCTCCATTCACTCATCGCGGAGCAGTCATGAATTGATGACATTGCTGCATAAATTTGTGCCGCATGTCGCCCCGTCCGGCTGGATCGCCTGGACTGGCATCCAGGGCAAACGTGGTTTACGTCGGCAGGCAATCATTCATCAGGAAATGGCGGCTCATAAAGACTGCACCCACGTCATCACTATTCGCTCACTCATCCTCTACCGTCGTCAGGCTAACTGACCTTCCCTATCGTTCCAACTTTCACTGCTTTGAAGCTATTCTCGATTCAAAGCGCTCTCTCCGGCACACCCGCAAATCTTTTCGGTGACGGCCAAACACCATTCATCTTGAGGCAATACGCCACTTTCGCTACACCTCGCCTGCAGTCACCGGCCATTTCTGCCGGTTTCCGTGTCGACCACTCGACATCTGAGGCAGGATGCCCTATGCAGAATTCTTCTCCCACAGCGTCATGCGTTTCATCTGGCGATGGAATCAGGCCTTCCCATTTCCTTCGTCTGACTTTTTTGTTCGCGACCCTCTCCCTGTGCGCTTCATCACAGAGCATTGGCGCTGACAGAACTTTCCCTTACATCGCCACCATCGATGTGGATGCCGAACCTGTGCGCAGTGGCCCCGGCCCGCGGTATGACGTCACCAGCGATCTTCCCCGCGGCTCTCAAGTGACCGTCCATCGACACGATCCCGGTGGCTGGGTCATGATTGCCCCACCTGCAGGCAGCTTCAGTTGGATTGCCGCTGAAGATATCGAACTGGATCCTGCCGATGCCGCACGTCTCAACGAAGCTCAACCTGTCTCAGGAAAAGTCTCGGCCCGCACCGCTCTGGTGTATGTGGGGAGCGAACTGAATCTTTCCCGGCAAGTCGTCCAGCGTCGTCTGACGACAGGCGACAACGTCCAGATTCTGGGCGAGGCCATGCTCCCCGCCGGCAATCGTGCTCTGCGGTACTTCAAAATCTCTCCACCTACGCACGAATACCGCTGGATTACTGCCCGTGCACTTCGACCAGAAACCGATCGACCGATATCACAGGGAAGTCCATCTGGCCCCTCTTCCAGCACCATGGCGAGTGCCTCCAACATGACCGGCACTTCCTCGACAACGGCAGCCACTCCAGCTAATCCTTTTTCTCTCGAAATTCCGCCATTATCGAGTGAGACGTCATCAACAGAGGCCATTGATTCGGTGCCGCTGGCATCCACCAGCACCAGCCGCGAAGAGTCTGCAGCTCCACCAGCGTTTCCTGTCGCTTCGGCTGTAGAACCTGCCCCTCTCCCAGAAATTTCCCGAGCAGAAGTCACTCCCCGCACTCGTCGAGAACACCTCAGCCAGATCGACCAGCAGCTCCGGACAATGGTGACACAAACTCCGGATCGCTGGGATCTCACCAGAATCGAACAGCAGTACCGGCAACTCGCTGCCGATACGACAGACGAAACATTCCAGTATGTTGTCGATCAGCGAATTCACAGTCTCTCTCGATATCAGAAGATCTACAGCGACTATCAGGACTTCGATCGCATTTTCCGTGAGGCACGCGAGAAAGACGCTGCCCTTCAGGCGCAGGCGGCTGTCAATCGGGCAGCCCTCCAACAAGCTCCGAACACCGCTCAACTCCGCAATGCTCCACAGGGAACTGCTTACCCTCAGCCCATCGCACAGCAACCGCCCCGGCAGTTGGCTGCCTCTGCTCCTCACCTTGCGCCCTCAAACTCAATGGTGCCTCCCGGCAGCGCCATTCAACCTGTGAATCATCAGGTGCCTGCAAATCCGCAAGCCACAAGTCCCCAATCGACCAGTGCCATCACCCCGGCAAACGCACAAAACATGACGGCTTCAGTCCCTATCCGTGCCACAGCCAGGCCCGCCTCCCAGGGAGCTTCCATTCCCAATTTTGATGGAGCCGGTGTCCTCAAGAAAGTTCAGCCACGCCCCATCGACTTTCCTCCACTCGCAATCACCACGACCGATGGCAAACTTCTCGCCTACGTCGAAGCTTCTGATGAACTCATGATTCAACTCGCAGATCAGATTGGTAAGCCGGTTGGTCTCAAAGGAGTTCGAGCCTTTGAAGATCGATTTTCCACCGATGTGATCAAGGCTCAGTCCTGGCAGCCTGTCATTCTGCAGAATGCCCCGCTCGCTGGCTCTCCGAGGCGCTAACACACACAAGTCGCCAATCGGTTTCGGTCAACCTCTGATATCGTTCGCAAAGTGAATCATGCTCCACAGGTTACGGCAGTGGCTCAGTCCCGACCTCGCGATTGATCTCGGCAGTGCGAACACCCGCATTGCCTTGTTCAATCAAGGGATCGTGCTCGACGAACCCACAGTTGTAGCTCTCCAGAACGGCTCTCGAAAAATTCTTGGGCGCGGTGCCGCCGTGGGAAAACTGGCCCGGCAGATGCTTGGCCGAACTCCTGATTCGATCTCGGCAGTGCGCCCCATTCGTCATGGTGTCATCACTGATTTCGAACTCTGCGAAGCTATGCTGCGGCACTTTGTGCAAAAGGCTGCTAAACAATCACCCGGGTTCCGACCTCGTGTCCTCGTCTCCGTTCCGCAATCGATCACATCGGTCGAACGTCGAGCTGTCTTTGGGACTGCCGAACGCGCTGGTGCCGGTTCGATCTATCTCCTCGAATCCGCTAAAGCCACAGCCATTGGTGCCGGTATGCCGATTTCCGAACCCTTGGCAAGCCTGGTCTGCAATATCGGAGCCGGCACCACGGAAGTCGCCATCTTCAGCCTGGGAGAGACCGTGGCTTCCTGCTCGACTCGTATTGCCGGTGATGCTTTCGACGACGCGATTGTCGATTGGATGAAGCAGCGTTTTGGCCTAAAAATCGGCCGTCAGACAGCAGAACATCTCAAACGCGAAGTGGGCTCAGCCTCGCTCCAGACCAGTGAAAGAGCGACCGAAGTCAATGGCCTCGATGCGATGAGCAGCGTGCCGCGTAAAGTCCTCGTGACCACAGGTGAGGTTCGCCAGGCGATAATGGCCCCACTGGCGAAGATCCTTTCCGGGATTCGACAAGTCCTCGAACAATCCCAGCCAGAACTCGTGGCCGACCTCGCTGATACCGGCATGGTGCTCGCTGGTGGCAGTGCCCTGCTTCCCGGATTAGACGACTTCTTCAGCGAGCAACTGGCCATCCCCGTTCTGATTGCTGAAGATCCTGAACAAACCGTCGTTCGCGGTCTGTCCATCTGCAGCGAACATCTTAACGAATGGCAATCGTCACTGTTCAGCATTCACAACAGTTAATCGACAGGGGCTGCTCTTTACGACTCCACGCCTCTCAAAAATCTGACTGTCAGTAATCTCGTTTCAAGGTCTATTGCGATTGAATGATCGACGCTTCTTCAATCCACTTCACTTCAGCCCTGCGCAGGCCCTACTGGTTATCCTGACGCTACTGGTTCCATTACTTCCAGCGGGCATGACCAGTGCGTGGAGAACGACAGCTCGGGATGTGGTAGCCCCCGGCTGCCTCATCCTGCGGGAACTTCAAGTTCATTTGGCCACCCCCATTTCCCGCCAGCTGACGGGCTTATTTCAACATTCGACTTCTCACGATCTGCAAGCTGCTGACTTATCCGAAAACACAGCTTCCATCCTTGGGCAGCAACTCGAACGCGAACGCGAGAAAACCCACCGGCTCACAGCATTACTACTCATACCATCTCACACCAGCAAATCATTCCATCCCGAGACCAGCATCAGCCCACAGTCTTCCCGGATTGTTCCCATAAGCTTTGAACATGCCGATTTCGAACAGACATCGAACTCCTCTCGACTTCGCGCCGGCAGCAAAAGACTCTTCGTAGCAGATCTCATCGAAGCCACATTGCTGGGCAGCGAACTTTCCAGAAACTGGAAATCCGGTGCCATCATCGCACAGGGAAGTCGGCAGGGAATCGAAGAGTCGGCCTGGGTCGTGAAATCTTCCGAACCTTTGCTGGATCTTGGCCATGATCACAACATCGCTCCAGCCGATCTCGTACTGACAGCCGGTTTGGTTGTGGTTGGTAAAGTCGAGCGCGTCGGGAACTGGACGAGCACTTTTTTACCGGTCACTCACGGTAGATTTCGCTGCCGGGCCATGGTGGTTCGCCAGGCTGAAAACTCGACAGTTTCTCAGAAGCCCACCATTCTCACGCAAACAATTCTCGCGGGAGATGGCACCCAGACATGTCGTCTTGAGAAAATCTCTGACAACGTCGGCCTGCGTGTCGGAGATGAAGTCTATTCACTGGAAGACGATGGTCTTCTCAATCGACCACTCTTCCTGGGAACGATCACGAAAGCCACATTACCTGCAGAAGATCGTTACTGGGAAGTTCAGGTCACACCGGAATATCTCCATCCCGCATTCACAACGCCAGATCCATATGTCTCTTCCAGTTCAGTGGTGACCACAGCCTCCACTCCATCGCCACCATTTCCTGCACGACTCAGCATCCTGCGCCTGCGTCCCAATTCATCTCGTTTCGAGAATGACAGTCCCTCATCACAGCGAGTTCAGCCATGAAGCGTTCGCTATCCTTTGTGGCTCTCTTGTGTGTGGCCTATCTGATTCCCTGCCTGATGTGCCTGGCTCCTGACCCTGGCGACCAGGCCAGCGTACTTCCTGGGGCTCAAAATCTCTGGCAAGGATTCACTCTTCCCGCGCTGGGTTTAGGACTCATGGTGCTTGTGGGCCGTTGTGGGCTCCCCGCGTTAGCTCCATTTCTGGCAGCAGCCTGCATGGGATTGTTACTCGACGGACTTTCTGATTCAAACCGTATGGGCCTGCAGACCATTACCTGCACACTCTTGATGGCCGGTCTCATCTGGTGGCACTCGGTACCCTTGAGCCAACCATGGCAATGGATCATCAGCCTGCCGTTAGCGACAGCACTGGGCTCGACATCCAGCTTCATCAGCTTGAATTTCCCCGCAGGCTGGATCACTCAACTGGTGACAGAGGTCAGCATCGTCACCATCGTGGTCATCGCTGGAACAATCGTCACGCGATTACCACAAATCTATTTTGCCCCTGCACCCAGAGAGGTCTTTTCCCTGAGTAATCGCTGGAATCGCCTGACTCCCGATTCATGAGTTCCCGACTTCGTAATTTAGGATCCTTATTGAACTTTGCGACGCAAGAAATCGCCCGCCGCCATGATCTCCTGCCGACCTGAGGCAAACTCCGAAAAGCGTTTGACGAACCCGTGAATCATTCCCGGATACTCCACAAATTCCACGTCATTCCCGGCAGCCTGCAAGTTATCCGCATAGAGAGTTCCCTCATCATAGAGCGGGTCATAACCGGCGACACAAATTCGCGCTGGCGGCAAACCTCGAAGATTTCCCTGCAGCGGTGAAGCATAGGGGTGACGTCTCTCAGCAACCTGGGGCTGGTAGAGCGACCAGAACCATTTCATATCTTCCCGGCTGAGAAAATACCCAGCCCGATAGGCTTCATAACTGCTGCTCTCAAAGTTGGCATCCGTCACCGGGTAAAACAGAACTTGAGCCGCTGGCAGATGCTCCCCACGATCACGCAACATCTGGCACAGCACAGTCGCGAGGTTCGCACCCGCACTATCACCAGCCACAGCATACTTCTGCCCCGGCAAAAGCTGCGAACACACCCAGCCCGCAGCCAGTTCGGCATCAATCGTCGCCGCCGGAAAGGGAAACTCCGGCGCAAGCCGATACTCGACGGAAACCATCGTCATTCCACTGGCGAGTGCCAATTCCCGCACCAGCGAATCAAAATAAACGACACTCCCAATTACCCATCCGCCACCATGAAAATACAGACAGATATGCCCGGAAGTTCCTTGAGGGCGATAGATGCGTAAAGCGAGTTGATTATCATCGCTCCAAAGTGGTCTGACTGGTGAGGATCCCACCACCTCACGTGAAATTAGCTGCATTTCTCGATTGATGCACACATCCTCAATCATTTCAAAACGATCATCGGCCGCAAATGCTGCAGGCGCTGCCTCTTCCCACTGAGCTTTACGGATCGCCACTGCACCCAGTTCACTCACAGGTGGCAGATGGAGAGCATTGAGCTGTTCGAGAAATCGCACCGCATCCGCTTCGAGGGGCATATCGACTCTCACTTACTCAGAGAACGCAATATCCGGAGCATCCATTGCACTGTAGTCTTCGAAACGCATGAATTCCCTTCGCCATGTAAGCCGCACGATCCCGGTCGGCCCGCTGCGGTGTTTGGCCACGATCACTTCGGCCAACCCCGGCTGATCTTCCGGGTTATAAGCATCGGGACGATGGAGGAACATGACAATGTCTGCATCCTGCTCAATGGCACCACTTTCTCGCAGGTCGGCCATTTTCGGACGTTTGTCTTCTCGAAGTTCCACTCCCCGGTTGAGCTGTGACAGCGCAATCACGGGAATCTCATTTTCCTTGGCGATTCCTTTTAATCGCCGGGTGATCTGCGCGATCTGCTGCTCACGCGGCGCCCGCTTATCTTCCGGTTCAATCAGTTGCAAGTAGTCGATGATAATCAGACCCAACTGATTCTTTCGTTTGAGCCTGCGGGCAATCGCACTGATCTGCCCCACTGTCCGTCCGGGAGCATCATCAATAAACAGTGGCACCCGGCTCAATTCCGAAGAAGCCGTCATCAAGGCATGTTTCTCGGCCTGATCAAGATCCCCTTTGCGCAACCGGTGACCATCCAGCCGAGCCCTGATACACAAAAATCGCTCAGCCAGTTCCAGCTTCGACTGTTCAAGACTAAATACCAGCACGGTATTGCCATTGGTGGCGACGGCTTCCGCAAGATTACAAACCAGTGCGGTCTTACCCATACTGGGGCGGGCTGCGAGAATGATCAGTTCTGCCGCCTGAAACCCGTTTGTCTGGCGATCCAGATCCAGAAAGCCCGTTGAAAGACCGCTGATCACACCTTCGCGATCAAACCTCGCGTTAATCCGATGCAACGTCTGCATCATGATCGTGTTCATGTCGATCTGCGAACTGCGCTCCTGCTCCTGCAGAATACCGAAAATTTTCTGCTCAGCCCGCGAAAGCACCTCAGAGGTATCATCCGAACCCGAGTAACAATCCCGCAACACCTCGGTGCAGGCGTCAGTCAATGATCGCTGAATCCAGCGATCGCGCACAATCTCTGCATAACCTTTCACGTTCGCAGCATGCGGTACTGTCTCGAGCACCTCCATCAGGTACTCAATACCACCCACATCTTCTAACTGCGATTTCTGATCCAGATGCTCGGCGACAGTCACTGGATCAACTGGCTGCTTGTTGTCTTCAACAATCGCCTTGATAGCAGCATAAATCAGTTGATGGCCGTGATGATAGAAATGATCCGCCAGCAGGAAGTCGGCCACTTCATCAAAGGCTCGACTCTGAAGCAGAATACTCCCGAGGACACTCTTCTCAGCGATCAGGTTCTGCGGCGGCACATGACCGGCAAAATCTGAAGCCGTCGGTTTAACTCGTGATTTCTCTGATCGCGAAAATTCAGTGGCCATGGCACTTCCCTTGACCATTCGATCTCGGATCGACCTCGTAACAACCATTCACCAGAAGCTTGCCGCCGATCTTCACCGATATCAAACAAAACACCCAGGCAATACCTGGGTGTTTTAAATTTCGTGATGCCGCAAAATCGAATTTCGCCCGGCATCAATTGAAAAGCTGAGTTGCTATTACTTCTTGACGGCTGGCACAACCCAAACCTTCACGTCAGTCTTGATTTCACCGTAAATATGAATCTTGACTGTGTACATACCCAGTTCTTTGAGTGGCCCATCCAGACGAACCTGATCGGCTTCGATGGCATAACCAGCCGATTTCAGCGATTTGCTGATATCGTGACCCAGGATCGAGCCGAAGAGATGACCGTCTTCGTTGGCATTTGCTTCCAAAGTGACGCTGTACTTGCCGACCGCTTCAGCCAACTTCTGCAGATCAGCCATACGCTTGGCCTGGAGTTCAGCCAGATTCTGCTTATGACGTTCAACAGCTCGCTTGTTTTCAGAAGTTGCAACCGTTGCCAATCCCTGTGGAAGCAGGAAATTTCGAGCGTAACCGGGGCGGACCTTAACGATCTCGCCCTGTTCGCCCAATGATTCCACCGATTCCACCAGGAGAAGCTCAACCTGACGGGAAACTCGGGACATCCCGGAGGCGGTAACGTTTGCACGACCCATGACTGCCACTTCTTTCACTGACTTGATTGGCATGTTCAAGCTTGCCCAGTCAATCTTTAAGCCTGCCCTGATTCAGACAGGCCAATGACCGGGAATTACTTCAACACGACCATCGAAATATTAATCTCAAATCTCGACTGAGTTGACCGACATAACACCGAGTTGACTGACAGAACGCTTACAAGGTTAACACATGGCCTTAGAAAGGCACGTCGTCATCACCACCGCCAAAATCACCGTAATCACTGCCCATCGATTCAGAAGGTGCAGGCTGTCCGCCATCCCGTGAGGAACCACGTCCACCGCGACCACCTTCAAAAGAGCCAGAATCTCCCCGCGACGAGGATTCTCCTCGCCCACCAGCAGATCCGCCATCACGAGAACCCAGCAACTGGAGAGTTTCACCCACCACTCGCATCTTGGATCGCTTCTGGCCGGTCTCTTTATCGTCCCACGTATCCAGTTGCAAACGACCTTCAATGAAGACAGGTCGCCCTTTGGCCAGATACTCACCAGCAACTTCGGCCTGTCGCCCCCAGAGAGTTACGTCAACATAAGTGACTTCCTCTTTTTTCTGGTTCGACGCTTTATCGTACCACTGCCTGTTCACGGCCAGCCCCAGTTCAGTGACTGCCATCCCGCCGGTGGTATATCTCACCTGAGGATCGCGAGTCACATTACCCATCAGAATGACACGGTTGAAACTGGCCATAATTGGCGACCCCGACATCCGATAGGAAACGACTGACTGGCTTTGTTGTCCTGACAAACAATCGCTGACTGACCTGTGAGCAAACAGGTCTCTAACAGTAAAAACTATTCAAAATCAGTGGGCTTCTCACCGCGTGGCCCCATGTCATCACGCATCCCCATAGGATCCTGACGCTGTTCAGGGCTGTGGATGGCTCCGTCATGCGACAGTGCATCCACCATGGCATCAAAGACAACCTGGGGATGGTTAATGACCATCTGACGCAGGACAGTTTCATTGAGCTTGCCCAACCGGGTCAACTCATCGACCTTGCTTCCATCCATCTTGAAGCAGGCAAGGTAATACAACCCCTTGCGATGCCCCTTAATGGGATAGGTCAACTTGTTTTCTTGCCAGGGACGGTGTGCCACCACAGTCGCGCCACATCGATCCAGCATCCCCATGACGCTGGCAGTCGCTGCCTCGGGATCGGCGGCGTAGCGGTTGCTGTCCAGAAGGAACATGCCTTCATAAGTGTATTCGGACAAAATTCTTCTCCAATAAACAAAAGGCAGAACTCATCTCGAGCTGCCTTGCGTGAACATACAGTTTTATCGCCTGAGCGTCAGAATGCAACCTAACCGCGCCCAGCCACTGATTTTGTCTCTCAAGACCCCGGCGATTTCCCGGAAAAAACACTACAAACCGTTACAAAACAATCACTTCTGATCTGAACTCACATTGAATCGATTCATCGCCGAATCCACGCCATCCGCGAGCCACACTTCAGCGGCGTCGGCGGCTGTCGCTACCGCGAGATCCACTTCGATCCGCTCATCCTTCCGAAACTGGGCCAACACATAGGCAGCCGCATCCATCGTTCCAGGAGGCCTGCCCACTCCCAGACGCAAGCGTGGCACAGCATCCGTTCCGAGAACCTGCAGAATATCTGCCAGTCCTTTCTGCCCGCCGGAGGAACCACCCGCTCGAACGCGTAGCTTGCCCAGTGGCAAATTCAAATCATCACAAACGATCAGGAAATCAGCAGGTGACATCTTATAAAACTTCGCGATCTGGCCGACGGATCGCCCGCTCAAATTCATAAATGTCTGTGGCTCCAGCAGAATCACCGGAACGCCCTTCAGCACGACTTCACGAGTGATCGCATCAAACCGGCTCTTCCCCGCAGGTGCCCCACCTCGCCGCGACAATTCAGCAGTCACCTCCCAGCCGATGTTATGCCTCGTACCGACATACTTTCCACCGGGATTTCCAAGCCCCACAATGCATTTCATGCCAAATCTACTTCAGAAAATGCCTTGAAGAACTTACCGAAATGACCTGCCAACAGAAGGAAGGCGAGCGACCGATCCGACGCCAACCCGCTTACAACCACAGACTGCAAAAGCCATGAAGCCTGCTTTTTCAAGCAGGCTTCAGCCCTGAGGGCAATCCCCAACAGTTAATCTCTCATCTGGGAAGCATCAAACCCCAGGAATTACTTCTTTTTGGCTGGTGCAGCATCGGCTTCAGCTTCACCAGCCTTCTTACCAATCACTTCTGGCTCAGCTGCACCCGGAGCAGCAAGATCCAGCTCGCGAGTGCTGACCTTCACGACATGCACAACAACCAACTCGCCTTGAGTCTGCACGTGCACGCCAGGAGGGATCTCCAGTTCGTTCACATGGATCACACCGCCCAGTTGAAGATCACTCACCTTCACGACGATGGAGTCAGGAATCTGGTAGGCAAGGCAATCCACCTTGATGCTGTGCAACTGATGCTCAAGCATACCACCGGAAAGAATACCAGGTGCTGTCCCCTTCAACTCAATTGCCACGTCGACTGTCACGCGCTCATTGGGATCAACACGCATGAAATCAATGTGCTGAATCAGCCGGGTGAAAGGATCAACTTGCACATCGCGGATGATGGCCTTTTCCAGCACACCTTCCACGTCGAGGTCAACGACCTTGTGACCACTGACAACGATGGGATGAATCAGCGTTTCATCGACAACGACAGGCTGTGGCTCTTGCTTGTGGCCGTAAACAATTCCGGGCACAAGACCCGAAAGACGCAGCCGACGAGTCTCTGCAGTCCCGAGCTTCTGACGCTTTTTCACCGAAACTTTTGAATCCGCAGACATGAGAGAAACTCCGGTCGCAAAACCACTAGCTGAATGTGTGACAATAAACCCAAACCCGAGACACCCAAGGAAAAGAAGGTAAACCCTTACGCAATAAAATCTTATAGCAAAAGAGTCTTCTTTCATCGGTCAGCAAAAACCGGCTGGGGCACCACAAACTGTTCCCCGCCAATCCTGGCTGCAGGCATTGCAAACCCTGTAGATTAACCGGGGGTTGCTTGACTCGCAACCAAGCCGTAGTGGTTCCGGAAATCGCAAGCCAGCACATCGCAAGCCGGTCGTGCCGCAAAAATCCGTGCTGGAACCATTTAAGAGAGATCCGGTGGAACCTGTCACGAACTCTATTTTTTCAGGAACTGTCAGTTCACGTGCTTACTTCTTACATCCACCTGGGTATTGTACTAGGTGGTGACTGTTGCGCTTCGACAAATGATCTCGGTCAGGTTGGGCTTGAACCAAGAAAGAACTCACTCGGATTGCAAGCCTGACGTTCGTATTCATTAATGCTTCAACCAGCGGTTTGCCTCCAGCCGCACCAAACAGGCCAAGTATCTCGAGTCATCAGTTCTGCGGGATGATCAGTTTCTGAGAAGGATGAGGAATGGGTCAGCGTCAAACCAATCAGAACTCTCGACTCAAGATCGTGGTGACCTCAGGCCTGGTGACCGCATTGCTGATCGTAGTGATTGAGCAAATCCCCAACGCCAATGCCCAGAATCGAGGCTTAGGCCCGCTGGGTAAAATCATCCAGCGAATTCTTGTGCCTCAGGCTGTCGATCGTGATGAAGAACCCGACGAAGCCAGGAAAGAGCGTGGTTCGCGAGATCGCGACCATATCGATAGTCGTGCTCCGCAGGATCAGAAACTGCAATCGGCTTATCGTGCTGCACTGGAGGGGATCGAGAAACAACAGGACTGGGGAACCGCCATTGATGTCCTGCAACGAGTGCTTGATCACGACAACGACTCGCTCGAACGCAATCAGGATGGCACCTGGACATCTCTCAAGTGGCTGGCCACACAGACGTTGTTGCGAGCCCCCGAAAATGTTCGACGAACTTATATCGAACGGTACGCTCCTTTGGCCGAGGCACTTCGCAAAGAAGCCCGGCAGACCAGCGATCGCACTCGACTGACCAGCGTCGCAACTCGTTTTATGCTGACACCTGCGGGCCAGCTTGCTGCTGATGAACTTGCCCTCGGAAGCCTGGATCGTGGTGAATACGGCCTGGCCAGTCGCTGGCATGAAATGCTCTGGCTCGCACAGGCTGAGTTCGTCAAGAACCCTCCCTGGCAATTGAGAGCCGCACTTACAGCCAAATATGCGGGTCGAAAAGAATTTCTCGATACCCTCACCAAAAGCTGGCCGGAATGGAAACAGGGAGCCAGTCTTGCCAGCGGAGAAATTCGCCAGCCACTCCAATGGCTGGATCGCATGCACACGATTATCGAACCACCACCTCAGTCATTGACCGAGCAGTGGATCCCGCAAGGGCTCGGTGGCCGGGTTTCGGCATCCAAAACCAGCGACTATGTCCTCCTGCCACTTTATTCGCATCCCATCTCGACCAGCTCGTATCTGCTCGAGCGAATCCGCACGATGACTGAGGAATTGCTGGAATCAGGGCGGATCCCGCTGCTCACCAATCAACCACTCGTCGTCGGTGATCGATTGATCGTCCGCGATCTGGGCGGTGTCCAGGTTTATGACATTCGCACAGGTCGCTCGTTATGGCAAACCGAGATGACCGTGGTTCCGGAAAATGTCTTCCTCGATTCCCCCGCAGCCAACGGAACACTCCCCTTTCGCGGGAACGTTCGCATCAATCGAGCGGCAGGGATCCGCATGGCCCGCAATGGCATGGTCACCGATGCTTCCATGGACGATAATGGCGACTCGGCAGACTACCACCCCCTCGGAACTTTGCTCTTCCGCGAAGGGACCTACAACTCCCTCTCGTCCGATGGCCAGCGGCTCTTCGTGGTCGAAGATCAGGCCGTCATTACTCGTGCCAATCCTGGCAATCAATGGTCCATGAACGGCAACATTCAAGACCCTCTCGGACAGAACTGGCGAAGCAATCGACTTACAGCCTACGACCTGACGTCCGGCCGTATTCTCTGGACGATTGGTGGCGGTGGTGCACAGGATTCACTCGGCCTGCCACTGGCTGGTGGCTACTTCCACAGCGCCCCATTACCCGATCGCGATGAACTCCTCGTCACCTGCGAAATTGCTGGCGAAGTACGTTTAGTCGCCCTGAATCCCCAGTCCGGGTCAATGCTGTGGTCTCAGTTGATTGGTTATCCGGATTCCAAAATTGAAGACGATATCGCCCGTCGATGGATCAACAATTCCGTTGCCACCAGCCAGGGGATTATCATCTGCCCCACAACTTTAGGGTGGCTGGTGGCTGTGGATCGTGAACGGCATTCGATCCTCTGGGCCCAAAGGTATTCCGAGATTCACGAAGCGCGAGGGATGTCTCACCAGGGGGCTGAGTTGCTCAGCATGCAATCATTAGGCTCTGAATGGCACGGCTCAATTCCCAGCATTATGGGTGATGCCGTCGTCTATGCTCCTGCGGAAAGCCAGCATCTCTTCTGTTTTGATCTCCTCAGTGGTCGCCAGCGATGGAAGATTGACCGTGGAAATCATGTCTTTGTGGCAGCTGTCACACCCACCGCTGTCGTAATAGCACATCCCCGTGGACTGACAGCTTTGAATCTCGCGGACGGGCAATCCTTATGGACAACCGAACTTCCCGAGTCGGATCTTCTGGCAGGACGTGGTGTTTTAGGAAATGGCGAATATCTTGCCCCCTCCCGCCAGGGTCGAATCTATTCCATCAATTTACAGGATGGCGGCATCACAGGAACACGGCGAACAGCCAACGATAGCGGCTACCTGGGCAATCTGGTGGCTGTAGGAGATCGACTTGTCTCGTTCAGTACAGACGGCCTGGTGACTTACACATCCCGGCCTCAACTGGCCCGCTGGCTGAAAAACACCCAAGAAAACGCACCCCAGATGCATTCATTGCGTGCACAGCTGGCCTTAGTCGAAAGACGGCCTCGCGAAGCTCGCCAGGCACTCGATGAAGCTTTTCAATCCTTGGACGCAGCCTGGATTCTACAGGCATTGCCACCTGATGGGACATCAACAGATCGTACCAACACCATCTCGTCAAAAAGCGAACCTTTATCGCCCGATGATTCAACCTACCCACTCACTCCCGAAAGTTTTCGTCGCATTGTCTGGACGGTCTCATTAACCCGATTACATGAGGGGAATTTCGACCAGATCGACCTGGATCGATTGTCGCGGGCTGCTTCGACCACAGCCGAAAAAGGGCTCGCCATCGCTCACAGTTTAAGGGCACGTTCCCGCCAGACTCCCGATATCAAATTTTTCAATGAACTGACGGCATTTGTCGAAAGCTTTGGCAACAACACATTCCCGGATGACCAGAACTCATCGATCCGCCTGACCGGCAAAGCCTGGGCTCGTGGTCTACTGCGGGAGATAACACTTCCCCGGCAGAAAGATTCTGCCACGCCCAAGTCATCCTCAGAAAAAATCGCGTCTGACGACGAGCAGCAAGCAGTGGCCAGTGCCTGGTCAGAATTACTCCGCAAACAACTCGAATCTTCGGCTCTGAACCTCCATCAAGAAGCTCCTGATCAGAAAACTCCTTCGAAGGAAAGCGTTGGACAGAACTTTCAATTGCTCCTCGAACTGGCTGATTTTCATCCAGTGACACAGAACTTGAAGCTTGCGGCAATCGATCAACTCATCGAAAACAAACTTCTGGCCGAAGCAGAACTCAGACTCCTGCTGTGGAAATCGAGCTCCTTAGAAGGTCAGCAATCACTCCTCGATGAAAGGCTCGCGAAGATAACCGCCCTTTTAAATGCCGAGCAGGATCTCGCGGCTCTGAAACGTCCGGAAACTCAGGTCAGTAAGTCATCACCCAGCCAGCCAAATGTACCTGCACCTTCTCCTGGTCCGGTGGCTCAAGGCGAAGCAAAAACGCCACCTGAAAATGGCGAAGAGGTCGCCGCCTCTGCACCAATTCCACCGGCCCCCTGGGGTATGGAGACAATGGGAGCCACCTATTCTCAGCAGATGCAGACCGGCACGCTCTCTTCGAATTTGCCCTCGATCTCGGCCTACCGATACGATGTCGATCATCAGGCTCAAAAAATCGCCTTTCGTCATCGAAGTAACCCGGCGTGGAATTGGCGGCCATCACTGGCCGGCTCTCGCAATCGAGGAAACCAGCATACGGTCGCTCTGACTGTTGGCCACTCGGTCTACGTTCTGCATCAGCAGGTCCTTACGCTCCTTTCTCCGCTCGAGAAAAAATCGATCTGGAGTTATTCGCTGGAAGAGACTGGGCCCAACGCCCGGAGTGGCCACAGACCGAGCCCGATGGGCTTGATCGATACTGAGAACAACATGATTTCGCTGCTGGCTTCAGAACAACTGAATGCCCGCGGTCGTTTTGCGGGTGCTTCTCCCGGCGGACTGGTTCTGTTCGGCAAGCGAACTCTCGATGTCTTTGATCCTGTCACTGGCGATTTAAGGTGGCAGAAAATCAATATGAGAGCCGACAGTCGGGTGATTGTCCTCAACGATTACTTGCTGATCTACTCGTTTGAACGATCACAGATGGCCATTCATCGCTTAGACGATGGTCGCGAAATTTCCTCTCCCTGGGAGTCCCAGCGGTTACACCAGGCCATTGGTACGACAGGCAACAGCCTGATCTTGTTTGACAAAAATACCAAGCGAGGAATTCTGGGGCTGGTCTCCGGCAACTGCACCATCCGCAAAGAAAGCCCGATCACGGGAAAAATCGAGTGGAGCCTGGGACTCCCTGCCGGGACTGCCGTTTCCGAAATCATGGAAGGCACTTGGTTTGTCTCCAAGCCCTCCGGAGAAACGTTACTGTTAAGTGCCGCGACAGGTACCAGCCAGAGCCTGGGGGCGATTCCACTCTCTGCTCGCGGCACACATCGAGGCGAAAAGTTCGTCTCGACGGATGGCGAACGCATTTACCTGTTCCTGAATGACAACCGCTACAGCGACGCCCGCTTTGCCGACAGCCTGTCCAGCCATCGCGCCAGTGGCGAGATTTTCACCTGGAACCTCGCTACAGGAAAACTTCTTTGGAATTGCAAAATTGCGAACCAGCAACTCGCCATGGACAGTCTGGCAGATGCTCCTGTCCTGGTGTTTGCTTCGCGAAGCTGGAAACAGAAGGCCGATGTGCATTACTCCATGCTCTGGATGGATGTCATTGATAAAGCCACCGGAACCAGCCTTTTCAGCCAGTCTCGACCATTTGCTTCCTCTGGTCTGCACAGCTTCTCGGTCACACCGGATGGTCAGAAAGTCGAGTTGGCCACATACAACATGAAACTGCGCCTGGGCCCTGTGCATGCTTCATCGACCAAATCTGCCGATTCGAACTCTCCAGCAACTCCCACAGCCGATTCACCAGCCATACCCGCCCAGCCTGCGAAGCCATAAAGCATACCAGAAGTCAGCATGTGATGAATCCTGCCGTTGAATCCAGATCAACAAGCTTTATGGCTCCTGGCTGTTGATTGAAATCGTGGTGGCAATAACCCATTTTCCAAGAACCATCGGCACCGAAAGGTCGATTCACTTCATGAAGGCATGGCTGCAGATTCTCAGGCTCCCCGCAGTGTTTACGGCCATGGCCGATATCTTCGCAGGGTTTATCCTTTCCCATCGATCCCTGCAGCCTGTGAATCAGTTCTTGCTCCTTCTGGGGAGTTCGAGCTGCCTGTATCTCGCCGGCATGGTGCTGAACGACTATTTCGACTGTGATCTGGATGCCCTCGAAAGACCCGAACGGCCGATTCCCTCTGGTCGAATTTCAGCCAATATCGCTTTATGCGCAGGTTTTTTTCTGTTGATTGCCGGCACCGGCCTGGCATTCCTCGCGGGCCCTACATCGGCGATCGTGGCCGGAATTCTGGCATTCTTTGTTGTCTCTTACGATGCACTCACCAAAGGGAGTTGGCTGGGCCCCATCAATATGGGGCTTTGCCGGGGCTTGAATCTGCTGCTGGGTGCCAGTGCTGGTGGCGCTTTCATTGAGATTTTTGCTCAGCCGCAACTGATGGCCGCCCTGGCGATGGGCACTTACATTGCCGGAGTCACGTTATTTGCGAGAGATGAAGCCCATGGAGTTCCAGGACAACTCAGCGCTTCCACAAAGATCTCGCTGATCGGTGGTATGCTGGGAGTGGCAGCCGGTCTGGGATTACTGTGCGCCATGTTCGCTTCAACTCCAGACGCTGCAGGAAATCCGCAGACAGCCTGGTTCGTGACCCTGCTCATCGGGTTTTCCGCGATTCGACGAATGCTGATTGCGATCCGAACTCCCTCACCACAGATCATCCAGTCCACCGTGAAACTGTTGCTGTTTTCTTATGTGATCTGCAGTGGAGTTGTTGTTCACTGGACCACAGATAATCCATGGCTTTCTCTTGGAACTGTCGCGTTGTTGATCCCTGCAATGCTCCTCGGACGGCTGATTCGTCTGACATAACCGAGGGCACACTTCCGTGAGTGTCTGCTCCAAAAAGAACCTGTGAATTGCACGCCTGATTGATGATCGAGAGTCAGATCTCAACGAAAAACCCTGCCGGGGAATAACTCCCGGGCAGGGTCTGATCAGCGATTCAAAATGACCTCACATCACCTCATGCCTTATAAGAAAACTGCAGGGCAGATCGTGGCGAGTGAGCAGGATCCAAGAAAACCTTATGGGTTTTCAGCTTCCTTCTTGGGTTCTTCAGCCTTAGGTTCGGCAGGCTTGGCTTCTTCTGCCTTTGGTGCTTCAGCCTTGGGCTCTTCGGCCTTAGTTTCAGCGGGCTTAGGATCGGCTGGCATTTCAGCGGCAGCAGGCTTTTCGGAAGTTGGAGCCATTTCGCCACCTACGCCAGAATGACCAGGTGCTGCCTTTGGTGGAGTGGTCGTCTTTGCGGCAGGCTTAGAATCACAGCCAGAAACGAGTGCCACGGCAATTGCACATCCAAGACTCAATACAACCTGCTTCATGATCATCCTTCAAATCTAAAACATCGTAAACGGGCAAGTACGGCACATGGAACTGGCTGAACTACAGCCAGCACCTCATCACGACAAACGGCTTTGGACTACGAGGCAGTTTTCAAACCAGTGAGAAGTTTCAATGCTCGCCAAAAAAAGTTGACTATTCAGCGAACTGCACCAAAGTCTTCAACCTGAGTCTGTCTAGTCCGACTTACTCTTCACCACTTCAGTACATGTTTTAACATGCCTGAAGGTCAATTTCCTGCACGAATTTTCCTTTTTCAAGAATGCAGAAGATTCTGTTTCGTTGCATCGCTCCTGATACAAATTCGCTAACCCGCAAAAATTCCAGCTGTCTGGCCGCATCGTCTTCGAATGGGATATCAGGAGTTTTTGCGTTTGCCAGGCCTCTTCTTCGCAACTGTCTGACAGTGTTCGCAATAAAACGTGGATCGCTGGGCCTGCACAATCCTCAAGATCACACCCGATCGGCAAGTTGAACAAACCTCACCGGCCTTGGCATAAACGAGGTGTTCATTCTGATATCCCCCCGATTTATTGAGGGCATTGCGATAGGTTCCATCAGAAAGTGTCGAACCTTCATAGTGAATGGCCAGTTCGAGGATCTGCCGGGCAGCATTTGCCAGACGTTCCCATTCATCTGGGTGGAGTTGACTGGCAGCAGATAAGGGAGAAATCCCAGCCCGATGCAGAATTTCGCTGGCGTAGAGATTCCCCACTCCTGCCACCAGTTTCTGATCCAGCATGGCCACCTTGACATGACGCGACGTTTTCCCGAGTGCCGCTTTCCATCCCTCAGCATCCAGCGACAACGCATCTGGCCCGATCTGATGGCTTGATAAAAGCTTCTCCAGCTCCCCCGGCGGTCTCCAGGTCACTGTTCCTAATCCCCGACGATCCCAGAACCAGACCGATGTGGATTTTCCCTTTCCTTTCGTCGGGGAACCATGCGAGCCCGCCGGTGCGAGGCGAAACTCCAGTCGCATGTGTTCAGCACTGGGCGGGTCTTCCAGCAGCATCAAACCCGTCATTCTCGGCTCAATTGCCAGTGTCGATCCATCCGAAAAATCGAGCACCACCCGTTTACCCAGCCGCCAGACGCGCTGAATCACCTTGCCGGCTACACGCTCACAGACCGTTCGCTCGTCAGGAAGGATCGTGAGCGGTCGGTAAACTGTGTCAAGAAT